>CAZYOU010000097.1:0-10019 GCA_964649315.1 uncultured Stakelama sp. | reverse complement strand
ACGGCGGCGGCTGTGATCTCGGCCATGTCTTACATCCTTATCTTCGATAAATATGATTAGGGACGGGGGAAGACCTGCGCCCTACCCCGTCCATATTTCAGTTCAGCGACGCAAACTCAGGCGTCGAGCTGACGCTCTGCTTCGACTGCCGTTTCCGGGTCGGTCGCAGCGGCAGCATGCTCAGGCTCGAAATCAGCGGCGGCCATTTCAACGATGGACTCGACAGCTGCTTCGTCCATTGCCTGAACAGCAAGTGCTTCCTCAGCCGGTGGCTCGTCCATCGCGCCAAGGTCACGACCGCTGGCAGCCTGCTGCTGCTGGCCACCGCGCGTCGCGGCGATCGCAATCGCTTCGCAATACAGGCGGATTGCGCGGCTCGCATCGTCGTTTGCCGGCACCGGGAAAGCGATGCCATCAGGCGAGACGTTCGAATCAAGGATCGCCACGACCGGGATACCCAGCGTGTTGGCTTCCTTGATCGCGAGTTCTTCCTTGTTCGCGTCGATCACGAACATGACGTCCGGAATGCCGCCCATGTCGCGGATGCCGCCGAGCGAGAGTTCCAGCTTGTCCTTTTCACGGGTCAGCTGAAGCACTTCCTTCTTGGTGAGGCCGGTCGTGTCACCCGAGAGCTGCTCTTCGAGCGTCTTCAGGCGCTTGATCGAACCCGAAATCGTTTTCCAATTGGTGAGCATGCCGCCCAGCCAGCGATGGTTGACGAAATGCTGGCCCGAACGCCGCGCTGCGTCGGCAACAGGCTCCTGCGCCTGGCGCTTGGTGCCGACGAACAGCACCTTGCCGCCCGATGCGGTCGATGCCGCGACGAATTCAAGCGCGCGTGCGAACAGCGGCACGGTCTGCGACAGGTCGAGGATGTGGACGCCGTTACGGTCGCCAAAGATGTAGGGCTTCATCTTCGGGTTCCAGCGGTGAGTCTGGTGGCCGAAATGCGCGCCTGTTTCGAGCAATTGCTGCATGGTGACGACTGGTGCCGCCATAGATATTTCCTTTCCGGTTTGTCCTCTGGGAAGCAAATATCCGAACAGGCCAAGGCCCGGGCAGACACCGGTGATGTACGCTTCCCATGCGGGGTTCAGGCGCGCCGCTTAGCGGAGGTCGGTTCGCAAATCAAGCATTGACAGCTAGAACATGAATGGAACATAACAGGTTCATGGAGCGTACACAGGCTCGTTTCTCCAGCTTGAGCGTTGGAATTGCGCGTTTTGGTGCGAGCAGACAAACGCACGGAGTGGTTCGATGATCGTTACCCTGTTCAGCCTCGCCCTTTTTGCCGCTGCCCTGATGGCCGTGATGGCCGTCATCGTCACGACCCTATTGCCCGCGATGCCCCGTATCGTCGCCCTGTTGACCCCGGGTCACGCAGCGACGCCGACAACTGCGGATTGGTCGGCTATCCCGGCATCGCGTCGGCAGATGCAGGTGTCGCGCGCTGTTACGGTTTCGGCGCGGTATCCGCGGCAGCCGCTGCGCGTTGCCGCCTGATAAGGGCGTAACTTCGGATGCTGAAGGGCATCGACGCAACATAGACAATGCAGACCAGCGTCAGCGTATGCCAGGGTGCCGAGACGAGCGCGGCACCCACCAGAACGACAACAGCAATCGCCTCGAACCGAATGGCGCTACGCAGGCGGAATGATGACCAGCTGAACGTGGCGATGCTGGAGACCATCATGATCGCGACGACCGCAACCCAGGGCGCCACGATCCACGCCGATCGAAATACGTCCTCGCCGGTCCAGAACCACAGATAGAGCGGCAGCATGGCCAGCCCTGCCCCGGCCGGGGCGGGAACGCCGGTGAGAAATCCCGCCGATTTGTGCGGCTGTTCCACCGTGTCGATCGCCGCATTGAATCGCGCCAGCCTCAATGCACAAAAAACCGCGAACACCAGCGCACAGAGCCACCCCAGTTGCGGCAGCGCATTGAGTGACCAGAGATACAGGATCAACCCCGGCGATACCCCGAACGAAATCGCATCCGACAGCGAATCAAGCTCAGCACCGAACCGGCTTTCACCCCGCACCATCCGTGCGATCCGGCCATCCAGGCCGTCAAGCACGCCGGCGATCATGATCATCGTCACGGCGAGCTGCCAGTCGGCAGAAATCGCGAACCGGATTCCGGTTAGGCCTGAGCATAGCGCCAGCGCCGTTACGGCGTTAGGAGCCACGGCGCGGAGCGGAAGACCGCGCAGCGGGCGGCGCGGTGTGCCGGTCATGCAGCGCCGGTCGCTGCAGCACCCATGGCATCAGCGCCCATCATTGGGGAATGCCCAACGGAGTCGTCCCGCCGATCCGCCCCAGAACCGTCTCCCCGGCGACGCTGCGCTGACCAATGATGACCTGGCACGCGACATCATCGGGCAGATACACATCGACCCGACTCCCAAAGCGGATCAGGCCGATGCGCTGCCCCGAAACCACCATATCACCAGCCTTGACGAAGCCGACGATCCGCCGAGCGATCAATCCCGCGATTTGGGTAAAGCCAATCTTGCGGCCACCCTTGCCCTCGACAAGAATATGCTGGCGCTCATTCTCGTCGCTCGCCTTGTCGAGATCGGCGTTGAGGAATTTGCCGGAAATATAAATGACCTGGCGGATCGTTCCGGCAATCGGGGTGCGGTTGATGTGCACATCAAACACACTCATGAAAATCGAGACGCGTACCAGCGGTGCCGAACCAAGCGCGTCAGCCCCGGCAAGCTCCGGCGGCACCGGCATACGCTGGATCATCGTGATCAGCCCATCAGCGGGAGCAACGATCAGATCGTCGCCCTGCGGCGTCACCCGCACCGGATCGCGAAAGAACAGGGCGACCCATAATGTCAGCCCGATCAGCGGCCAGGTAATGAAATCCCAGACTACCAGCGAAACCAGCGCGATCGCCCCCGCGATCAGCACATATTTGCGGCCCTCGGGGTGGACATCAGGGATGCGCCACGTGGCGCTCGGCACATCTGGCGTTAATTGTTCGGGCAAGGGCATCACCGGGTTGTACATGGCGCAGTGCAGCAATTCAATGTGCGCACCCATGCGGCCGAACAAACGACCAGAGCATGGTCAAACAGCGTTCGCGAGAGGTTGATCGCGGCCGACCTTCATCCTAGACGGCGCTGACATTCTCCCCAAGGACAGGCGAACGATCGATGGCGAAAATCAAGGTGAAGACGCCCGTCGTCGAAATCGACGGCGACGAGATGACCCGGATCATCTGGCAATGGATCCGCGAGCGCCTCATTCTTCCCTATCTCGATATCGAACTCGATTATTACGATCTCGGCATCCAGAAGCGCGATGAAACGGATGATCGGATCACCGTCGAATCCGCCCGCGCGATCCAGAAATACGGCGTCGGCGTGAAGTGCGCGACGATCACCCCCGATGAGGACCGGGTGAAGGAATTCGACCT
Organism: uncultured Stakelama sp.; assembly: GCA_964649315.1. Classification (GTDB taxonomy): domain Bacteria; phylum Pseudomonadota; class Alphaproteobacteria; order Sphingomonadales; family Sphingomonadaceae; genus Sphingomonas. Next base: position 6,587 of record CAZYOU010000097.1, on the reverse strand, counting down.
CAAGAAAATGTGGAAATCGCCCAACGGCACGATCCGCAACATCCTGGGTGGCACCATCTTCCGTGAGCCGATCGTCATCAAGAACGTGCCGCGCCTGATCCCCAGCTGGACGCATCCGATCGTCGTCGGCCGTCACGCCTTCGGCGATCAGTATCGGGCGACCGACTTCCTCGTCCCCGGCCCCGGCAAGCTGCGCATGGTCTTTGAGGGCGATGATGGCACCGTCATCGACCGCGAAGTGTTTCAGTTCCCGTCACCCGGCGTCGCGCTCGCGATGTACAATCTCGACGATTCGATCCGTGATTTCGCGCGCGCATCGATGCATTATGGCCTCAACCTGAAATGGCCGGTCTATCTGTCGACCAAGAACACGATCCTGAAGGCCTATGACGGCCGCTTCAAAGATCTCTTTGCTGAGGTTTTCGAAAGCGAATTCAAGGACAAGTTCAAGGAAGCTGGCATCGTCTATGAGCATCGTCTGATCGACGACATGGTGGCCAGCGCGCTCAAATGGCACGGCGAATTCGTCTGGGCGTGCAAGAATTATGACGGCGACGTCCAGTCGGATCAGGTCGCGCAAGGGTTCGGCTCGCTCGGCCTGATGACCTCGGTGCTGCTCACCCCCGACGGCAAGACGGTCGAGGCCGAAGCGGCGCACGGCACTGTCACCCGGCATTTCCGCCAGCATGAACAAGGCAAGGCCACCTCGACCAACCCGATCGCGTCGATCTTCGCCTGGACGGGAGGCCTGAAATATCGCGGCAAGTTCGACGGTACGCCAGATGTCACCAGCTTTGCCGAAACGCTCGAACGGGTCTGCATCAAGACGGTCGAAGATGGCCATATGACCAAGGATCTGGCCCTGCTGATCGGCCCCAATCAGCCCTGGATGACGACCGAGCAGTTCTTCGAACAGGTCCGCGTCAACCTGGAAACCGCCATGGGCGTTCAGCATTAAGCGGCGCTGAAGCCGGCGATTTCTGATCGGGAGCAACCCGTCGCACCATGATCATTTCCGGGGGCTGATCTTTTTGGTCGCCTAGGCTGACATTGTCCGCTCAGTCAGGCTAAGTGCGGCGATGTCGATTGGCCTAGAAAGCAGCGGATTTTCGGACGCCCTCGTCATATTGGGCGCAGCTGGCCTGGTTATCCCTGCCTTCGCCCGTGCCAAGATCAGCCCGATCATCGGGTTCATCATGGTCGGCGTGCTTGCTGGACCAAGCGGCCTAGGGCGCTTGGTCGATGACTATCCCTGGCTGTATCATTTCACGATCACCGACCGCGAAGCCATTGAGCCCTTTGCCGAATTCGGCATCATCCTGTTGCTGTTTTCCATCGGCATGGAACTGTCTTTCAAGCGCTTATGGGCGATGCGCAGCGATGTATTCGGAGTCGGCGCGTCGGAAATGCTCGTCTCTGGCCTCGTCATCGGGTTGGCGATCATGCTGTTCGGCAAGCCGCCGCTGGAAGCAATGACGCTGGGGCTGGCGCTCGCGCTATCATCGACCGCGCTGGTGTTACCGATTGCCGGGGCTGTCAGCGTCATCGGCCGGGCCGCCTTTTCGATGCTGTTGTTCGAGGACCTGGCGCTGGTGCCGCTGCTGTTCGTCATCGCGGCGATTGGACCAGGGGCCTCTGGCAACGGCACCGCGGTGATCGGCCTGATCGGCGCGGGTATCTTGTCGATCGCAGCGATCTTTGTCGGTGGACGGTTGTTGCTCCCGCGGCTGTTTGCACAGGCTGCCCGCACGAAAAGCCCGGAGTTGTTTCTGGCAGCCTCGCTGCTCGTGGTCATCCTTGCGAGCCTCGCGACGACCGCGGCGGGCCTTTCGCCCATCGTCGGCGCATTGCTCGCTGGGCTGCTGATCGCCGAAACCGATTATCACAGCGAAGTGGAGGTCATCACCGCGCCGTTTCGTGGCCTCGCGCTTGGTGTGTTCCTCATCACCGTGGGGATGAGCCTCGATCTGCAATTGGTGTTCGAAAATTGGGGCTCGCTGCTCGCGGGGCTGCTTGGAGTTGTCGGCGTCAAGGCAATCGTCACCGCCGTTCTGCTGAAAATCAACGGCCAACGAAATGCCATTGCCGCCGAAACGGGCTTGCTGATGGGCAGCCCGTCGGAGACGACGCTGATTGTACTTGGGGCCGCCGCACAGGTTCAGCTTATCCTGCCCGCCACCGCGAACTATTGGCAGACGGTGACCGCGCTTGGCCTCACGCTCACGCCGTTGCTGGCGTGGATCGGGCGGCAGGCAGCGCGACGGATCGAGCGGCGAAGCGAGGGCGACGTCCTCGATATGGCGATTCCCCCCGAGGGCCCGGGCGCGGTCATCATTGGTTTTGGGCGCGTCGGGCGAATGGTCGCCGACATGCTAAAGGTCCACAATCAGCCTTATGTGGCCGTCGAAGCGGACATCGACGTCGTGATGTCTGCCCGGCGGGAGGGCTATCCGATCATCTTCGGTGACGTCGCCCGCGCCGAACTGGTCGATCGGCTGAACCTGGGCCGGGCGAGTGCGCTGATTCTGACGATGGATGACCCCGTGTTGACGGTGCGGCTGACGCAGCGGGTGCGCGCCTGGGTGCCCGCGCTGACGATCGTTGCGCGCGCGCGCGATGTGCATCACGCAGCCGAGCTTTACCGGGCCGGTGTGACGGACGCCGTGCCCGAAACGCTCGAGAGCTCGCTGCAATTGTCGGAAGCCGTGCTGACCGATCTGGGCGTTGCTGTTGGCCCCGTCATCGCGTCGATTCACGAAAAGCGCGACACGTTGCGCACGGAGATCAAAAATGCCGCGGGGCTGGAGCGCGCGCCCCGCATCCGCCGTCTGCGCGAGCGTGATCGCCCAGCATAAAGCGGCTGGCGCAATCGCAAGCGGTCACAGCAGACGAACGTCGCGGGCCATAATCATGCTGACCCCAGCGTTCACCCCAACTGGGCACAACCGTTTAACCTCGCTGCGGCATCTCCCGGGCAATGATGATCAAGGCTCTTGCCGCGCTAACGCTGATTCTGGTCGCGACCGATTTTGCGATCACCGGGGGCAATTACTCCCAAGCGTTTGTCGGTGGCGTGATGCGTTTTTTCAGTTGGCTCGCGCGCTCGGGAAGCAACTCGATCTTTTCACGCTGATCCGCATTAAAATCGCGCGGGGTTCAAAATCCGTAATCGACATCCATCTCGCGCACGCGCCTTGCCTGACGCGCTTTGTCGACCAATGTCCGCAATTCCTCGCGGATCGCCCGGGCCCGCGGGATATCGCGCAGCACCAGCGTCCCTCTCTGGGTCGTCGGATCGCTTGAGGTGATGCTGATCGCGCCAATATCGACCCATTGGTTGATCAGCGAATAGGCAACCGTCACGTCCTTCACCCGGTAGAGTTCGATCTCGTCGGTCTTTTTGTTGAGGATACCGGTGCGGATGATCAGCCGCTGATCGGTCAATTCATAACTGGTGGCGATGTTCTGTAACCAGCGCAGCGCGATGATCACCAGCCCCACGCCGACCAGGCACAGCAGCAAGGTGCCCAGTCCGGCCAGGCTGCCGATCAGCCAACGGTTCGTGCTGGCGCGGAACGACTCGATTGGTTTTTCCATCATCTGCTCCGCTGAAATAGGGAGGTGAACGCGATCAAACCGTCGCTGTCATCGCCTCTAGCGCCGCTCGAACCGCCGCCACCGCATCGGCCGCTTTGTCGCCATCGGGGCCGCCGCCCTGCGCCATATCGGGTCGGCCACCACCGCCCTGCCCGCCCAGCGTGGCCACGGCGACCCGCAGCAGATTGACGGCATTATGGCGCGCGACCAGATCATCGCTGATGCCAACCGCGACCGATGCCCGACCATCATTCACCGCGACAATCATCGCAATGCCCGATCCGATCCGCGCCTTGATATCATCTACCGCGCCGCGCAGGCCTTTGGGATCGAGCCCGTCGACCACTTGGGCTGCAAAGTTCACGCCGCCAATCTGCTCCGGCCCCGCCGGTGCAGCACCCACGCCGCCACCGAGCGCCAGCGCCTTCTTGGCGTCGGCGAGTTCGCGTTCCAGCCGACGGCGATCCTCGACCAGCGCTGCCACCCGCGCGGGTACTTCATCAGGCGATGCCTTCAGCACGCCAGCCGCTTCGCGCAGCTTTTCGTCACGATCGGCGAGCCACAGACGCGCCGCTTCGCCGGTCAGCGCCTCGATCCGGCGAATACCGCTGGACACGGCACCTTCGGCGATAATCTTCAGCAAGCCGATGTCACCCAGCGCGTTGACATGGGTGCCGCCGCACAGCTCGACCGAATAGGCCGCTTCGGCAAGCGCGCCCATCGACAACACGCGCACCTCGTCGCCATATTTCTCGCCGAATAACGCCATCGCGCCGGCTGCAATCGCATCGTCGGGTGTCATCAACCGCGTAGTGACCGGCGCATTGCCGCGGATCTGGCGGTTCACATCGGCTTCGATATCGGCAATCTCCGCCGCACTCAAAGCGGTTGGGTGCGAGAAATCGAACCGCAGCCGATCAGGCGCAACCAGGCTGCCCTTTTGGCTGACATGCCCGCCGAGCCGCGCGCGCAGCGCCGCGTGCAGCAAATGCGTCGCGCTGTGATTGGCCCGGATTTGCGCGCGTCGATCGGTGTCGATCGCCAGATGGATGCTGTCACCCTGCGCAATCTCCCCCGCTTCGATCACGGCATTATGGGCGTGGAGGCGGCCAACCGCCTTGGCGGTATCGCGCACAACGGCCCGCAACCCATTATCGCCGGTGATGACCCCCGCGTCACCCATCTGCCCGCCGCTTTCGGCATAAAAAGGCGTCTGGTTGGTCAAGATTGTCACCTCGCCGGGCCCTGCGCGGTCGACGCGAACACCGTCCTTCAACAGGGCGATCACGCTGCCCTCACCCACATCGCTGGTATAGCCGGTGAATTCGGTACCGCCCGCTTCCTCGGCGATGTCGAACCAGACCTCATCGGAAGCGCGCTCGCCCGATCCCTTCCACGCGGCGCGCGCGGCGCGTTTCTGCTCGGCCATTGCGGTGTCGAACCCGGCGCGGTCGACACCAAAGCCCTGCGCCCGAAGCGCATCCTCGGTCAGATCATAGGGAAAGCCATACGTATCATAGAGCTTGAACGCGGTTTCGCCGGGCAGCGTTGCGCCAGCGGCCATGCCGGCTGTTGCCTCGTCGAGCAGCTTCAGCCCGTTGGTGAGCGTGCGGCGGAACTGGGTTTCCTCCTGTGCCAGAGTCGCCTCGATCAGCGGCTGTGCGCGCAGCAATTCAGGGTAGGCCGCACCCATTTCGGTAACGAGCGCGGGCACCAGCCGGTGCATCAGTGGGTCCTTCGCGCCAAGCAGATGCGCATGCCGCATCGCGCGCCGCATGATCCGGCGCAGCACATAGCCACGCCCTTCATTGGCGGGCAGCACGCCGTCAGCGACCAGAAAGCCGCTGGTGCGCAGGTGATCGGCGATGATTCGGTGGCTTGCCTGCGTATCGCCAGTCGACGGCGTATGCGTGAGCGCGCTCGATGCAGCGATCAGCGCCTTGAACGTGTCGGTATCGTAATTGTCGGGCACGCCCTGCATCACGGCGGCAATCCGCTCCAGCCCCATGCCGGTGTCGATCGACGGGCGCGGCAATGGCGTGCGGGTGCCATCCGCCGATTGCTCGAACTGCATGAACACCAGGTTCCAGATCTCGACAAAGCGGTCGCCATCCTCATCGGGGCTGCCCGGCGGGCCACCGGGAATGTGATCGCCATGATCGTAGAAAATCTCGGAGCACGGTCCGCATGGGCCGGTATCGCCCATCGACCAGAAATTGTCGTTGGTGGCGATGCGGATGATGCGGCTTTCGGGCAGTCCCGCGATCTTGCGCCACAGGTCGAATGCCTCGTCATCGGTGTGATAGACGGTGACGGTCAGCCGGTTCGGATCGATGCCCCATTCGCGCGTAATCAGGTTCCACGCCAGGCTGATCGCGCGTTCTTTGAAATAATCGCCGAACGAGAAATTGCCGAGCATTTCGAAGAAGGTGTGGTGCCGCGCGGTATAGCCGACATTATCGAGATCATTATGCTTGCCGCCCGCGCGGACGCATTTCTGGCTCGATGTCGCGGTGATATAGGGCCGCGTCTCCAGCCCGGTGAACACATTCTTGAACGGCACCATGCCCGCATTCACGAACATCAGCGTCGGATCATTGTGCGGCACCAGCGGTGCCGAAGGCACGCGCGCATGCCCCTCACCGGCGAAGAAGTCGAGGAAGCTGCGGCGGATGTCGTTGGTTGGTGTCATGGTGCTGATCTAGGGCGCTGATGCGTCTTGCTCAAGTGAAACGGTTGATCCGGCTTGGCGGCGGTTCAACCAATCGGTGCGTCGAGGCTCACCGGCGGCACGCTGAACCATTTCGGCCCCGAAGCTGTCATGTGAAAACAATCCTCCAGCCGAACGCCGAACTTGCCGGGCAGGTACAGTCCCGGCTCGTTGGAAAAGCACATGCCCGCCGCCAGCGGCGTCGCTTCGCCGTGCACCAGGTTGACCGGCTCATGCCCGTCCATGCCGATGCCGTGGCCGGTGCGGTGCGACAGGCCGG
>CAZYOU010000096.1:0-10210 GCA_964649315.1 uncultured Stakelama sp. | reverse complement strand
AGCGATTCTCCCGATGAAATGCAGCCGCACATGAACGCCCACATCGGCGGAAACCAGGTGATCGGCTTCAGCAATTCCAGCACGTCGCGCGGCGCAGGCGGGCGCAGGTTCAGGGTCGACATTCCAGCATTGGCCATGACCGCCAAGCTATGGTTGACACCCCAGAGTGTCAAACCAAATTGTCACTTTGAACCCACCATTTGGCGCGTTGTCAGTTGGCGCCGGAGACCAGATTGCCAAGGCCGTGACGGTGCAGCTTCGAATAGAGGCTCTGGCGGCTGACGCCCAGTATTTCGGCTGCCGATGCACGATTATCCGATGTGTACGTCAACGCCGCTTCGATGCAGAGGCGTTCGATAAGGTCGGTCGATTCGCGAACGATATCCTTCAGTGACATTCGCCCGACCAGTTCGGTCAGTTGCTCGACAGAGCGCGGCAATTGCTGATGATTGGCGGGTGCATCGCGCAACCGGCGGCCGACATTGCGGATCGCAAAACCATAGCATTGCCCGTCACCATAAGGCGCTGCCACGGCTGACACTTCGACGTCTTCCTGCGTGCCGGCGCTGCCCCGGAAGATCAGCGATACATTACGCACCGATCCATGTTCACGAAGCTGGCCCAGAACAAGGTCGAGGTCGATTCCGGGGCGGCCCAGCCAGTCGCCCAATTTTAAGCCACGCAGCCGATCGATCGATGCCATCTCGGTCAGTTCGACGAATGCCGCATTACCCGTCAGCACGCCCATGGTCGCATCGACCAGCACGAACGCATCGGGCATACGCTCGATCACATCGAATAGCTTCGCGTCATGCTGATGGCCCTCGGCCGGTGCTTCGACAGCGGCAATGCGGACCAGCAGCAGCGACGTTCGCGCCTGACGGAACAGTCGCGCAGAAAATGTCGCATCGATCGGCTGGTTCTTCAATCGCAGCATCACCGGCTGAACATCATCCGATGCCTCGGCTCCGCCAAGATGCGCGATAAAGGACTCGCGGTCCTTGGGATCGACGAGACCGCTGACAAGCTGGTCGCTCAGCGCGCCTTCCTTGCTACCGAACAATTTGTGCGCCGCCGGGTTCGCTTCGCGAATACGCCGGGTGGTCGCGTCGACGATCAGCACTGGTTCGGCCGCCAAATCGAACAATAGGCGATAGCGTGCCTCTGCCTGGCGGAGCCGCACATAATCACGCTCGAGCGATTGCTGCGTCTGTAGCAGTCGCTGCTGCATCACAGCGGCACTGCGCATATCCCGACCGATCGCGATAATCTGACCGGCTTTGCCCATGTTCACTGTCAAATAGCGGATCGGCAGATCGCCCTCGAGCCCGACATGGTTGATCTGCCGCCATCGTGCGGGCGAATTCGTTACCGCATCGGCGAGCATATCCTGCACTTTGTTGCGGCTGTCAGGGGTCGTGGTGTCAATCCAGGGCTTGCCGATCGTGTCGGCAAGGCCGCTGCTGATCAGTTCCGCCTCGGCGATGGCTACGTCGAGAACCACACCGTTGGCGTCAAGGACAAAGGCAATGTCACCCACCGATCCCAGCAATGCAGCGGTTACGGACGGGGATAACGCACCCGGAAGCTGATCGGGAGCCGCAAAAGGCCGCGATCGGAGAGGGGCGTGATGCTTGTTCATCGGCGAGCCGCCGCACTCCCTTGGGCCCCGAGTAAACCATAGGCGAAATCAGACAGCCGGTTTGCTGCCGATCGCTTCAACCAATGCCAGTGCCGTTTTCACCGCGATCTTTGCATCCGACGCCGTGCCATCGGCACCGACATTCGCGGCAAGATCAGGATCCTCAACGAAAATCCGACCACCAACCATAACGCAAAGATTGGGGTTTCTAGAAACGTTTCGCAACGCAACGATAACCGACCCGAGCGGCGCAATATGGTAGTCGCAGCTGATGGTCAATCCGTTCAGATCGAACCACTCGCCGGCAACGCGCTCAAGAAGATCGGGCGTTGACGCCTCGCTCATCCGATCTGTCAGCCAGCCTTCGCGGCTGAACAATTCTTCGACCACGATCGTACCAAAGCTGTGCTGATCGCCGGGCATCGACGCAAACAGCGCACGCTTGCCCGGGCCGACGCGACGTTCGACGGGTAGCCGCGCGCCGAGTTCGTGGACGATTTCCTGCAACCGCCACAGCCCCATCGTCACATCGACGAAGTCGCAGCGATCCTCTTCCCAATATTCACCGAGCCGACGCGCTGCGGGCGCCAGCAGATCGACCATCACGGTATCGATGCCGACGCCCCGATTCAGGATACCTTCGACATAATCGAGGAGATGATCGGCCTCTACTTGCAGTGACAATGGGGCGAACTCGTCAATCTCTTCTGCCGTAATTTCGCCCGATCCACGATTGCCGCCATGTTTTCCGGCAAGCGGATGGGAAGCAACGAGCCGGGGGATGATTTCGCGTTCGACCAGGTTTGAAAGCGACTGATCGTCGATGTTGGGGACAGCGGGAAGAGGTGGCGACGCATCACTGGTTTCGGAGTCGCGGACAGGCGATTTTTTCCGATAGGCTGAGGCGATCTGGGCCCCAAATTCCAGCAATGAAGCCATTCCTCGGCGCTCCCCACCACTTCAAGACGCGTCGCGCATAATCATGCTGGCAGGCTATCTTTAACTCTGCCGACGATCACGAAGGCTAAGCCGAATAACCAGACATGACAATATCCCAATTGTGCCGCAGCGCACCATATGTCAAAATTTTTGGACGTCAGTTTAGGTTGACACTTTGACAGCGCCTGCCTTAGTCTGGTCGCAATGAGACAGATGGCCATAAGCGGGGAGCGATGCGGGTGAGTACGCCCCAGTACGATCAGTTTAGGCAGTCTTTACGGCCGAGCCCTCCGGCACCGCTCTACACACCCGAGCAACGCATCCGCCGCGATAACAGCAAGTGGACGCTGGTTCAGGGCATCCTCGCCCCCGTCCAGTTCCTGATTTTCCTGATCAGCCTGTTTTTGGTGATTCGGTATCTGCAGACCGGCGAAGGCGCATTCGCCGCTACCGTATCGATCGTGGTGAAGACGATCGCGCTCTATACGATCATGATCACCGGCTCGATCTGGGAAAAAGTCGTTTACGACAAGTGGCTGTTTGCCGACGCTTTTTTCTGGGAAGACGTGTTCAGCTTTCTCGTGCTCGCGCTGCACACCGCCTATCTCATCATGTTGATCGGCGATTATGGCAGCGAGCGGGACCGGATGATCGTCGCGCTGGCTGCCTATGCAACCTACGTCATCAACGCCGGCCAGTTCATTTTGAAGCTGCGCGCGGCGCGATTGCAGTCGGCGCGGGATGACGCCAACGCCAATATCTCGATGCAGGCGGTACCAGCATGACGGTTGCCGTCACCCTCCCCGCAGATCTTGGCGCGCCAGCGGCCAATGGGGCTGATTGCGCGCCCGTGTTGCGGGAGCGGGGTCAGCGTGAAGTCTTTTGCGGGCTGACAGGCATCATCTGGCTGCATCGCAAGGTGCAGGATGCGTTTTTCCTGGTTGTTGGCAGCCGCACCTGTGCCCACCTGCTCCAGTCGGCAGCGGGTGTGATGGTGTTTGCGGAGCCACGCTTCGGCACCGCGATCATCGAAGAGCGCGATCTGGCCGGCATGGCTGATTGCAATGAGGAACTCGACCGAGTCGTTGACCGGCTGCTGACCCGTCGCCCCGATATCAAGATGCTGTTTCTGGTCGGCTCGTGCCCCTCGGAGGTTATCAAGCTCGATCTGTCGCGGGCTGCGCAACGGCTGCAGGGCAAGCATGCGCCCAACGTCCGCATCCTCAATTATTCGGGCAGCGGGATCGAGACGACCTTTACCGAGGGCGAGGATGCCTGCCTCGCCGCGCTGGTGCCCGAACTCCCAGCTCTGCCCGCCGATGCGCCGCAGGAGCTGATGATCGTCGGCGCGCTGCCTGACGTTGTCGAGGATCAGTTTCTGCGTATCTTCAAGGAGCTGGGCATCCAGACGGTACGCTCGCTTCCTGCGCGCCAGTCAGTCAATCTGCCGCCTGTCGGCCCCAATACTCGCTTCCTGCTCGCCCAACCTTTCCTCGGTGAAACTGCCCGGTCGCTTGAAGATCGCGGTGCGGTGCGGCTCGATGCAATGTTCCCGTTCGGCGCGGAAGGCACTGCCAACTGGCTACATGCCGCGGCCATGGCGTTCGACGTCGACGAAGCCGAATTCCAGCGCGTCATTGCCCCCGGCAAGGCGCGCGCCGTTCGCGCGATCGAGCATTGCCGGACGCAGCTGAGCGGCAAGACGATCTTCTTCATGCCCGATTCGCAGCTCGAGGTACCACTCGCGCGCTTCCTGTCGCAGGAACTCGGCATGGTCCCGATCGAGGTTGGCACCCCCTATCTCCATCGTCGTCACCTGGCGCAGGATCTCGCCCTGCTGCCCGCCACCACGCAGATCAGCGAAGGTCAGGATGTCGACAAGCAGCTCGACCGGGTCCGCGCAGCACGCCCCGATATCACCGTCTGCGGCCTTGGCCTTGCGAACCCGCTTGAGGCCGAAGGGCTGACGACGAAATGGGCAATCGAACTGGTCTTCTCGCCGATCCATGGCTTCGACCAGGCGGGCGACCTGGCTGAACTCTTTGCGCGGCCCTTGCGGCGGCGCGACGTGCTGAAGGTTTGACGCGATGCAGCTGACCGTCTGGACCTATGAAGGACCGCCCCATGTCGGCGCCATGCGGATCGCAACCGCGATGGAGGGCGTGCATTATGTGCTGCACGCACCGCAGGGCGATACCTATGCCGACCTGCTGTTCACGATGATCGAGCGCCGCAACAAGCGGCCACCTGTCACCTACACCACCTTTCAAGCACGCGATCTGGGCACCGATACTGCCGAGCTGTTCCAGTCCGCCGCGCGTGATGCCTATGCGCGCTATCAGCCCCAGGCGATGCTGGTCGGTGCGTCATGCACTGCCGAGCTGATCCAGGACGATCCCGCCGGCCTTGCCGAAGCGATGCGCCTGCCGATTCCGGTCGTGGCACTCGAACTGCCCAGCTATCAGCGCAAAGAAAATTGGGGCGCGTCTGAGACATTTTACCAGCTGGTCCGCGCGATCGCTGACAAGGACGCGAAGCCGGCCCCGCGCGAAGGTCGTCGCCCCCGCGTCAACCTGATCGGGCCGACCGCGCTTGGTTTTCGCCACCGCGACGACATTATCGAGATTACCCGCCTGCTCGAGTCGATGGGTATCGACATCCACCTCACCGCCCCACTCGGCGCGAGCCCTGCCGACATCAAGCGGATCGGTGCAGCTGATTTCAACATCCTGCTTTACCCTGAAATCGGCGACACGACCTGCCGCTGGCTGGAAAAGACATTCGGGCAAAAGACCGTCCGCACGATCCCGATCGGCTATGGTGCAACGCGCGATTTCGTGAACGAAGTCGCCGCGCTGGCTGGTGTTGATCCTTCGCTGGCGCTCGACAAATCGAACATGCCCTGGTGGAGTCGCTCGGTCGATTCGACCTATCTTACCGCCAAGCGCGTCTTCATCTTCGGCGATGCGACCCACGCGATTGCGGCTGCCCGGGTGGCCCGCGACGAACTGGGCTTCGAGGTGGTTGGTCTGGGCTGCTATAATCGCGAATTCGCCCGCGAACTGCGCGAGGCGGCAAAGCTCTATGGCATCGAGCCGCTGATCTCCGACGATTATCTGGAAGTCGAAGACGCAATCGCGGCGCTTCAACCCGAACTGGTGCTCGGCACGCAGATGGAACGGCATATCGCCAAGCGGTTGCGCATTCCATGCGCGGTCATCTCGGCGCCCGTCCATGTCCAGGATTTCCCGGCGCGCTATTCACCGCAAATGGGTTTCGAAGGCGCGAACGTGCTGTTCGATACCTGGGTCCATCCGCTGGTGATGGGCCTTGAAGAACATCTGTTGACGATGTTCCGTGACGATTTCGAATTCTCGGACAGTGCCGGTGCCAGCCATCTCGGTCACGGTTCGTCCGCGCCTCACACCAACGACCAGGCACCAACCCCCGGTGACGTATCCGGGCCTGACGAACCGACCGTTCCGACAACGACCGGGACAACGGCGGGCTGGGCCCCTGTCCTTGAACCGGAAGTGATGGCCGCCGGTGGCTGGACTGCCGAAGCCGAAAAAGAGCTGATGAAAATCCCGTTTTTTGTTCGCGGCAAGGCGCGCCGCAACACCGAGCGCTATGCCACTGAGCAAGGCCTGGCCACCATCACCCTCGACACGCTCTATGACGCAAAGGCCCGTTATGCGCGCTAATGTTTCCCCGGCCGTTACACCGGTTCGTGTGGTCGTCATCACGCTCGACAACCATCTTTCGGGGGCATTCCAACGCGCACAACAACAATTCGACCAAGCGGGCTCAGGCGTATCGATTGGCTTTCACGCCGCCGCTGATTGGGAAGAAAAGCCCGATACGTTGGGAGCCGCCCGGGCCGACATTCTGCGCGGTGACATCATCCTGTGCACGATGCTGTTCCTTGAAGATCACATCCGCGCCGTACTGCCGCAGCTGGCCGAACGCCGTGAGAGCTGTGATGCGATCGTCGGGCTGATGTCCGCAGGCGATATCGTCAAGCTCACCCGGATGGGTGATTACCGGATGGACAAGCCCGCGACGGGGATGCTCGCGCTGATCAAGAAGCTGCGCGGCACCAACAAGGCCGGCGCAAGCTCGGGTGCTGGCCAGATGGCGATCTTGCGCCGCCTGCCCAAGCTACTGAAGTTCGTGCCCGGCACCGCGCAGGATGTGCGCGCCTATTTCCTGACGCTGCAATATTGGCTGGCGGGCAGCGACGACAATATCGTCGACCTGATCCGTGCGTTGATCGATCGCTACGCCAGCGGCCCGCGCCAAGGGCTGCGCGGCACGATGAAGGCAGCGCCCCCGCGCGAATACCCCGAAGTCGGCGTCTATCACCCTGCGATCCCGCAACGCATGGCCGAGTCGATCAGCGCCCTGCCCCGTCGGAGCGGCACCAAGGGCACTGTCGGGCTGCTAATGCTGCGCTCCTACGTGCTCGCCAAGGATGCCGCGCATTACGACGGCGTAATCGCGGCGATGGAAGCGCGCGGACTTGATGTGATCCCAGCTTTCGCAGGCGGTCTTGATGGTCGCCCCGCGATCGAAAACCTGTTCATGAAGGACGGAAAATCGACCGTCGATGCGGTGGTCAACCTGACCGGGTTCAGCCTGGTGGGTGGCCCCGCCTATAACGATACGGCGGCTGCAGAGGCGATCCTGACCAAGCTCGATCGTCCCTATATCGCGGCTCACCCAGTTGAGTTCCAGACGCTGCAGGCCTGGGGCGCGAACCGCCAAGGCCTGTTGCCGCTCGAATCGACGATGATGATCGCGATCCCGGAGCTGGACGGCGGCACCCAGCCGATGGTGTTCGGCGGTCGTTCGGACGGTAGCGGCAGCGCCTGCACCGGCTGCCAGCGCGGGTGCACATTCCCCGCCACCGGCGCTGTCCGCCAGATGGAAAGCTGCGGCGAGCGCGCCGAGGCGCTGGCGGGCCGTGTGCTGAAAATGATCGAACTGCGCCGCGCGAGCGAAGCGGAACGCCGCGTGGCGATCGTGCTGTTCAACTTCCCGCCCAATGCCGGTGCTGCTGGCACCGCGCAGTTCCTGGCGGTTTTCGAATCGCTCCACGCCACGCTCACCCGGCTTCGACTTGAAGGCTATGACGTCGAAATTCCTGCCACGGTCGATGATCTTCGCGAGGCGATCCTGGGCGGCAATGCGTCGCGCTATGGCACCGAAGCGAACGTCCACGCCAAGGTCAGCGCGGACACCATTGTCGCCCGCGAAACCTGGCTCAACGAGATCGAAGCAAGCTGGGGCCCAGCCCCGGGCAAGCTCCAGTCGGACGGCACGTCGGTGCAGATCCTCGGCGCGCAGTTCGGCAATGTGTTCATCGGCATCCAGCCCGCGCTTGGCATCGAAGGCGATCCGATGCGGCTGTTGTTCGAAGGCCGCTTCGCCCCGACCCACGCCTTCGCTGCCTTCTACCGCTGGCTGCGTGAGGATTTCAAAGCGCATGCAGTGCTGCATTTCGGCACCCACGGCAGCCTGGAATTCATGCCCGGCAAGCAGACCGGCCTGAGCGCCGATTGCTGGCCCGATCGCCTTATCGGCGAGATGCCGAACATCTATCTTTATGCCGCCAACAACCCGTCCGAGGGCGTGCTCGCCAAGCGTCGGTCGGGTGCGACACTGGTCAGCTACCTGACCCCTGCCCTCACCAATTCGGGCGTTTACAAGGGTCTGGCCGACCTGAAAGCATCGGTCGATCGCTGGCGCAGCATGGAGCCAGGCGACGATCAGGCAGGCCCGCTTGGCGAAATGATCGCCGTTCAGGCCGAGGCACTCGATCTCGACGGCAGCAACGTCAGCGCGCTCGCCGCAAAGCTTTATGAAATCGAGCGTGAACTGATCCCGCAAGGGCTGCACGTTGCGGGGCTCGCCGCGACGCGTGAGGAACGGATCGACATGATCCTTGCCTCTGCCGAAGGGCGCGATCAGCCACTCGCGCGCGACACGGTCGAGGCACTGGTGGATGGCAAGCTGAAGCTCGACACGCCGCTGCTCAAGGACATGGCTGCGCTCGACAAGGCGCTGGCGACCAATCACGAGCTCGATGGCTTGGTCGCGGCGCTGAACGGCACGTATATCCATCCGGTCTCGGGTGGTGACATCCTGCGCAACCCGGAAATCCTGCCGACTGGCCGCAACATCCACGGCTTCGATCCCTTCCGCCTGCCCTCCGCCTTCGCGGTGAAGGATGGTGCCGAACAGGCACAACGCCTGATCGATCGCAGTGTCGCTGACTCGGGTCACCTGCCCGAAACCGTCGCGATGGTGCTGTGGGGTACGGATAACTTAAAGAGCGAGGGCGCGCAGATCGCTCAGGTGCTGGCGCTGATTGGCGCGCGGCCGCGCTTCGATAGCTATAGCCGCCTTGCCGGGGCCGAACTGATCCCGCTCGAAGAACTCGGCCGCCCGCGCATCGACGTGATCGTCACCCTCTCCGGCGTGTTCCGCGATCTCCTGCCGCTCCAGACGCGGATGATGGCCGAAGCCGCATTGCTCGCCGCGCAAGCCGACGAGCCCGAGGACATGAACTTCGTGCGCCGCCACGCGCTGTCGCATCAGGCCGAGCATGGCTGCGACCTCGAAACCGCTGCACTCCGCGTCTTTTCGAATGCCGAGGGCGCATATGGTGCCAACGTCAATCTGATGATCGACGATGGCGCCTGGAGCGACCCCAATGAACTCGCCGACAGTTTCGAGCGGCAAAAGGGATTTGCTTACGGCGTGAAGGGCGTGCCCGTTCGTCAGGCAGCGATCCTCGCCTCCGCGCTCAAGACGGTCGATTGCGCCTATCAGAACCTTGAAAGCGTCGAGCTCGGCATCACCACGATCGATCAATATGTCGATACGCTGGGCGGCATCAGCAGGGCCGTGACGCGCGCCAAGGGCGGTGCGACCGCGCCGGTTTATATCGGCGATCAAACGCAGGGATCGGGCAAGGTCCGCAGCTTGCAGGAACAGGTCGCGCTCGAAACCCGCACCCGCATCCTCAACCCGGTCTGGACCGAAGGCTTGCTGAAGCATGGCTATGAAGGCGTCCGCACGATCGAGGGGCATGTCACCACGACGATGGGCTGGTCCGCCACCACCGGCGAAGTCGATCCCTGGGTCTATCAGCGGATCAGCGAAACCTATGTGCTCGATGCCGAAATGCGCGAGCGGATTGCCGCGCTGAACCCGCGCGCCTCTGCCCGCGTAGCCAACCGCCTGATCGAGGCGGTCGAACGCAAATACTGGTCACCCGACGAAGCTACTCTTGCAGCACTCCACGCCGCCAGTGACGAACTCGAGGATCGCCTCGAGGGTGTCGTGGCTGTCGCGGCTTAAGGAAACAAATACATGGCTCTTCTCGACCCACCCGTACGCGGCGCTGACGGCGAAGGCTCCGTCCAGGTTCGCATGGATCCCGCCGACCGCATCGGCAATGCCAAGGTCTTTGCCATTTACGGCAAGGGCGGCATCGGCAAATCGACGACCTCGTCGAACCTGTCCGCCGCGCTCTCGCTGCTCGGCAAGCGCGTGCTGCAGATCGGTTGCGATCCCAAGCATGACAGCACGTTCACGCTGACGAAGAAGCTGATGCCAACC
>CAZYOU010000095.1:0-10293 GCA_964649315.1 uncultured Stakelama sp. | reverse complement strand
AGCAATCGCGCTCGCCCAGATGGATCGCATTGCCATTGCCATCGCCGAACACCTGGAATTCGATGTGGCGCGGATTGCCGAGATATTTTTCGAGATAGACGGTCGCGTCGCCGAAGGCAGCCTTGGCCTCGGTACCGGCCTGCTGCATCTGCGTTTCCAGATCGGCGGCGTTGTTGACCACCTTCATCCCGCGGCCACCGCCGCCCGATGCTGCCTTGATGATCACCGGATAGCCAACACGTTCGGCAATGGTCTTGGCTTCGGCGATCTCGCTGATCGCGCCGTCCGAACCGGGGACGAGCGGCAGCCCAAGCGCGCCCGCCGTGCGCTTGGCCTCGACCTTGTCGCCCATTGTGCGGATATGTTCGGGCTTCGGGCCGACAAAAATGATGTCGTGCGCCTCGACGATTTCGGCGAACTTGGCGTTCTCGCTCAGAAAGCCATAACCGGGGTGGATCGCGTCGGCGCCCGATATCTCGGCGGCGGAGATGATGTTCGGGATGTTGAGATAGCTCTCGGTCGCGGCTGGCGGCCCGATGCAGATCGCCTGATCGGCGAGGCGCACGTGCATCGCATCGGCATCGGCGGTCGAATGCACCGCGACTGTCTCGATCCCCATTTCATGGCAGGCGCGGTGGATGCGGAGCGCAATTTCGCCGCGGTTGGCGATCAGCAGCTTCTTGATTTGGGCCATGTTATTCGACGACGACCAGTGGCTGGTCGAATTCGACCGGTTGGCCATTTTCGACCAGCATCGCCTTCACGGTGCCGCCCGTGGTCGCCAGGATCGGGTTCATCACCTTCATCGCCTCGATGATGACGAGCGTGTCACCCGCGGCAACCTTGTCACCCACGGTGACGAATGGCTTCGCGCCGGGTTCTGCGGAAAGGTAGACCGTACCGACCATCGGCGATTTGACCGCATTGGCGGCGCTGGCGACCGGTGCTTCGGTAGGCGCAGCGGCGGCGGGGACACCTGGCGCTGGCGGCGGCGCGGGTGCGTACACCGGTGCAGGTGCGGCAGCTGCGACCGTCACGGTCCGCGCGACGCGCACCCGGCGGGGGCCATCCTCCACCTCAATTTCAGTCAATTGTGTATCATCAAGCAGTTCGGCCAACTGGCGTACCATCGCCACATCGATCCGCATCGGTCCTTCGTCAGCCCCCGTTTTATCCGACATGCTTGTCCCTTTTTCCCTGTTTAACGTAACGTCCTGTCAGAACCGCGCCGCGGCTTCAAGCGCCAGCAGATACGAAGTCGCGCCAAATCCGGCAATCGTCCCGCGCGCCGCTTGCCCGACCATGCTGGTGTGACGGAATTCCTCGCGCGCATGCGGGTTTGACAGATGCACTTCGATCACCGGGGTGGTGATCGCCTTGATCGCATCGTGGAGCGCGATTGACGTGTGGCCATAGCCGGCGGGGTTCAGGATCACCGCCTTGGCCCCCATCGCCTGTGCTTCGTGCAGCCAGTCGATCAGATGCCCCTCATGGTTCGACTGGCGCATATCGATGGTCAGATCGAGGTCGCGGGCGCGGTCTTCGAGCATGCCGGCAATGTCGTCGAGCGTGTCATGCCCGTAGATATCCGGCTCGCGCACGCCGAGCAGATTGAGGTTCGGGCCGTTCAGGACGAAAATCGTATCGGTCAAAGCGATGGCTTTCGGTTGCGATCAGGCTGCGTACCCCATATCTGCCACCCATGCACAACGACAACATGGTTTTGGTCCACATCAATGGCGAGCCGCGCCGCGTTGCTGCCGGGCTCAGCTTAGCCGCGCTTGCAGAACAACTAGGCCTCGCGCCCGAAAAGGTCGCGGTCGAGCGCAATCTGGAGATCGTGCCCCGATCAACGCTTGGCAGCGTGTTTGTCGAGGCAGGCGACGCGCTGGAGATCGTCCACTTCGTCGGTGGCGGCGATCAGCAGCCCAATCTTGGCGGAGATAGCTGGACGGTTGCCGGACGGACGTTTCGGTCGCGGCTGATTGTCGGCACCGGCAAATACAAGGATTTTGCGCAGAACGCGGCTGCGCTGGAGGCTTCGGGCGCAGAGATCGTCACCGTCGCGGTGCGGCGGGTAAACGTGTCCGATCCCAAGGCACCGATGCTGACGGATTTCATCGACCCGAAGAAATTCACCTATCTGCCCAACACGGCGGGGTGCTTTACCGGCGACGACGCGGTCCGCACGCTCCGGCTGGCGCGCGAGGCGGGCGGCTGGGATCTGGTGAAGCTGGAGGTGCTGGGCGAGGCGAAAACGCTTTACCCCGACATGGTCGAAACGCTGCGCGCCACCGAGATTCTGGCCAAAGAGGGCTTTCTGCCGATGGTCTATTGCGTCGATGATCCGATCGCCGCGAAGCGACTGGAAGATGCCGGTGCGGTGGCGATCATGCCGCTCGGTGCGCCGATCGGGTCGGGGCTCGGCATCCAGAACCGAGTCACGATCCGGCTGATTGTTGAGGGGGCTAGCGTGCCGGTGCTGGTCGATGCAGGCGTCGGTACCGCGTCCGACGCTGCCGTCGCGATGGAATTGGGCTGTGACGGCGTGCTGATGAACACGGCGATCGCCGAAGCCAAGGATCCGATCATGATGGCCGCCGCGATGAAGCACGCGGTGGAGGCGGGCCGGCTCGCCTATCTCGCGGGCCGGATGGGGTTGCGCCGTTATGCTGATCCGTCCAGCCCGCTTGCCGGATTGATTTGACTCTGTAACCTTCCCTGTCGAAGATACGAAACACCTGTATGAACCGCATCATTGCCCTGCTTGCGATCATCGCCTTTGCCGTGATGAGCACGGTATCAGCGCGCGCTGAGCGTGCCGCGATGATCGGCATGGCATCAATGCCGATCACGGCGATGGCGCATCATCCGTCGACGGCACCACGTGATCAGCAGCCGCCCTGCGATCAGGGTCAGAACATGGCATGCGCTGGGTGTTGCGCCGTGGTGCCCGTTGTCGCGCCCGTCGTTCCCGTTCCACTGATCAGCATGACCGGTTTCAAACCGGCCAATCTATTGACGCAAACCGGGTTGGTCGTGCCACCGGCATTACCCCCACCGCGCGTCTGATCCCATTTCGAAGCCAGAATTCAATCGCGGCAGTAGTCGCAATCCTATCTATCGGAGAATACACATGTTTCGTTTTGTCAAAATCGCCGTTGTCGGCCTCGCTCTCACCGGTACCGCAACCTATGCCGCCGCGCCTTCGGCATTCTCGGCCGCTTGCAGCGCCGCCTGCTCGGCCGCCTGTGCGGTAATGGGTATCGATTGCGGTATGCCAAATTGCTGATGTGACCGGACCGGTCACGACCGGATTGGATGATAAAGGGTGCCGGGGTGGCGACGCCCCGGCACTTTTTTGTGGAGGATGGCGATGCGGCTGATGGTAACGGGATTTGCGGTGCTGGCCGGGCTCGCCGGGTGCAGTCAGTCACTGCCCGCCGGCGACAAGCCGGTAAGCGCGCCTACCCAGGCGACCACAGGCCCGATCAACAGCACTGCAACACCCTTGGTTATCAAGGCCGCTGACGGGGTGGCGCTCCACGGCGCTCTCTATGCGGCGCCAAATCCAAAGGCGATCATCCTGCTGTTTCACCAGGCGGGGTCGGGCAAGGGCGAATATGCGACCATCGCACCGCGTCTAAACACGCTCGGCTATACCGCACTCGCGATCGATCAGCGATCGGGCGGTGACCTGTTCGGCGTCAACGAAACGGCGCGCGCTGTTGGCGGCCAGCCGAGCTATCTCGATGCCAAGGCCGATCTGCAGGCAGCCCTTGAATGGGCAAGGCCACAAGGCAAGCCCATCATCCTGTGGGGCAGCAGCTATTCCTCGGCGCTGGTTTTTCTTGTCGCCGCCGAAAATCCCGGTGCGGTAACGGCACTGCTGTCATTCTCGCCGGGCGAGTATCTCGGTCAGCCCGATCTTGTTCGCCAGAATGCTGGAAAACTGGCGTTGCCCGTGTTCGTTACATCGGCGAAAGACGCGGGGGAAATTGCGGCCGCTAGGGCGATCTTCACAGCGGTGCCAGGCACCGGCAACGTTCTGGCGGTGCCTGCAATCGCCGGAGTCCACGGATCATCGACGTTGATCGCCGCGCGCAACCCGGCCGGTGCTGAGGATAATTGGCCCGCTGTCGAGGCGTTTCTCAAGCGCGTGGCGCCCTGATGAACTGACGCGAACGTCAGCGTTTGCGCACAAACCAGATTGTGCGGCCACCACAGGCTGGGTCCTCGTGGCGGTGGTCGATTTCCACCAACTCGGCCCGGACAAAGGCCTCGCGATACTCATGCGGCGCCAGCGCCTCTTGATACAGCGCATCGATACCGCTGGTCGCTGACGACACGCTTTTCGCGGGTGTCGTGTTGAACAACGCGCGCCCTTCAGGCGTCAGCCAGGCACCAATCCGCTCCATCATTGCCGCCTGTTCCTCCCCGCGCAGGTGGTACAGGCTGTCCCAAGCCAATACGCCGTCATAAAAACCGTCCATCGCCACGCGGCGCATATCGGCGTTGATCCAGCGGTGACGGGGAAACCGTGTGCGGCAGAGCCCGACCATCTTGGGGGAAATATCAACGCCGGAGATCATAAAGCCTTTATCGATCAGGTGCCGCGACACCGGTTCCCCAGCCCCACAACCCAGATCAAGGATGCGCCCGCCCTTGGGAAGGGGCTGAATGAAGCGATCGAGCCAGGCGCGCTCAGTGAATGATTTGCGGCGATCGCTGTCAAACTTGCTGCTGTTGCGTTCGTAAAATGCGGCAATCAAATCAGACAAGTCTTCGTCCTTGTTATCAAGCGTTTAACGTCATTTTCGGATTCAACCGGGGAACCCCCGAGCCAGTTGACCGTTCTCCAATACAGACGTCCCGAACCCGGATTGTCCGGCTGACCGGCGCGCAAAGGAGCTTTATCATGGGTGAACTCACCGACAAGATCAAAGGCAATGTCAACGAAGCGATCGGCAAGATCAAGCAGAACAGCAATGATCCCGAGACGCAGGCCGACGGCAAGGTGCAGGAACTGAAGGGCAAGGCCCAACAGACTGTCGGCAAGGTCAAGGGTGCGCTTGGCGACGATATCTGATCATCCTTGTTGCGTTATGATTGCGGGCCGTTCCATTCAGTTGGAGCGGCCCGTTTTGTTTGTCAGCGATTTCTGATGGCGCTGATCGTGCTGCTATTGGTGATGACTTCAATATCCGTTTTCAGGTGAAGCAAACGGACGCCGCTTTGCGACAGCGCGCGGTCCAGCGCAGGCGCGAATTCGGCCGTTACCGTTACTGTTTCGGACCAGGCCCCGTACGCCTTTGCGAGCATCGCGAAATCGGGATTGTGGAGCGTCGTGCCGCTCAACCGCTCGGGGTATTCGCGCTCCTGATGCATACGGATCGTCCCATAGCCGCTATTGTCGACGACGATGACGATCATGTTGGCGCCGTGCTGGATCGCGGTGGCGAGTTCCTGCCCGTTCATCAGGAAATCCCCGTCGCCTGCGACCGCCACCACGGTTTTATCAGGGCAGCGCAAAGCGCCAGCGACGGCGGCGGGCACGCCATAGCCCATCGCGCCGGCGGTGGGGGCGAGTTGGGTGCCGGGGCTGCCATAATGCCAGTAACGGTGCCACCAGCCGGAGAAATTCCCCGCGCCGTTACAGATGATCGTCGCTTCGGGGTGAAGTCGCTCCCGCATCGCGGCGACGCACATACCGAGGTCGAGGGAGACGCCCTCGCGGGGCTTCGGGGTGGACCATTCGAGCCATTCAGCATGGGCTTCGGCGGCGGCAGGGCCGGGTTCTACAAAGCTGGTCCGGCGCAACATTGTCCCGGCAAATTCACGCATGCCGGCGCAAATGGCGAGGTCGGCCTGATAGACGCGATTCAGCTCATCGGGATCGGGATGTACGTGGATCAGCGTTTGGTCGGGGTGATCGGGGGCCAGCAGCACATAACCGTCGGTCGTCGCCTCTCCCAGACGTGCCCCGACGACCAGCACCAAGTCAGCGGCTTTGATGCGCGCGACGAGCTTGGGATTAGGGCCATAGCCCAAGTTGCCAGCCCAAGCCGGGCGATCATTGGTGATCGCATCCTGACGCCGAAAGGCGGCGGCGACTGGCACACCGCCCCGTTCTGCCCATGCAGCAAATGCCTCGCCAACATCCCTCGCCCAACCCGCGCCGCCGACAATGGCGACCGGTCGCTTTGCCCGTGCGACGAAGTCTTCAACCTGCTCGACAGCGGCA
Organism: uncultured Stakelama sp.; assembly: GCA_964649315.1. Taxonomy (GTDB): domain Bacteria; phylum Pseudomonadota; class Alphaproteobacteria; order Sphingomonadales; family Sphingomonadaceae; genus Sphingomonas. The sequence goes on along the minus strand of CAZYOU010000095.1, from coordinate 4,049 downwards.
TCGGCGACCCCCTGTACCTTTCGCTCCACTCGCGGCCGATCCACCGCCTCCACCTCGTCCCTCAGCATGTCCTCGGGCAGCGCAATCACCACCGGCCCCGGTCGCCCGCTGATCGCAACATTATACGCCCGCGCCACATATTCCGGGATGCGGCGCGCGTCGTCGATCCGCAGCGCGAGCTTCGCCAGCGGGATAAACATCGCGACCAGATCGACTTCCTGAAATCCCTCGCGGTCGCGCATCCCGCGATCGACATCGCCGATGAACAGGATCATCGGTTGGCTATCCTGCATCGCGACATGCACGCCGATGCTGGCATTGGTCGCGCCCGGACCGCGCGTGACGAAGCAGATGCCGGGGCGCTGCGTCAGCGCGCCGTCCGCACAGGCCATGAACGCCGCCCCGCCTTCCTGTCGACAGGTCACCACATCGATTTCCGGCGTGTCGTGGAGCGCATCGAGCACCGCAAGGAAGCTTTCGCCCGGAACCTGAAAAATACGGTCGCACCCCTGCGCGATCAGATTGTCGACAAGAATGCGGCCGCCGGTGCGTTTCGTGCTCATGGGCGGGGGTTTAGCGGGGGTGGCGGTGATGCGCTACGCCTGATGGATCGCCTTGGTCACGGTGTACCCTTCAAATCCCTCGCGGCCACCTTCGCTGCCAAAGCCCGATAGCTTCACCCCGCCGAACGGGGAATCCACCCCGCCGATGGCGAAGCTGTTGATGCCGACCATGCCTGCCTCGATCGCATCACCGAGCAGGTTGGCGCGGCGGCCATTTTCGGTGAAGGCGAAGGCGGCAAGGCCGTAAGGCAGGCGATTGGCCTGTTCGATCGCATCGTCGAAATCCTTGAACGACCGGCTGACAGCCACCGGGCCAAAGGGTTCGTTCGACATAATGTCGGCCTCGTTCGGCACATCGGCCAGAAGAGTTGGGCGGAAAAAGAAGCCGCCGTCTCCAAAACGTTCTCCACCCGCCATCGTCCGTGCGCCCTTGGCTTTGGCATCGTCGACCAGTTTCTCAATCGCATCGGGGCGGCGAGCATTGGCGAGCGGGCCCATGCGGTTGGCGGGATCGAGGCCGTTGCCGACCGGCACCTGCGCCGTCCGCGCCGCGAACCCGGCGAGGAAATCCGCATAGATGGCCTCCTCGACATAGAAGCGGGTGGGGGAGACACAGACCTGGCCTGCGTTCCGGAATTTCTGCGGCACGACCATGTCGAGCGTCTTCTCCAGATCGCAATCGGCGAAGATCAGCACGGGGGCATGGCCGCCCAGTTCCATCGTCGTGCGCTTCACGCCGTCCGCCGAAAGCCGGAGCAGGTGCTGCCCGACCGGCACCGAGCCCGTAAAGCTGATCTTGGCAGTGACGGGCGAGGCGATCAGGTGACGGCTAACGGTGTCGGGCACACCGAACACGAGCTGCGCGACGCCCTTGGGCAGGCCCGCATCCTCCAGGCAATGCATGATCGCGCTGGTGCAGCCGGGCGTCTCTTCGGGCGGCTTGCAGATCACCGCACACCCGGCGGCGAGCGCGGGGGCGAGCTTTTTCGCCATCAGATATACCGGAAAGTTCCACGGGCTGAGCGCCACGACGACGCCGACCGGTTGCTGAATGACGATCGATCGCTGTCCTGTCGGGCGAACCAGCACGCGGCCATAATGGCGCAGCGCTTCTTCGGCGAACCAGTCGAACATCTGCGCCGCGCCGATCACTTCGCCGCGCGCTTCGGCAATTGGTTTGCCCTGTTCGCGCGTGAGCAGCGTCGCGATGGCGTCGGCACGCGCACGGATCAGGTCGGCGGCCTTGTGGAGAATCGCGGCGCGCGCGCCCGCTTCCGTCGCGCGCCACGTCTTGAATCCGCGCTCGGCGGCGGCGAGCGCGGCGTCGAGATCGGCGGCGGTGGCGAGTGGCACCTCGGCAATCGCATCGCCGGTCGCGGGGTTTACGACCGGGCGGGTCTCGCGTCCCTCGCCCGCGCTCCAAGCACCATCCACGAACAAGGCGAGGTCTGCGTCATAGCTGGCGGACATGCGGGAATTCTCCTTGGCGATAGGATCATTGAAGCGCAGATAGGGCCTGAAAACGATCAATACGAGGGGAGATGCCATGACCGACTTCACCGTGATGGCGAGTGGATTGCGCTTTCCCGAAGGGCCGGTGGCGATGCCCGACGGCAGTGTGATCCTCGTCGAAATCGAAGCGGGGCGGATCACGCGGGTGCGTCCAGATGGCAGCAAGGAAACCGTGGCGACCCCCGGCGGCGGACCGAACGGGCTGGCGATGGGGCCGGACGGCAAGCTCTATTGCTGTAACAATGGCGGGTTCAACTATGTCGAACATCCGAATGGGCTGCTGATCCCGCACGGTCAGGCCGATGATTATTCGGGCGGGCGGATCGAACGGATCGACATCGAGACCGGCACGGTGGAGGTGCTCTACAAGGACGGCGATTTCGGCTGCGTGCTGCGCGGGCCGAACGACATCGTGTTCGATGATCACGGCGGCTTCTGGTTCACCGACCACGGCAAAACCCGGCCGCGTGAACGCGACGTCACCGGTATCTTCTACGCCAAGGCCGATGGATCGCATCTAGAGGAAGTGGTCTTCCCGAGCGAGAACCCCAACGGCATCGGCCTCTCGCCTGATGGCAACATGCTCTATGCCGCCGAAACCTATACCTGCCGCCTGATGGCGTTTCGCGTGACGGCACCGGGCAAGGTCGATCAGGCTGGCGGACTGGGCGGGGCAGGCCTGCCGCTATATCGCCCGGCAGGATATAAATTCTTCGATTCGCTGGGCGTTGAGGAATGCGGCAATATCTGCGTCGCGACGATCGGGGAGAGCGGAATCTCGGTCATCTCCCCCGCGGGTGCGCTGGTCGAATTCGTGGCGCTACCCGATCCGTTCACGACCAACATCTGCTGGGGCGGGCCGGACATGATGACGGCATACATCACCCTGTCCGGCACTGGCCAGTTGATCGCGATGCCCTGGGCAAGGCCGGGGCTGCGGCTGCAATACTGACCCAATGTTCTGAAGGCGTCACTGGAGCGCGATTGGGCACGGGGTAATCGTTGACCCGCGCTTGTGTGCGGGACTAAGCGGCGTGCGATGCCACCCCGACTGCGGAGCCGCCCCATGAACAAGCTCTATCCCAATGCCGCCGCCGCGCTGGAAGGCGTGCTATTTGACGGGATGACGATCTGCGCGGGCGGTTTTGGTCTGTGCGGCATTCCCGAACGGCTGATCGATGCGATTCGCGATGCGGGCACCAAGGACCTGACGATCGCCAGCAACAATGCCGGGATCGACGGGGAAGGGCTCGGCAAGCTGCTGCGCACGCGGCAAGTGAAGAAAATGATCAGCTCTTATGTCGGTGAGAACAAGGAGTTCGAGCGGCAGTATCTGAGCGGTGAGCTGGAGGTGGAGTTCTGCCCGCAGGGGACGCTCGCCGAGCGTTGCCGGGCAGGGGGCGCGGGCATTCCCGGCTTCTACACCAAAACCGGCGTCGGCACTTTGGTGGCCGAAGGCAAGCCGGTGATGGCATTCGACGGGCAGGACTATATTCTCGAACGCGGCATCGTCGCCGATCTGTCGATCGTGAAGGGCTGGAAGGCGGACGAGGCTGGCAACCTGATTTTCCGCAAGACCGCCCGTAACTTCAACCAGCCGATGGCGACCGCGGGCAAGGTCTGCGTCGCCGAAGTCGAGGAGATCGTGCCGGTCGGCGCGCTTGATCCCGATCAGGTGCATCTGGCGGGCATCTATGTGAACCGCCTGATCCTTGGCGCGCCCTACGATAAGAAGATCGAATTTGTCACCACGCGCGAACGGGAGTCGGCATAATGGCCTGGACACGTGACGACATGGCCGCGCGCGCGGCGAAGGAACTGCAGGACGGTTTCTATGTGAACCTGGGCATCGGCATCCCGACCTTGGTCGCCAACCACATCCCCGCAGGCATGGACGTGACGCTGCAGAGCGAAAACGGGATGCTCGGCATCGGGCCGTTTCCCTATCCCGATCAGGTCGATCCCGATCTGATC
>CAZYOU010000094.1:0-10585 GCA_964649315.1 uncultured Stakelama sp. | reverse complement strand
TGTGGGGCTGAGTCTGTCCCGATGAAATGCTCGAATTGTTCAAGAAACTCTGCCCCTTCGGCGGTGCGCACGACATAGATGTTGCGCTTGTCGCTTTCATCACGTTGGCGGCGGAGATAGCCGAGGCTGCCAAGCCTGTTCAAGGCGCGTGTGACGACGGGCTTCGAAACTTTCAGCCCGCCCGCCAGTCCGCGCACCGTATGGGGTCCGGATTGGAGATAAACCACCAGCAAAAGCGCCATTTGCCGGTTGGTCAGATCGGGCTCGCCGGACCGAACATAATCGATCAGCGTTGCCATCCAATTGGACAGCCCACGAAACGAAGTGCTGGTGGGCAGGGTCGGTGCGTTCATGATGTTGGTGGACATGGTTGAAAAATCGGCTTGTGAAGTGGCTGGTCCGGTATGAACGCCCGAATGACGTGCTGGTTTCGCGTCGGTTACGATTTGTTCTCAACGTGGGCGGCGGCTGGTTGATCGCGGGGCCTTGCTCCCCTATGTGCCCCGCAACGATACTCATCTCGGAAAATTCAGCCCGCTTATGTTTTTCAGCTTTCTTCTTGTCGTTCACGCTCTTGTCGCGGCTGCGCTCGTGGGCGTTATTCTGATGCAGCGGTCTGAGGGCGGCGGGCTTGGGATGGGCGGCAGCCCCGGCGGATTGATGTCGGCGCGCGGTGCAGCCGATTTCCTGACACGGTCGACATCGGTGCTCGCAACAGCGTTTATTTCGCTCAGCATCCTGCTCGCGTTTCTGGCCGCGTCACGGCAGACTCAGGCAGTTGATGCTTCGCTCGCACGCAAGCCGACCGCACCACTTCGCGCGCCCGGTGCACCAGCGCCGACGCTGGGTGAAGCGCCATCGGCAGCGGCAGTGGCCGCAGCGGCGGCCAATGGCAACAGCGCTGCCCCGGTACCGAACATCACGCTGCCTGCGAGCAACAGCGCAGTTCCGCTCGAGCAATAAGTTTCGTTTCATTCGAACGACATGTCGGTTTTTTGCGCGCGAAGCAGATTCGGGCGCTTGTCGACGGTGGCCATTCAACGCTAGGCGTTTTCTCCCATGGCGCGGTTCATTTTTATTACCGGCGGCGTGGTCTCGTCGCTTGGCAAAGGCCTCATGGCAGCAAGTCTGGCAGCATTGCTCCAGGCGCGCGGATATTCCGTTCGGATTCGCAAGTTCGATCCGTATCTGAATGTCGATCCGGGGACGATGTCTCCCTATCAGCACGGCGAAGTCTATGTGACCGATGACGGGGCGGAGACCGACCTCGATCTCGGCCATTATGAGCGCTTCACCGGCGTGCCGAGCCGCCAGTCGGACAATATCACCTCGGGCCGGATCTATCAGACGATCATCCAGCGTGAGCGGCGCGGCGATTATCTCGGCGCGACGGTGCAGGTGATTCCGCACGTTACCGATGCGATAAAGGCCTTTGCACAGGCGGATACCGATGATGTCGATTTCGTGCTGTGCGAAATTGGCGGCACCGTGGGCGATATCGAGTCGCTGCCCTTCATCGAGGCGATCCGACAGCTCCGTAACGATCTCGGTCGGGGCCAGTCAGTCAGCATCCATGTGACGTTGGTGCCCTATATTGCCGCGGCAGGCGAGCTGAAGACCAAGCCGACCCAGCATTCGGTGCGGGAACTCGCGGCACTCGGCGTGCAGCCCGATGTGCTGGTGTGCCGGTGCGAACACCCTCTGCCCGAAAGCGACCGCGCCAAGATCGCTTTGTTCTGCAACGTCCGCAAGGAAGCCGTTATCCCGGCGCTCGATGCGGCCAGCATCTATGCCGTGCCGATGCAATATCATGCCGAGGGGCTCGATTCGGAGGTGCTCCGCGCCTTCGGCATCGAACCCGGCAGCACGCCCGATCTGTCGCGCTGGATTGATATTGTCGATCGGCTGACTAACCCGGAAGGCGAAGTGACCATCGGTGTGGTCGGCAAATATGTCGGGCTGCAGGACGCCTATAAGTCGCTCAACGAAGCCTTGGTCCACGGTGGCATCGCCAACCGGGTGAAGGTCAATATCGAGTGGATCGATGCCGAGCTATTTGAGCGCCCCGAAAGCGACGTTGCCGCGCGGCTTGAGCCGTTGCACGCGATCCTCGTTCCCGGCGCGTTCGGGGAGCGGGGGGCCGAGGGCAAGATCGCCAGCGTCCGCTTCGCCCGGGAGCGGGAGATTCCCTATTTCGGCATCTGTTTCGGGATGCAGATGGCATGCGTCGAGGGCGCCCGCGATCTGGGGGGTATTGCGGCGGCAAGCTCGACCGAATTCGGGCCGACCACCGAACCCGTGGTGGGCATGATTACCGAATGGATGACCGCTGATGGCATCCAGAAGCGCGAAGCGGGCGGCGACCTCGGCGGGACGATGCGGCTTGGCGCCTATCCCGCCAAGCTCGACGGCAACAGCGTCGTTTCATCGATCTACGGCACGTCAGAAATCAGCGAGCGTCACCGCCACCGCTATGAGGTGAACACCGGCTACCGCGATGTGCTCGAAAAGGGCGGGCTGGTGTTTTCGGGCATGTCACCCGACGGGATGCTCCCCGAAATCGTCGAACGGCCCGATCATCCCTGGTTCGTCGGGGTCCAGTTCCACCCTGAACTGAAGAGCAAGCCCTTCGATCCCCACCCACTATTCGCGAGCTTCATCGAAGCGGCGGTGCGGCAGAGCAGGCTGGTCTAGCCCGCCACGCGCGGAACAGGCGGCGCAAGGCGGCGTTCAATGACCTGGGTCTCGTGTGGGAGGCTTTCAGGATCACCGGAACACCGCAATGTCTTTTGCCTCGTCGAGCAATACCGATCGGGTGCGTGCCGGCATCGCCGCGGTCATTGTGCAGGCCGCGCTCGGCTATGCGCTGATTACCGGGCTGGTCGTGCGCTTTCCCGAAACGGTGCCCGACGCGCTCAAGCTGTTCGCGGTGATCCCGCCACCGCCGCCGCCAGCAAAGGAACCGGTAACCCCGCCCCGCGAAACCGTCGCGCGACCCCAGGGCGCGGCTTCGCCCCCAAACTTGCGTGCAACCGCGACGCCGATCGTGGTGCCGCCACCGGTCGTGCTCATCCCCGTGCCGCCCCAAGTGATCGTATCGGAAAAGACGAACACCGGCGCAGCGCCAATATCCGGCGCGGCAACCATCGCCGGACCGGGCACTGGCAGCGGCGGGCAGGGGGATGGAACTGGCAGTGGTGGTGCGGGCAATGGCGACGGCAGCGGCGGCGGCGCACCGCTCCGCCAGATTGCCGGCGAGATTACCGGCAATGATTATCCGCGCCGACCGTTCGAAGCCGGGATCGGCGGCACCTTGTTCGTGCGCTACACCGTCGGGGTGCGTGGTCGTGTGACCGAGTGCAGCGTCACCCGCTCGAGCGGCAATGCAGAACTCGATGCGGCCACCTGTCGCCTGATCACCGAACGCTTCCGCTTCAAACCGCGCCGGAACGCGGCAGGCAAGCCGGTGCCTGGGGTGATCACCGAGGATCACACCTGGGTCGTCGATCGACCGGAGGGGCCGTCGATCGAGCGTGACTGATGTCTGGCAATGGTGAAAAAGCGGACACCTGATGGAGGCCGTTCTAGCCCGTTTTACCAGCCGACCGTACTATCGTCGAGCGCCGACAGCCTTTATCCATTTATCAATGGACGACAGTAATTCACTTTCGAGATTGACAGAGCGCGAGAAGATTTGCCTGCGGCAATGGCTACATCATAAATCTGCCAAGGAAATTGCTGCGGATCTCGGCATTTCCCACCATGCAGTCGAGAAACGCCTCAAAATGGCGCGCACCAAACTTGGCGCGACGTCGTCCTTGGAAGCCGCTCGGATGCTCCGTGAAGCCGAAGGGTACGGTCAAGCAGTAGCCCAATCGCCGGACCTCGTTGCCGATGCGCTCCCGCTGTACTCAGCCTATTCTCGTCTATCAATCACTGGAGTGGTCATCATGATACTGGTCGGAGCTATTGCGCTCGCGTTACTTTTAGGCCCCACAACTTTCTCGCAAGCCAACAATAATCAACTCAGCGGGGCGCCAGAAAAACAAGTGCCTGCCCCGCGCTTGTTGCCGACTGCTGGCACCGAGGCTGCCTTGCGGCGCCTTGTCGCCGGTCTGGCGAAAGGCTCGCCCGAATATGACAAACTCTCGCCGCCGTTCGCCGAAGTGGTCCGACGTGATCTGCCCACGACACATCCCATGTTTAAATCGCTGGGCGAGCTGAAGTCGGTGACTTTTCGCGGGCGCGGCCCGATGGGCGAAGACGCCTATAATCTGGTGTTCGCCAATGGCGAGGTCTTTATGTCCGCCGCGCTCGACCCTGAAGGCAGGATGGCTGGTGGCATTCTCCGGCCGGGGTTCAAGGTCGCTGCTGGCTCGGTGCCGTCTGCCGGTACCGAGGCTGCTTTGCGGCGTCTTGTTGCCGGTCTGGCAGGAGGCACGCCCGACTATGACACGCTCTCGCCGCGGTTCGCCGAAGTTGTCCGTGGGGACCTGCCCATGACACATCCCATGTTCAAATCGCTTGGCGAACTGAAGTCGGTTACTTTCCGCGGGCGTGGCCCGAGGGGCGACGACGCCTACAATCTGGTGTTCGCCAACGGCGAGGTCTTGATGTCAGCTGCGCTCGACGCCGACGGCAGGATGGCCGGCGGCATTCTCCATCCCGCGGGGCCGCCCGAGCGCTGACGAAGGGCGCGAAATCGACCGTGACTTTAAAAGTAAAAGACTGCCAACAACAATGGGGCACCCGGCGCGAACGCCGGATGCCCCTGACAGCTATCGACGGAAGGCTTACGCCGCGTTTGCCTCGGTCGATTCGATCGCAGCGAGCGGGGCGCCCGTCTTGATCGCGACCGTCTTCGGCTTCATCGCTTCCGGCACTTCGCGGACCAGATCGATGGTCAGCAGGCCGTCGTTCAGCCGCGCATCGTCCACCCGAACGAAATCGGCGAGTTCGAAGCGGCGCTCGAAGCTGCGGTTGGCGATGCCAAGGTGCAGGAACGCGCCGGTCGAGCTGGCGTTTTCGTCCTTCTTGCCCTTCACCAGCAGCAGGTTCTGCTGCGCGGTGATCTCAATATCGTCGCGCGAGAAACCGGCGACGGCGAGCGTGATCCGGTAGCGATCATCGGCCAGCCGCTCGAGATTGAAAGGCGGGTAGTTTTCCGTCGTCGCCTGCCGCGCGCTGGCTTCGAGCATGTCGAACAACCGGTCGAAACCGATTGCGGAACGGCGATAGGGGGTCAAATCAAACTGACGCATTTTCAAATCCTCCAATGAGCAATGTTGAACGTCCAAAACGGCGTCCGCTGCTGCGCGACGCCGGCTATTGCACGGCCCGATTGGCACCATGCGGGCGCTGATTTGGGTCGGTTTTTTGCAGGGTCAAGACCCGGCATCAGGAAAAATCGATGCGCCGGCGCGCGGCATGATTGGCGTTGCGACAACGTTCCCCGGGCTCTGTCACAGGGTCTGGGCGGTGTTGGGTGCGTCATTGTGAGAGGGTGGAAAAATCGAAAACGCCCGGGCCGTTGCCAGCCCGGGCGCCTGCGTGACGATCGCTCGTCAGCCCCCTAATTTGCTGTTACCCGAGCGTGCGCCCCTGTACGCGCTCTAAGGCTTCAGCATCCCCGAACCACGGCCATTGCCTGTGTCCCAGTAAGCAAAACGCTAGGTCTGCCTCGCGCAATTGTCATCGGTAAATCGTGCGTTCATCGCACTATTGGCGCGGTCTGTGGCGAAATCGCAACAGATTGTGTCCCGGTTGCATGGGGGGCGACAGCACCGTAGAGGGTGATCGGCCCAATTCCGGGCGGGGGCCTGGGACCGAATTCTATGCTCCTTTCGCGCTATGAACGGATGATCGCGCGCCGTTACCTGTTGCCCGGCAAGGGGGAGGGTTTCATCTTCCTCGTCGCCGGGATCAGCCTGGCCGCGGTGATGCTTGGTGTTGCCGCGCTGGTGATCGTGATGAGCGTGATGAACGGCTTTCGCGCTGAGCTGTTCGACAAGATTGTCGGGTTGAACGGCCATGCCGTGATCCAGGGCTATGGCGGTCGCCTGCCGGACTGGCGCGACATTGTGGCGGAGGCACGCGCTACGCCTGGCGTCACCGAAGCGACCCCGCTGATCGAACAACCGCTGATGTCGAGCTATAATGGCCGTGTCGAGGCGGTGCTGGTGCGCGGGATGCGCGTGGCTGATATTCGCCGCAACACCACGCTGAAGGGCAAGGCACTCAGCGGATCGCTCGACAGCATCACCCCGGGCAGCGGTCGCATCGGCATCGGGTCGCGACTGGCGGAGGCACTGGGCGCGCAGGTCGGCAGTCAGGTGTCGTTGCTCAGCCCGCAGGGGCAGACGACACCGTTCGGCACGGTGCCGCGGATCGTATCCTACACCGTAGGCGCGATCTTTGAGATCGGGGTGTATGATTACGACAAAGCCTATGTGCTGATGCCGCTGGAGGATGCGCAGACATTGTTGCTGCTCGGCGATGCAGTCGGCGTGGTGGAAGTGAATACCGTCAACGCTGACCAAGTCGGGGCGATCATGTCGCCGCTGGCCGCCAAGGTCGGCAGCCGTGGTGTAGTCGCGGACTGGCGCCAGCTGAATGCGCAATTGTTTGAAGCGCTGGAGGTGGAGCGGATCGCGATGTTCACGGTGCTGTCGATCATCATTCTGGTCGCGGTGTTCAACATCCTGTCATCGCTGATCATGCTGGTGCGCGCCAAAACGCGCGACATCGCGATCCTGCGGACGATGGGCGCGACCCGGGGAGGGCTGATCAAGATTTTCATGGTCGTCGGCACCACGATTGGGGCGCTGGGGATGGTTGCCGGACTGGTGCTCGGCTTTGTATTCCTCTTCTACCGCCAGAGCGTAGTGAACTTCATTCAGCTGGTGACGGGGCAGAATCTGTGGGATCCGTCGATCCGGTTCCTCACTGAATTGCCATCAAAGCCCAACCCGGTTGAGATTATCGTCATCGCGATCATGGCACTGGTGCTGAGCTTCCTCGCCACCCTGTATCCCGCGTTCAAGGCAGCCAATACCGATCCGGTTCAGGTGCTTCGGTATGAGTGAACCGGTGGTGGAGATTTCCGGGCTGACGCGCAGCTTTGTGCAGGGAGAGGATACAATCCATGTGCTGCGCGGCGTCGATCTGACGATTGCCAAGGGCGAGATTGTGGGGCTGCTCGGGCCGTCAGGATCGGGCAAGTCGACATTGCTACAGGCAGTCGGGCTGCTCGAGGGCGGGTTCGGCGGATCGATCCGGATCGCGGGAACCGAAGCAGCACGGCTGGATAGCCATGGCCGTACGTTGGTACGCCGCGATTATCTGGGTTTCGTGTATCAGTTTCACCATCTGCTGCCTGATTTCAACGCGACCGAGAATGTCGTCCTGCCCTTGTTGATCCATGGCAGCACCCAGGCGGCGGCCGAGGCGCGGGCGACGTCGCTGTTGACCACCCTGGGGCTTGGCCACCGGCTCACGCATCGTCCCAGCCAGCTGTCGGGTGGCGAGCAGCAACGCGTGGCGGTCGCGCGGGCGCTGGCGAACAAGCCAGCGCTGGTGCTGGCGGACGAGCCAACCGGCAATCTGGACGAGACGACCGCCGGGATCGTGCTTGCCGAGCTGTTGCGGCTGGTGCGCGAGGAGGGGTCGTCTGCGCTGATCGCGACGCACAATGAGCGGCTGGCCGCCAAGATGGACCGGGTGGTGCGGCTGAACGAGGGACGGTTGGGGTGACCGGCTCGACGGATGCTTGGACTGTCGCACCGACCTTGATCGGTATCCACACGACGCTGCGCCCGCTTCGGATGGACGATCGCGATGCGCTGGCGGCGGCGGCGGCGGACGGTGCGATCACCGAATTGTTCTTTACCAATGTCGCAAACCTGCGCGATCCCGATGCGTATATGGCGGCGATCTTCAAGGAGCGCGATTTCGGGCGTGCCATGCCCTTTGCGGTAGAGGCTGAAGGCCGCGTGGTCGGGATGACGCGCTATATGCGGATGAATGCCGCCCATCGGCGGCTCGAAATTGGCGGCACCTTTTATGCGCGATCGGTGCAGCGCAGCGGCGTGAATACCGAGGCCAAATTGCTGCTGCTGACGCATGCGTTCGAAGTGCTGGCGTGCAACGTCGTCCAGATCCGAACCGATTGGTTCAACAAGCGCTCGCAAACGGCGATCGAGCGGCTCGGGGCAAAACGTGACGGGGTGCTGCGCAATCACCAGGTGATGGATGGGCGCATCCGCGATCTTGTGGTGTATTCGATCATCGCCAGCGAATGGGCTGGGGTGAAGCAGAACCTGCATTTCCTGCTGCAACGTCACCAAGGGGGGTAGAATGGCCGCGATCACCGATTTCCAGGTCAAGGGTGCTGACGGCAAACCGGTCGACCTGTCCGTCTATGCCGGCAAGGTGCTGTTGATCGTCAACACCGCGTCGAAATGCGGGTTCACGCCGCAATATAAGGGGCTCGAAGAGCTGCACCGGACCTATGCCGATCACGGTTTCGAGGTGCTGGGTTTTCCGTGCAACCAGTTCGGATCGCAGGAACCGGGTAATGCTGAGGAAATCGCGAATTTCTGCACGATCAATTATGATGTGACCTTCCCGGTTTTTGCCAAGATCGACGTGAACGGATCGGGTGCCGATCCGCTGTTCGACCAGTTGAAAGACGCGGCGCCCGGCCTGATGGGATCGCGCGGGATCAAGTGGAACTTCACCAAATTCCTTGTCGATCGCACTGGGCAGAAGGTGACCCGTTACGGCCCGCAAACGACCCCGGCGGAGATTGCCAAGGATATCGAGAAGCTGCTCGCGGCTTGATCGCGGTTATCCACCGCAAACCGGCTTTATGACGGTTTCGCGAATCGCATGAACCCCGCATAGTCGCCCGCATGGCCCATTCCGGTTTCGTCCCCCTTCGCATCTTTTCGTCTTTCACGATGCTCGACGGGGCAATCGAGCCCAAGGCCATCGCCAAGCGGGCGCAGGAACTTGGATTTCCCGCCGCCGCGCTCACCGATAGGAACGGGCTGTACGCAGCGATGGCCTTTGCGGAGGCAGCGCGCGGGGCGGGGGTGCAGCCGATTATCGGCGCAATGCTGGGCGTCGCACGTCCCGATCTGCCGGAGGGGGTTGCCACACCGCTCGACTGGCTGGCGCTCTACGCGCAGGACGAGGCAGGCTATCAGAATCTGTGTGCGCTGGTGTCACAGGCGCATCTGGCACGCCCGCTCGAGCTCGCACCGCATGTCGATTTTGAAACGCTAAGCGCACACGCCGAGGGGCTGATCGCGCTCACGGCGGGCCGCGAGGGGGCGCTGGCGCGGCTGTTTGCCGAGGATCAGCCTGATGCCGCGCTGGCCTATGCCGATCGGTTGCAGGCGCTGTTCCCCGACCGGCTTTATATCGAACTGACCCGTCGTCTTGATGAAATCGAGGGGCGAGCAGAGGGCGCGCTGCTCGATCTGGCCTATGATCGCCACCTGCCGATCGTGGCGACCAACCCGTGTTGCTATGCCGAACAAAGCTTTGGTCCGGCGCATGACGCGATGCTGTGCATCGCCAATTCGACCTATATCGCCAGCGATGATCGCCCCAAAAGCTGCCCTGACGCGTGGATGAAGCCCGCCAAGGACATGCGGCAATTGTTCGATGATCTGCCCGAGGCAATTGCGAACACGCTTGTCGTTGCACAACGCTGCGCGGTTGCGGCCCCCAAGCGCAAACCAATCCTGCCGAGCCTGGCGGGCAATCGCGATGCCGAAGCCGAGGCGCTGCGTGCGGATGCGCGTGCAGGGCTGGAACAGAGACTTGCGCGGATCAAGGGGGAGGGCACTGATTGGCAGCAAGCCTATCGCGATCGGCTCGAATTCGAGCTCGACGTCATCATCCAGATGGGTTTTCCCGGCTATTTCCTGATCGTTGCCGATTTCATCAAATGGGCGAAGGAAAATAACATTCCGGTCGGCCCTGGCCGTGGATCAGGGGCGGGATCGGTCGTTGCCTGGGCGCTGACGATCACCGATCTTGACCCGATGAAGCTGGGCCTGCTGTTCGAACGCTTCCTGAACCCCGAACGCGTGTCGATGCCCGATTTCGATATCGATTTCTGCGAAACGCGGCGCGAAGAGGTAATCCGCTACGTGCAGGCCAAGTACGGCGCGGATCATGTGGCCCAGATCATCACCTTCGGGCGGCTGAAGGCGCGCGCGGTGCTGAAGGATACCGGGCGCGTGCTCCAGATGAGCTATGGCCATATCGATCGGCTCGCCAAGCTCGTACCTAATCACCCGACCGATCCGTGGACGCTTGATCGCGCGCTGAACGGCGTGTCTGAGCTCGCGGCAGAATACCGCAGCGATAGCGGGGTGAAGCATCTGCTCGATCTGGCGATGAAGCTGGAAGGACTGCCGCGCCATTCATCGACTCACGCCGCGGGCGTCGTGATCGGCGATCGCCCGCTGGCGCAACTGGTGCCGCTTTACCGCGATCCGCGATCGGACATGCCGGTGACGCAGTTCGACATGAAATATGTCGAGGCGGCGGGGCTGGTGAAGTTCGATTT
>CAZYOU010000093.1:0-10841 GCA_964649315.1 uncultured Stakelama sp. | reverse complement strand
GGACTATCCCCAGCATCCAGGGTGTCCATTCGATGGGGCATGGGAAACTGACCGCGTAAGGCGGCAGCAAACCGTCGCGAGCACCAAGGCTGCGTGAGCGGCAAAAATTCCATTCCCCGTCTCGGCAGGAAATTAAGGCCGGAGAATTCCGGCCACCTACTGTCTCGGACGGCAGCCCGGCTGGCGCGAACGCAAGCCGGGAGACGGCGTGCGGATAGCGGGTCCGGCGTGAAAGTCAATTGCTAGCATGTTCTTGTGCGCGGTGTCGTCGATCGGCAACGGGCTATAGCCGTTGGCGAATGACGTGCATTTGCTTGCCAAGGCATTGCGACGTAGCCTTGCCACGTTGATGCTCCTCTCGATTGAACAATGGGCCGCTCGATATGTCGGATGCCACCGAGAGCCTGATACGAGAGATTCGTGCATGCCGCGTCTGCGCAGCGGCGCTTTCGGCTGGACCTCGGCCGATTGTGCAATTCAGCGCGACATCACGGATTCTCATCATCGGCCAGGCGCCGGGCACCCGCGTGCATGAAAGCGGGGTGCCGTGGGACGACGCAAGCGGCGAAAGGCTGCGCGACTGGACGGGAATATCACCTCGCCAATTCTACGATCCGGCGATTGTGGCGCTGGCGCCGATGGGGTTTTGCTACCCAGGGACAGGCACGTCGGGCGATTTGCCGCCACGTCGGGAATGCGCACCCCTTTGGCATGATCGCGTGCTGGCATTGCTCCCGGTTGACCGGCTGACCTTGCTCGTCGGCCAATATGCCCAGGCACGGTATCTCGGGTCGCGCGCCAAGCAGACGATGACGGCGGCAGTCCGCAATTTTGCCGATTATGGCACCGCCGTCTTCCCGTTGCCGCATCCGTCGTGGCGAAGCACGGGCTGGATGCGGAAAAACCCCTGGTTTGAAGCTGACGTTCTTCCTGCGTTGCGCGAGGCCGTTCGGACGCAGATCGGCTAACGCGATCATTCTGGCGATCCTTGCGTTGCCTGGGCGCGCATCGCAAAGAGCCGATCGTCGATACCGAGGAGATTTGGCCCATGGCGGCAACCCTTTTGCCTTTAGCGATCATCACGGGTGCATCATCGGGGGTGGGGCTTCATGCCACGGCGGCGCTGATCGATCGGGGATGGCATGTCATTATGGCCTGCCGCGATCTCGAAAAGGCGGCGGCTGCTGCTGCATCGCTCGGGCTTCGGGCGGATCGGCATGAAATTGTTCATCTCGATCTAGCCTCACTGGAATCAGTGCGCCATTTTGCCGTTGCGTTTCGCGAGAGTGGCCGCGCGCTTGATGCGCTGGTGTGCAACGCGGCGACGTATCTGCCGTTGTTGAAGGAGCCTGCACGATCGCCCGA
Organism: uncultured Stakelama sp.; assembly: GCA_964649315.1. Lineage (GTDB taxonomy): Bacteria > Pseudomonadota > Alphaproteobacteria > Sphingomonadales > Sphingomonadaceae > Sphingomonas. Next base: position 9,476 of record CAZYOU010000093.1, on the reverse strand, counting down.
GGGATATGAGCTGAGCGTCGCGACCAATTATCTTGGCCACTTCCTGCTTGCCAATCTGATGCTCGACGATCTCCAGCGTGCCGCCGCGCCGCGACTGGTGACGCTGGGCACCGTTACCGCTAATTCCGAGGAGTTCGGCGGGCGCATTCCCATTCCAGCACCCGCTGATCTGGGGAATTTTGAGGGGTTCGAGGCTGGGTTCAAGGCGCCGATCGCGATGATTGACGGCAAGCCATTCAAGGCTGGCAAGGCCTATAAGGACAGCAAGCTCTGCACAATGATGATGAGCCGCGAGCTTCATGCGCGCTACCATGCGAAGACCGGGATCATTTTCAGCACGCTGTACCCCGGGTGCGTCGCGGAAACGCCCTTGTTCCGCAACGCACCGCCGTTGTTTCAAAAGATTTTTCCGTGGTTTCAGAAAAACATCACCAAAGGCTATGTCTCGCAGCCGCTGTCGGGGGATCGGGTGGCGCAGGTAGTGGCAGATGCGGCCTTCACGCAGTCGGGGGTGCACTGGAGCTGGGGCAATCGCCAACAGGAAGGGCGCGCTGCCTTCGCGCAAAGCCTGTCGAGCAAGGCCACCGATACCGCTCGGTCGCAGTGGCTTTGGGCACTTAGCGAGAAGTTGGTGGGCCTCGCCTAGCGGGCGCTGCGCGACGGAATCACATTTATCCGACGGGCGGCCAAAAACCTGCTATGTCGGTAGCGTGTTGTGCGCAGCAAGCGCGACTGCGCGCCGTTATGCCGGGGATGGTTTTCGTTTCGCGAGCCTCCGGCCCCCCATGAAAGGGGGCCACTATGTCAAATGTTAAACCGCTTCATCCAGAAGTATTAAATGGCCTAGCGCTCGCGTTGATCGTTGCGTCAGACGCGCCGACCCTGTTGTTGGACGCTGATCTGACCGTCCGTGCATCGAGCCGTTCGTTCGGCTCTACTTTTGGTTTCGGCACCGCTGACCTTGCCGGAACGCCGCTGGGAGCGATTGGCGAAGGCCAATGGGGGGCGCCGCAGCTTGCATCGCTGCTGCGCGCAACCGCAGATGGCAGCACCGAAATCGGCCCCTATGAGATGGACGCAAGCTTCGGCGATACCGATATGCGCAAATTGGTGCTGACGGCGTGTCGGCTGGATTATGGCGAGAGCGACACGGTGCTGTTGATGCTGACGACGGTCGACGTCACTGAAGCGCGGCTGGCCCTGAAGATGAAGGACGATCTGCTCCGCGAAAAGGCGGTGTTGTTGCAGGAACTCCAGCACCGCGTCGCCAACAGCCTGCAGATCGTCGCGAGCGTATTGCTGCTCAGTGCACGGCGTGTGCAGTCAGAGGAGACACGGGTCCACCTTCGTGACGCCCATCAACGCGTGATGTCAGTCGCGGCCGTGCAGCGCCAACTGGCCGTGACAACCACTGACGACGTCAAGATCGCCAATTACATGACCGATCTGTGCGCCAGTCTGGGCGCATCGATGATCCGCGACCCCGAACAGGTCTCGATCAAGGTGAAAGTAGATGACAGTATGGCAAGCGCCGACACATCGGTCAGCCTTGGCTTGATCGTCACAGAGCTGGTGATCAATGCCTTGAAACATGCCTTCCCCAGCCATCGACGGGGCACAATCAAAGTAGGGTATGAATCGATGGGTGATGCGTGGGCGTTATCCGTGGGTGACGACGGTGTTGGCATTCCCAAGGGGGATAATGCGCCTGCCCCGGGTCTCGGCACCAGCATCATCGAGGCGCTGGCGAAACAATTGCAGGCAAGCGTTGAGACGATCGATCTGAACCCCGGCACGCAGGTATCGATCGTCCACACTTGATCGGCGATCGTCAGCGCACGAAAAAAGGGCCGGGGATGAACCCGGCCCTTTTTTCGTTTGGTATCTAAAGAGCAGGATCAGGCGCCGATATCGGCGGTATCCACCTTCACGCCTGCGCCCATTGTCGAGCTGACGGCGATCTTGCGGACATATTTGCCCTTGGCACCCGTCGGCTTGGCCTTCACCACCGCATCGACCAGCGCGTCGAAATTGCGACGCAGGTCTTCCTGGGTGAAGCTCGCCTTGCCGAGGCCGGCATGGATGATGCCTGCCTTTTCGACGCGATATTCGATCTGGCCGCCCTTGGCTGCCTTCACGGCTTCAGCGACGTTCATCGTCACGGTGCCGAGCTTCGGGTTCGGCATCAGGCCCTTCGGACCCAGCACCTTGCCGAGGCGACCGACGACGCCCATCATGTCCGGGGTCGCGATGCAGCGATCGAAATCGATCGTACCGCCCTGAACGAGCTCCATCAGGTCTTCGGCACCGACAACGTCTGCACCGGCTTCGCGGGCTTCGTCAGCCTTGGCACCCTTGGCGAACACGCCAACGCGCACCGTCTTGCCGGTGCCCGCAGGCAGGGTGACGACGCCGCGGACCATCTGATCAGCGTGACGCGGATCAACGCCCAGGTTCATCGCGACTTCGATCGTCTCGTCGAACTTCGACGTGGCATTGGCCTTGGCCAGCGCAATCGCTTCGTTGATGCCGTACAGCTTGTCGCGGTCAACCGCGGTGGCGAGGGTCTTTGCTTTCTTGGTCAGCTTTGCCATGATATCAGCCCTCCACCACGTCGAGGCCCATTGCGCGGGCGCTGCCTTCGATGATGCGGGTCGCCGCTTCGATATCGTTGGCGTTCAGGTCCTTCATCTTGGTCTGCGCGATCTCGGTCAGCTTCGAGCGCGCGATCGTTCCCGCAGAAACCTTGCCCGGCTCCTTGGAGCCCGACTTGAGCCCAGCGGCCTTCTTGATGAGGAACGATGCCGGCGGCGTCTTCGTCTCGAACGAGAAGCTGCGATCGGCATAGACGGTGATCACGGTCGGGATCGGCATGCCGACTTCCTCGCCGCCCGTGGCCGCGTTGAACGCCTTGCAGAATTCCATGATGTTCACGCCGCGCTGACCCAAAGCAGGGCCGATCGGCGGGGAGGGGTTGGCCTTGCCTGCAGGCACCTGCAGCTTGATATAGCCGGTAATCTTTTTTGCCATGTCTCACTCTTTCATCGGGAGCCCATTTGCATGGAGCGCCCTATTCAAGTTTAGCGGTACAAGCGGCCAACCCGAAGGCCGGCCTCCCGCGAGGATTCCATTGCGATTGCATTGGAAGGCGCGGCCCATAGCCGATGAGCGCACCCGCCGCAACGATGGATTTGCTTTTGCGCGCTCAATCATCGCACCGGCTAGCCATTTAAGCGGCGAAGCCCATATTGCGGTCTCAATCGACCGAGCGCCCATTGGAGAGAGCCCATGACCGACGCGACCGAAACCCCCGCGAACCAGCCCGCCGGCTATGTACCGCCCGCCGTCTGGACCTGGGAGCCCGGCAATGGCGGGCAGTTCGCCAACATCAACCGGCCGGTTTCGGGCGCGACACACGAGAAGGCGCTGCCCGTCGGCAAGCATCCGATCCAGCTTTATTCGCTCGGCACGCCCAACGGCGTCAAAGTCACCATCATGCTGGAAGAGCTGCTCGCCGCCGGCCATTCGGGTGCCGAATATGATGCCTGGCTGATCAAGATCGGGGAGGGGGATCAGTTCGGCAGCGGCTTTGTCGCGCTCAATCCCAATTCAAAAATCCCCGCGATGGCCGATCACTCGGTCGATCCCGTCATCCGCCTGTTCGAAAGCGGATCGATGATGGTCTATCTGGCGGAAAAGTTCGGCGCGTTCCTGCCGACCGACACTGCCAAGCGCGCCGAAACCTTCAACTGGTTGATGTGGCAAATGGGCGCCACGCCATTCTTAGGCGGCGGGTTCGGCCATTTTTACGCCTACGCGCCCTACAAGATGCAATATCCGATCGATCGTTACGCGATGGAGGTGAAGCGCCAGCTGCACGTGCTCGACACGCATCTGGCTGCCCATGAATATATGATCGGCGACGAGTACACGATCGCCGATATGGCGATTTATCCATGGTACGGTGCTGGGCTGCGCGTGGCGTATAATGATGCGGCCAACTTCCTTGGCCTGCACGACTATAAGAATGTCCAGCGCTGGACCGATCAGATCGGCGCGCGCGAAGCGGTGCAGCGCGGATCGCGGGTCAACCGGGTGTTCGGCGATCCGGCGAAGCAACTCGCCGAGCGGCACGACGCCAGCGATTTTGATCGCGTGGCTGAGGTTGTCGCCTGAGGCTTGCGGCGGCGTCAGGATCGAAAGACGGGTGCTATGCCGGGTCGAACGCCTTGCTTTCGCGGCGTTCGATGCACCACACGACAAGCACTGCAGATCCGATCACCAAAGCGCCGCCGCTCAGCTGTACGATCGTCAACTGCTCGCCTAGGAACAGTACGCCCCCAAGCACCGTCATCAGTGAGATCAGCGGGAAGAGCGCGGCCGCGAACGAGGCCGGCAAGTGATGCAACGCGCTGTTGAATAAAAACAGCGCAACGCCGTGTACCACGATCCCCGCGACCGCGATCTGACCCAGCGTGGCAGGGGCGAGGAGGGGCGCCCAGTTATAAGGGCCAGTGGCGGCGGTGGAAGCGGCGACCAGCACCAGCCCAAACCAATGCCCTGCCACCGTCATCGTCAGCGGATCGGCCGATGCCATCAAATAGCGTGACCCGATCGTATCGAGCGCGGCAAAGACGACACCTAAAAGGATCAACGCAACACCCAGCGGCGAAACGGCAGCAACGGGTGATATGGCTCCGCCTAGTAGTGCTACGCCCGCCACGCCAATAATCGCCGCAACGATGACGCGCCAGGTCGGCCGCTCGCCGAGCAATGGCCAGGCGAGCAATGCGACGACGCCCGATTCGAGCGCGACCAGCAGACCTTCGACGCTCGCCGGGACGAGCTTGAGCCCGAGATAGAAGAGCAGATAGGAAAGCCCCGGCTGAAGCAGGCCGGGCAGGCCCAGCCGCCAATCGCGAAGCCGTGGCAGCCGGCCTTTTTGCGAGGCAATGATCGTCATCACCAGCGTGCTCGCGGTGATCTGGATCAACAGTACCGGCAGCGCGGGCGCGGTATCGAGCACGGCTTTGGTCGCCACAACCGGCCCGGCAATACATGCACAGGCGATGACGAGCGGTGCGAGGCCGGCAAGGTTAGCGGGCGATTCCGCGCGTTGTTGGGCTAAGCCCATCCTTCAAGCACCTGGTCGGGCGGGCGGTGACCGTCTGCCCACATGCGGATGTTGGTGATCACCTTGTCACCCGTCGCCAGCCGCCCTTCATAGGTCGCCGAGCCCATATGTGGCAGCATGACCACATTGGGTAGCGCGAGCAGGCGTGGGTCGATCTGCGGTTCGTGCTGCCACACATCAAGGCCCGCACCTGCCAGCCGTCCCGCCTCCAGCGCGTCAACCAGCGCCTCTTCGTCGACAATGCCACCGCGCGCGGCATTGATGAGATAGACATGCGGCCGCATCAGCCCGATCCGCCGGGCGTCGAGTAGCCCTTCGCTATCTGCATTACGCGGTGTGTGGATCGTCAGGATATCGATCGCGCCGAGCATCTCATCGAGCGAGTCGTGCCAGGTCGCAGCGAGCTGTGCCTCAAGCACCGCCGGCAGGCGGTGGCGGTTATGATAATGGACCGATAGGCCAAAGGCGCGCGCGCGCATCGCGACGGCCTGCCCGATACGCCCCATGCCGATGATGCCGAGCGCCTTGCCGCCAATCCGGTGGCCAAGCATCCCGCCCGGGCTCCAGCCTTTCCATTGGCCTGATCGGACCAGCTTTTCGCCCTCTTCCAGCCGGCGCGGGACGGAGACGATCAGCGCCATCGTCATGTCGGCGGTGTCTTCGGTCAGCACACCCGGCGTGTTGGTGACGATAATGCCACGCGCCCGCGCCGCCTTGAGCGCAATATGGTTCACACCCGCCCCGAAATTGGCGATGAGTTTCAGCCGTTCGCCCGCGCCCGCAATCAGCGCGGCATCGATATCGTCCGTCACCGTCGGCACCAGCACATCGCAATCGGCCATCGCCGCGGCGAGCGCATCGCGCGTCATCGGCGTGTCACCGCGGTTGTTGCTGGTGTCGAACAGCTGCTCCATCCGATCCATCACCTGGTCGGAGAGTTCGCGCGTCACCACCACCTTGGGTTTCGCAAGCTTGGGACTGGGGCGTCTCAAATCGGGCATAACGATGGATTGGCGGCTTAGGATTGCGGCGTCAACGGTGTTGAAGCCTGGGCATCGAACAAGGTACACGCCGCACCAACGACCATAAGGGGTAAGCGATGCGAGTTTGGAACGGGCTGCTGCTTTGCGCAGCCATTTTGCTGCTGGCGGGCATCCCGATCGACGCAGCGCAGTCGCAAAAGCGCAAACCGCCTTATTATGCCTCGATTTCGGCAAGCAAGGCACGGATGCGCACCGGCCCGGGGCGCAGTTTTCCAGCCAGTTGGCTCTATCAGCGGGCCGATCTGCCGGTGAAGGTGATCGATATCTACAAGGAATGGCGCAAGGTCGAGGACCCCGATGGCGCGCAGGGCTGGATGCAGGGGAATTTGCTGAGTGACAAACGCTCGGCCATCGTCATGGGCAGCTCGGCGGAATTGTTGCAGGCGCCTCGCTTCAATGCGCCGGTGTTGTGGCGGGCCGCGCCGGGGGTCGTCGGCCGTATCAGCCGGTGCGCGCGGGGCTGGTGCTGGTTCGATGTTCGCGGCCGAGCGGGCTATGTCGAGGCGAACCGCATCTGGGGCGTCGACAAGGACGAGCTACTGTCTTGAGGGGGATCGCATTGCCTGACTTCACGATCATCGAGGATGACGTGACGAGCGCAGATATCAAGGCGCTCATCGCGTTGCATGTGGCGGCAGCGCATGAAGGCACGCCCGCGCAACACGCCTATGCCCTGGGGGCCGACGCACTTCGCGCGCCCGATGTTACGCTGTGGAGCCTGTGGGAAGGAGCAACTTTGCTCGGATGCGCCGCGCTCAAGGCGCTGGGGCAAGGCGAGGGCGAAGTGAAATCGATGCGCACGCACCCGGCTCATCTCCGGCGCGGCGTCGCGGCGCGTCTGCTCGGCCATCTGATCGAGGAGGCAAGGGCGCGTGGTTGGCACCGACTCAATCTGGAAACCGGCACCGTCGCGTCCTATGTGCCCGCCCATGCATTGTACCGGCGCTTCGGTTTCGTTGATTGCGAGCCCTATGCCGATTATGCCGAAAGCCCGCATAACGCCTTTATGACCCTTGAATTATCCATTGAATAAGCGTGACTTTATTTGCGCGCGTGTGTTTTCCTCGCAACCGCACCATCGTGGCCTTGCCGACCCGGAGCCATCGTCCTAGAAGCGCCGCAATTCCTCCCTCTGGACATAAAGAGAGCCGCTTTGGTCGATCTTTCCCAGTATTTGCCGATCCTGCTCTTTCTGGGCGTGGCGCTCGCCCTGTCGGGCGTTTTCGTGTTTGCGCCGATGGCCGTCTCGCGGCTGACCGGCGCGCACAAGCCGACGCCTGAAAAGCTGACCGAATATGAATGCGGCTTCCCCGCGTTCGAGGATAGCCGCAGCCAGTTCGACGTGCGCTTTTACCTCGTCGCCATCCTGTTCATCATCTTCGATCTGGAGGCCGCCTTCATTTACCCCTGGGCGGTGTCCGTGTTCAAACTCGGCTGGGTGGCGTGGTTCTCGATGATGATCTTCATCGCCGAACTAGCGCTTGGCCTGGCCTATGCCTGGAAAAAGGGAGCGCTCGATTGGGAGTAGAACTCGAGCGGGCACCCGCGGCTGGAACGCTTCCGGACGTCGGCTTCCTCAACGACATCAACAGCGAGCTGGGTGACAAGGGCTTTCTCGTCACCTCGACCGAAGAGCTGTTCCAATGGGCGCGCACTGGCTCGCTGTGGTGGATGACCTTTGGGCTGGCCTGCTGCGCGGTTGAGATGATCCATGTGAACATGCCGCGCTATGATCTTGAAAGATTTGGCGCTGCCCCGCGCGCGTCCCCGCGACAGTCGGACGTGATGATCGTGGCCGGCACGCTCTGCAACAAGATGGCCCCGGCGCTGCGCCGCGTGTATGATCAGATGAGCGAGCCCAAATACGTGATCTCGATGGGCAGCTGCGCCAATGGCGGCGGCTATTATCATTACAGCTATTCGGTGGTGCGCGGCTGCGACCGGATCGTGCCCGTCGACATCTACGTCCCCGGCTGCCCGCCGACCGCCGAGGCTTTGCTCTACGGCATCATGCAACTCCAGCGTAAAATCCGCCGCGTCGGGACGATCGAACGGTGATGGCCCGCGCAGCGATCAATCTTCTCTGCTCCGCGCCTCCGCGCCTCCGCGTGAGCAAATTTTTGGTTCGCGCGGAGGCGCGGCGGCGCGGAGGGGTCGCGCATGCGTAGCCCCGCGCCTGCTTACGCCACCAATGAGGGCGTTATTGAAGCCGCTGGCGCGGCGCTTGGCGACATGATTGTCGATACGCTCGATGCCGTCGGCGAGGTGACGCTGACGATCGATCGCGAGCGGCTGATCGACGCGATGATCGCGCTGCGCGACACGCCCGGCCTCGAATATCAGCAGCTGATGGAAATCGCCGGCGTCGATTATCTCGACCGCGCCGAGCGTTTCGACGTGTGCTATCATCTGCTCAGCCTCACCCGGAACCACCGCATCCGCGTGAGTGTGACGACCGATGAGGAAAAGCCCGTTCCCTCCGTCACTGGCATCTGGCCCGTCGCCGGCTGGCTCGAGCGCGAGGTGTACGACATGTACGGCGTACTGTTCGACGGCAACACCGATCTGCGCCGTATCCTCACCGATTACGGCTTTCGCGGCCACCCGCAGCGCAAGGACTTCCCGCTCTCGGGCTATGTCGAGCTGCGCTATTCGGAAGAAGCCAAGCGTGTGGTGTATGAGCCCGTCAAGCTCGCGCAGGATTTTCGTACTTTCGACTTTATGAGTCCCTGGGAAGGGGCCGATTATATCCTGCCGGGTGACGAAAAGGCTGCAACCCCAGTGCCGCCGCCCGCGCCTGCGCCTCCGCCACCCACGCCCAAGACCACCGAGACGACCGCGCAATCGGGCGCTGGCAAGCCCGGCCCGGAGGCTGGCCCCAAGCCCGCCGATCCCGATGTCGTGAAAAAGCCGCGCAAGCCGCGCGCGAAGAAGGCAGGGCCGGACAATGGCTGAGTATCTGGACGAAAATGCCGGCCGCACCGACGCCGCCGATCCCACCACCGGCGATGTCGCGATCGAGAATTACACGATCAATTTCGGCCCGCAGCATCCCGCCGCGCACGGCGTTCTCCGCCTCGTGATGGAGCTGGACGGCGAGATCGTCGAGCGGCTGGACCCACATATCGGCCTGCTCCACCGCGGCACCGAGAAGCTGATCGAGCACAAGACGTACCTTCAGGCGCTGCCCTATTTCGACAGGCTCGATTACTGCTCGCCCTTGTGCATGGAGCACAGCTATGTGCTCGCGATCGAGAAACTGCTCGATCTGGAAGTGCCGCTGCGCGCGCAATATCTGC
>CAZYOU010000092.1:0-11087 GCA_964649315.1 uncultured Stakelama sp. | reverse complement strand
CGCCTTATGCAGCCCAGGTTGCCGCCGAAGACGCTGGCCGCAAGGCAGCCGAGCACGGCGTGCGCACGCTGGAAGTTGAAGTGAAGGGCCCGGGTTCGGGTCGCGAATCGGCGCTGCGTGCGCTGCAGGCGGTTGGTTTTCAGATCACGTCGATCCGCGACGTGACCTCGATTCCGCACAACGGCGTTCGCCCTTCGAAGCGCCGCCGCGTCTGATTTACGGCTTGTTCGCGCGCGATTGAAACGCTGCCGCGAACAGGTCTCCCATCGGCTGGAGCAACGCCCCCGCTCCCGCCCAAAACCAAGGGGAAGCCCGTGTCCGTGAATGCAAAAAACTGGCAAGAACTGAAAAAGCCCAGCAGCCTTGAACGCAAGGCCGGTGGCGATGCGAAGCGTAAAGCGACTTTCATCGCCGAGCCGCTTGAGCGTGGTTTTGGCCTGACGCTTGGCAACGCGCTGCGCCGTGTATTGCTGTCGTCGCTGCAGGGTGCTGCGGTGACATCCATCAAGATCGAAAACGTGCTGCACGAATTCTCGTCGCTGGCGGGTGTTCGCGAAGACGTGACTGATATCGTCCTGAACGTGAAGCAGATCGCGCTGCGCATGCAGGGGGAAGGCCCCAAGCGCCTTCAGCTTTCGGCGACTGGCCCTGGCCAGGTGACCGCTGGCGACATCGCCGTTTCGGGCGATATCGAATTGCTGAACCCCAATTTGGTGATCTGCCATCTCGATGACGGCGCGACGCTGAACATGGAACTGACGGCTGACGTCGGCAAGGGTTACGTCCCCGCCGTCGCCAACCGCCCGGCGGATGCGCCGATCGGCCTGATCCCGGTCGATGCGCTGTATTCGCCGGTCCGCCAGGTCAGCTACAAGGTGGAAAACACCCGCGTTGGCCAGGAACTCGATTACGACAAGCTGACGCTGACGGTGGAAACCGACGGCACGGTGACCCCGGATGACGCGGTCGCCTATGCTGGTCGCATCTTGCAGGATCAACTCGCGCTGTTCGTTCACTTTGACGAATCAGCGATGGTGCGTTCGGCGCCAATCGGCCATGCGGCCCCCGCGGCAACCACCGATGTTCAAGGCGATGCGCAGCAGATCAACCGGTATCTGCTCAAGAAGGTCGACGAGCTCGAACTGTCGGTTCGCTCGGCCAATTGCCTGAAGAACGACAACATCATCTATATCGGCGATCTGGTCCAGAAGACCGAAGCCGAGATGCTGCGCACGCCAAACTTCGGCCGCAAGTCTTTGAACGAGATCAAGGAAGTGCTGTCGTCGATGGGGCTTCGACTGGGCATGGAAATCCCCGGCTGGCCGCCTGAGAACATCGAAGAAATGGCCAAGAAGCTTGAGCAGGAAATTATGGGCTGAGCTTGGCGTCCGGGATTAGCACAGCTAATCCCGGGTCCATCGCCAAGCCCGGCCGGCGGTGCCTCGGCACCGTCCGACGACACGGCTTTGCCGAGTCGGGCTAAGGTAGCGGGACCCCGGCTCGAGGCCGGGGTGACGGAATATCGGTTGGCTCACCGTCCCAACCTGGTCTGGGGTACCTGATACGGCCCCCTAACGAACGAAGGATGAAATCATGCGCCATCGCGTAGGCGGTCGTAAACTCTCGCGGACTTCGGCCCACCGCACAGCCCTGTTCCGCAATATGTCGGCAGCGCTCATCAAGCACGAGCAGATCACCACCACCGTCGCCAAGGCGAAGGAACTGCGCCCATATGTCGAAAAGCTGATCACGCTGGCGAAGAAGGGTGGCCTCTCTAACCGCCGCCTCGCGCATGCGCGGCTTCTCGACGATGCGCAGCTAACCAAGCTGTTTGACACGCTGGCATCGCGCTATGCGGATCGCAACGGCGGCTATACCCGCATCATCAAGACCGGCCCGCGCGGCTCGGACGCCGCCCCGATGGCAATCATCGAATTCGTCGATCGCGATGTATCGGCCAAGGGCCAGGATTCGGGACCGGTTATGGGCGATGATGAGTATGATCAGGCCGCATAAAGCGTGAGCGTACCGCGTCGTACGACGCACCAAGGATATTGAGAAAGGGGTCGCACCTGTTACGGTGCGGCTCCTTTTTCATATCCGGAGCTGCCCCATGCGTCGCGCCATCTCGCTGATGTTACTCGCCTTGCCCATTCCCGCCTTTGCGGAGACCAGCCCGGAGACGATTGCGACCATGCCTGCCCCCATCACCTATCCGCAGACTCGCCGCGTCGATCAGGTCGATGAGCAGTTCGGCGTGAAGGTCGCCGATCCCTATCGCTGGCTTGAAAACGACGTACGCACCGATGCCGAGGTGAAGGCCTGGGTCGATTCACAGGTCGCCGTGACAAGCGGGTATTTGGCGACGCTCCCCGGCCGCGATGTGTTCAAGGCACGGATGAAAGAGCTTTATAATTATGAGCGCTTCGGCCTGCCGGTGAAAAAGGGTGGGAAGTATTTCTACAGCCGCAACTCTGGGCTGCAGAACCAGTCAGTCTTGTACGTCCGCGATACACTGGCGGGTGAGGGGCGGGTCGTGATCGACCCCAATGGCTGGTCAAAGGATGGCGCGACCGCACTCGCCGAATGGGTCCCGTCGGAGGATGGCAGCAAGATCCTGTACGGGGTGCAGGATGGCGGCACCGATTGGCGCACGCTGAAGGTGCTCGATGTGAACACTGGCCAGTTGCTGAGCGACACGGTGGAGTGGGTGAAGTTTTCGGGCCTCAGTTGGGCCAAGGACGGATCGGGGTATTTCTATTCGGCTTTCCCGGCACCGGCGGAAGGTGCGAAGTTTCAGGCGCTGAACGAGAATCAGAAGGTCTTTTTTCATAAGCTCGGCACCCCACAATCGGCCGACCGACTCGTCTATGCGACACCCGACAAGCCCCGCCAGGGGCATATCGCGCAGCTGACCGATGATGGCCGCTGGCTTGTGATCGCGACAACGCAGGGCACCGATCGTCGCTATGAAGTGCATGTGATCGATCAGACCAAGCCGGATGCTAAGCCGCGCATCGTCTTCAAGGGGCTGGAACATGAATGGGCATTGGCGGGCAATGTCGGCGACACGCTGTACTGGAAGACCAATAGCGGCGCTCCCCGGCTGCGCATCGTTGCGACCGACGTGGCCAAGCCAAGCCGCCTGCCCGCGATCCGCGAGATCGTGCCGGAGGATAAGGCCGTGCTGGAAAGCGCAACGATCGTCGGCGGGCACCTGATTGCCGAGTATCTGGTCGACGTGAAGGCTGAAGTCCGCCGCTATTCGCTCGATGGTAAACCCATGGGGCTGGTGCCGTTGCCCGGCATCGGCTCAGTCGGCGGGTTCGGTGGTGATCAGGCTGATTCCGAGACGTTCTTTGCCTTCACCAGTTTTGCGACCCCCACCACAGTCTATCGCTATGATGCGAAGACCAACACGGCGACGCCCTGGGCCGCGCCGAAAGTCGCTTTCGATCCTGCCGATTATGTCGTCGAGCAGAAATTCTATGCCTCGAAGGACGGCACGCGCGTGCCGATGTTCGTCGTCCATAAAAAGGCATTGGCAACGGGCCCCGCACCCACATTGCTCTACGCCTATGGCGGGTTCAACATCTCGACCGTGCCCGGCTTCTCCGCAACGCGATTGGCGTGGATGGAGCAGGGCGGGGTGCTCGCGGTCGCCAATATCCGCGGCGGCGGCGAATATGGCAGCGCATGGCATGACGGCGGTCGGCTGGCGAACAAGCAGAATGTGTTCGATGATTTCATCGCGGCCGGCGAATATCTGATCGCGCAAGGGATCACGTCGAAGGACAAGCTGACGATTCAGGGCGGTTCGAACGGCGGCTTGCTGGTCGGCGCGGTCGTCAACCAGCGGCCTGATTTGTTCGCCGCGGCGCTGCCCGCCGTGGGCGTGATGGACATGCTGCGCTTCGATCGGTTCACGGCCGGTCGTTACTGGGTCGACGATTATGGCTATCCGTCGAAGGAAGCCGATTTCAAGGTGCTGTACTCTTACTCGCCGTACCATAATGTGAAATCGGGCGTTGCTTATCCGGCGATCCTTGCAACCACGGCGGATACGGATGATCGCGTGGTGCCGGGCCATACCTTCAAATATGCCGCTGCGATCCAGGCGGCAGATATCGGCCCCAAGCCGCACCTCGTTCGCATCGAAACTCGTGCTGGCCACGGCAGTGGTAAGCCGACGGACAAGATCATCGAGGAAGCCGCCGATCTGTGGGCGTTCGCGGCGAAGTGGACCGGGCTGACGGTGAAATAGCGGTAAGCGCCGAGGGGCATCGCTACCTACAGCCGCAGGAGGGGGGCGGGTGGATAAATGGCAAATCATCGATTTGCTGCTCCGGGGCATGGCGATCGGGGCGCAGCTCGGCCTTGGTCTCGCGCTTGCCCGCGGTGCCGATGATCGGGGATTAAGGCTGGCGACATTGTTGTTCGTCGTCAGCAATATCTGCTTCACGATCAACGGCTTTCACCCGCTCGCCCGGCTGCTTGGCTCCTTCCAGATGGTGCTCTGGTTCATCCAGATCGGCGGGGCGGGCTATTTCTGGCTATTTGCGGTCACCCTGTTCGAAGATCGGCGGCTTGATGCAACCAGCATGGCACCGGCAGTGGCGCTGACGATCATTGGGTTGCTAGGCCAGTTCGGCCCCTTTTGGTTGAAGTCATCGGTCTGGACCGGGCACAATATTCTTGGCCTCGTGCTGGCCTTGCACGCGCTGTTGGTGATTCTGCGATCGGGCAGCAACGATTTGATTGAGGCACGACGAAAGCTGCGCGTGCCGTTCCTGCTGCTCGTGGCGGCCTTTTCGATCATTCTCAGTATCGTCCAGATCGGGCAGATCATGGGCATCAATGCAGGCTGGTATGAATTGGCCAATGCCGGTGTGCAGGCGGTGCTGGGCGTGGCGGGGGTCGCGGCACTGCTGGAGGCACGTGCCGTGTTGTTCGGTGCCGCGGTACAGTCATCGCTTCCCAGTTTCGAGATCAAGGAGGTAGATGATACGGCGCATTGGCTCGATCGCCTTCGTCAGGCGATGGAGGTGGAGGCGCTCTGGCGTCGCGAGGGACTGACGATCGGTGAAGTCGCCAAGGCGATCGGTTTACCGGAACATCGGCTGCGGCGGCTGATCAACGATCAATTGGGGCACCGCAACTTCACAGCCTATGTCAATCAGCACCGGATCGAAACCGCCAAGGCGTTGCTGGCTGATCCCGCCCAATCGAATCGCAATGTGGCAACTATTGCCTTCGATCTGGGATTCGGATCGATCGGTCCCTTCAATCGCGCGTTTCGTGATGCAACCGGGCGCACCCCAACCGAATATCGCCGCGAATCCCGTCGGCAATCCTAGCCGATTCCTGAAATCTTTTGCCGATTTCAGAATCGGCAAATGTCATACGCACATCGGCAAGACCCGCCCGCCCCGGATGCGCACACCGCGAACCACCACGTCAGGGAGGTTCGCCAATGTCACTCGAATATCTATCATCGCTCGGCACCCATTGGGGGTGGCTGATGCTGGGCGACGTCATTCGCTATGTCATCTTTGCCACCAGCGTCTGGTTGCTGCTTTGGTACGCGCTCGCCAAGCCGCTCGCCCGGCGGCGTATCCGGGCGCAGCGGCCATCGGGTCGTCAGCTGCGCCGGGAGTTTCTCTATTCGATGCGGTCGATCATGGTGTTTTCGACCGCATCACTCGTCACCACCATTGCGCACAAACTAGGTTGGCCAAAGGGAAGTGTGATCGCCGAATCCTGGGGCCCGATATGGTTCTGGGCGAGCCTTGTGCTAATGATCGTTGCACATGACGCCTATTTTTACTGGGCGCACCGGCTGTCGCATCACAAAAAGCTGTTTTCGTGGGTGCATCGCCGCCACCATGTGAGCAACAATCCGTCGCCGTTCACAGCGTATAGCTTCGACATTCCCGAAGCCGTGTTGATGGGTAGCTTCGTACCGCTCTGGGTGCTGATCGTGCCGACATCATGGGTCGTGGTTGACCTGTTCGTGCTGCACCAGATCGTCCGCAACACGCTGCTTCACTGCGGAATCGAAGTCATGCCCGCACGGCGCGATGGCCGGCCATTGTTCGATTGGATGACGACCACCACCCACCATGACCTGCATCATGGACGCGCCGGGTGGAATTTCGGCCTCTACTTTACCTGGTGGGATCGGTGGATGGGCACCGAACACCCGGATTACCACCGTCAATTCGCACGCGTCGTGCAGCAGGCACCGACGCCGGCTGGCGCACCCAGCGCGCTCGCCTGAGACGCGCATTTCACCCGACCGGTCGGGCAATCTTGCCCGACCTAACTTCAAGGAAGGAAAGAATAATGTTGATCAATGCCATGCTGATGATGATGCCACTCCTGCTTGCTACCGCACCGGTGGCGCAGGCCCTCTCTCCGCTGATCGGTACCTGGACCGAAATCAACGGCCCGGGCGCGGCGCGCATCGCCGCTTGTGCCAAAGTCCCCGATCGGTTCTGCGCGGTTGGCCTTGCCCGCCGCACCAGCGACGGCGCGGCCCGCGTTGAAACCGGGACGGTATTGTCCGACGTTGCCGTCACCGGCCCCAACCAGTGGCGCGGCACTTATCATGACGGCAAGCGCCTGTTGCCGGCAACGCTGCGCATGATTGATCGCGATGTCGTGGAAATGAAGGTGTGCATCTTCGTGCTGTGCCAGTCGGCGCGTTATCGCCGCGATGCTTGAATCATAGGGTTCCACCACGTCAGGGCGGCAAAGCACCAAAGGTGGTGACTGCCGCCCGGCGACAAGCACCTGAAACCGCCATTAAAGGCTGTTGCATATCGCTATAACACCTGATTAAGTGTGTAATGCCCGCAGGTTAACGGCCATGCACGCGGCCGATATGCGCTCGCAACGGACAGAGACGCCTCACACCGCGCTTGACTAGACGGTTGTTCGCTGTCATTCATGTCAGTGTCCCATGACATATAGTCATATGTAACTGACACATTATTGATGACTCGAGCGATGCGACAAGGGGGCTAGGATGACACCAGGCGGGCCGGCGACATTCCTGCGGCTTGAGGGGGTCGTGAAACGCTTCGGCGATTTCACGGCGGTTGATGATCTGAGCTTTGCGGTCGCGCCCGGCGAGGTGTTCGGGTTTCTGGGCGGCAATGGTGCGGGGAAGACGACCTCGCTGCGGATGGTGCTCGATATCCTGCGGCCCGACCGCGGCAGCATCGATGTGCTCGGCAAGCCACCGGGGCGCGGTGCGAGCGCCAAGCTGGGGTTTCTGCCCGAGGAGCGCGGGCTCTACCGGACGATGACCGCGATTGAGACGATCGTTTATTTCGGGCGACTGAAAGGTATGAGCGCCGGGGACGCGCGTCGCGAGGGGATGACCCTGCTCGACCGGTTCGGACTGGGCGAATTTGCCAAAACCACGCTCGACAAGCTGTCAAAGGGCATGGCGCAAAAGGTTCAGCTGGCGACGGCCATCGTCAACAAACCGCAATTGCTGATCCTTGATGAGCCCTTTTCCGGCCTTGATCCGGTCAATCAGGGGCTGCTGGAGGATGAGATCATCGGTGCTGCCAAAAATGGCGCGGCGGTCGTGTTTTCGACGCATGTCATGCAGCATGCCGAGCGGCTGTGCGACCGGCTGCTGTTCCTGGCGCATGGTCGCAAACAATTTGAGGGCACGCAGGATGGTGCCCGCGCCACGCTGCCGGTCCGGTTGACGCTGGTCGCGCAGCAATCGCCCGCGACGCTCGCCGGGGTTGCAGGGGCGACTGAAATCGGCACGCCGAGCGAGGGGTGGCAGGCCTGGGATGTGCAACTCGCCCCCGGGAGCAATCCCGACGATCTGCTGCAACACTGTACGGCGCAGGGCTTTCCCTTGCGGCGGTTCGAACAGAATCGCCCGAGCATGCACGAGGTTTTTCTACACATTGTCGGCGGCGCGGAGGCACGGCCATGATCCAGCACATCCTGCTCGTCGCTGCGCGCGAGTTCCGCCAGATCGCTGCGACACGCAGTTTCTGGCTCACCTTGCTCATCGTACCGCTGGCGCTGGCGATCGGGCCGTTGGCATCACGCATCACGGGGCGTTCGACTGTCGAAACCGTCATGCTGGTCGATCAGGCCGGCGGCGGCACTGCAGCCGCGATCCGGCAACGGATCGAAACCGACGAACAGCGCTATGTGCTGATCGCGCTGTCGCGCTTTGTCAAACGGCGTGATCTTCAGCGGGTGGCGCCGGATGCGATCTGGACCCGCAATGCGCGCTGGTTCAGCGACGCCGATGTGCTGGCGTTTACGGCAGCAGGCGGGCAAAAGGCAGCGCTGGCCAAGATTGCCGCTCTCGCGCCCGATGATGCCAAAAGCTTTGAGCCGCCGGAACCCGGCTACCGCATCGTCGACACCCCAAACGCGGTTGCCACCGCATCGGCGACCACGATCGACGCGCAGCTCGAGCCGCTGCTCCGCCCGGCCGATAAATCGGGGCGCAAGCCGATCGATTATGTCGTGCTGATCCCACGTGATTTCGGGACGTCGCCCGTGGTGCGGCTATGGGCGAACGGTCAGCCGCGCGCGTCTTTCGTCGCAACGCTTCAGTCCGTGCTGACGGGTGAATTGCGGACCCGTTTCCTGCAGGCAAATGCGGTCGCGCCAACGATCGCGACGGCCGCCAATGGCGTGTTTCCGGCGGTCAGCGTCACCACGCCGCCCGAAGGCAGCGGGCGCGAACGCGTGATCATCCGGTCGATCCTGCCGCTCGCGGCAGCCTATATTCTGATGATGTCGCTGGTGCTGTCGGGCAGCTGGATGCTCCAGGGTGCGATTGAGGAGCGGAGCAACAAGCTCATCGAAACCGTGCTGGCCTGCGTGACGCCGAATGAGCTGATGTACGGCAAGCTGGTCGGTACGGTGGCGATCGGCCTCGCGATGGTCGTCACCTGGGTCGCATGCGGCCTGTTCGCGGCCTATGCCACGCAAGGGGCAATTGCCGATCTGATCAAGCCGGCGCTGGAACCGGTATCGTCCTTCAACAGCATCGCCACGATCATCTTCTTCTTCGTTGCCGGCTATCTAATGGTGTCGATGATTTTCTTGGTGATTGGTGTGATGAGCGAATCGATGCGCGACGCGCAAGGATTCCTGACGCCGGTGATGCTGCTGATCCTCGTGCCCTTCACGATCCTGTTGCAGGCGATCCTTGCGGGTAAGGGCGGGGTGCTGGTGGAGGCGATGACGTGGATTCCGCTCTACACGCCGTTCGCGGTGCTCGCGCGGTTGGGGTCCGGCATCCCGATGTGGCAAGTACTGGGGTCGGGCGCGGTGCTGGTGGTGTTCATCATCGTCGAGATCATCCTGCTCGGTCGCATCTTCCGTGCAAACCTGCTCGGTGGCAGCGGGCGACCGAGCTTGAAGGCGCTGATGGGGATGATGCAACGGGGGTGAGCGCACTGGCCATCGCGGCACCGCCTCGCTATCTGGCGTCATGATCCAGCACCCCGACTCCATCCTCATCATCGATTTCGGTAGCCAGGTGACTCAGCTCATCGCGCGGCGCGTGCGGGAGGCGGGGGTGTATAGCGAAATCGCCCCGTTCAACGCCGCCGCCGATGCTTTTGCGCGGATGCAGCCCAAGGGCGTGATCCTGTCTGGCAGTCCTGCTTCGGTGCTCGATGCCGAAAGCCCGCGCGCGCCGCAGATCGTGTTCGACAGCGGCGTGCCGGTGCTCGGCATTTGCTACGGCCAGCAGACGATGATGGCGCAATTGGGCGGCGATGTTCAGCTCGGCGATAGCGGCGAATTCGGCCATGCCTTTATCGAGGTGCAGGATGGGTGTGACCTGTTCAATGGCCTTTGGAGCGAGGGCGAAACGCATCAGGTGTGGATGAGCCACGGTGACAAGGTGACGAGCCTTGCGCCCGGTTTTCGCACCGTCGCCACCAGCCCCGGCGCGCCCTTTGCCGTCATCGCCGATGATGCACGGCATTATTACGCGATGCAGTTCCACCCCGAGGTCGTCCACACCCCCGATGGCGGGAAGCTGATCGCCAATTTCGCGCGGCACGTATGCGGGCTGGCGGGCGACTGGACGATGGCCGAATTCCGCCAGACCAAGATCGACGAAATCCGCGCGCAGGTTGGCACGGGGAAGGTGATCTGCGGTCTTTCGGGCGGGGTGGACTCAGCGGTGGCGGCGGTTCTGATCCACGAAGCGATCGGTTCACAGCTCACCTGCGTGTTCGTCGATCACGGGCTGATGCGCAGTGGCGAGGCCGACCAGGTCGTGGGGCTGTTCCGCAATCACTATAATATCCCGCTCGTCCATGTGAATGCCGAGACATTGTTTCTCAACGGATTGAAGGGGCTGACCGACCCGGAAGCTAAGCGCAAATTCATCGGCGCGACCTTCATTGAGGTGTTCGAGGCCGAGGCGCGCAAGATCGGCGGCGCGGAGTTTCTCGCGCAGGGCACGCTCTACCCCGATGTGATCGAAAGCGTCAGCTTCACCGGCGGGCCATCGGTGACGATCAAGAGCCATCACAATGTCGGCGGCTTGCCCGAACGCATGAACATGAAGCTAGTCGAGCCGCTGCGTGAGCTGTTCAAGGATGAAGTGCGCGCGCTGGGCCGCGAGCTTGGCCTGCCGGAGATTTTCGTGGGCCGCCATCCGTTTCCGGGGCCGGGCCTCGCGATCCGCATTCCCGGCGAAGTGACCAAGGAACGCTGCGATATCCTGCGCAAGGCCGATGCGATCTACCTCGAGGAAATCCGCAACGCCGGGCTCTACGACGCGATCTGGCAAGCGTTCGCGGTGTTGCTGCCAGTGCGCAGCGTGGGCGTGATGGGCGACGGGCGCACTTATGATAACGTACTGGCCCTAAGAGCGGTGACATCGACCGACGGGATGACCGCGCAGGCGTTCGAATTCCCCGGCGGCTTGCTGCCCCGCATGGCGACCCGCATTGTCAACGAGGTGAAGGGCATCAACCGCGTCACCTATGATTACACCAGCAAACCCCCCGGCACGATCGAGTGGGAGTGAGGGCCTAGAGAAAATGATGGGGCGATAACCACTTGTGCCC
>CAZYOU010000091.1:0-11105 GCA_964649315.1 uncultured Stakelama sp. | reverse complement strand
CGATACCGCCGAACGGCGCGGACGACGACGCCCCATTGGTCGGCTTGTTCCAGTTGACGATGCCAGCGCGGGCATTGGCCCAGAACTGATCGTACAGCGCCGGATTCTGGCTCACCAAAGATGCGGCCAGACCATAGCGCGTGTTGTTCGCCTCGACGATGGCGTCCTCAAAACTGGCAGTGCGGATCACCTGCAGGATCGGGCCGAACAGCTCGATATCGGGGCGATCGTTCATCTCGGTGACGTCGATCACCCCCGCGGTCAGGAACGGGCGATCCTCCTGCGGGCGCTGCATATGGCGCAGCGGACGGCCCCCGCGCGACATCAACGTCACAAAGCTCTCGGTCAGCAGATCGGCGGATTCATTGTCGATCACCGGGCCCATGAATGGCTGCGGATCGGCGTGCGGATCGCCGACGATCATCCGGTCGAGCAGCTTGGTCATCTCGGTCATCAGCGGCTGAAACAAGCGTTCGTCGACGATCAGGCGGCGCGCGGCGGTGCAGCGCTGGCCGGCGCTGGTAAAGGCGGACTGAATGATCAGCACGGCGGCCGAGACAAGATCCGGGCTGTCCCACACGACGATCGGGTTGTTGCCGCCCATTTCGAGCGCAAGGATTTTTTCGGGCCTGTCGGCAAAGGCACGGTTGAGCGCGATGCCGGTGCGTGCGGAGCCGGTAAACAGCAGCCCGTCGATATCGGGGTGCCCGGCAAGCGCCTTGCCCTCCGCCGGGCCGCCGATCAGCAAACGGATGCAGCCTTCAGGTACCCCGCCTTCGCGGAGGCAATCGACCAGGAATTCGCCGGTAGCGGGGGTCTTTTCGGACGGCTTGAAGACGACGGCATTGCCCGCGAGCAGCGCGGGGACGATATGCCCGTTCGGCAAATGCGCCGGGAAGTTATAGGGGCCGAGCACTGCCAGCACGCCGTGGGGCTTGTGCCGCACCGCCAGCCGTCCGCCTTGTGATTCCATCTTCCGCTGCGCGCTGCGCTCGGCATAGGCGGTGGCGGAGATGTTTACCTTGGCGATGACGGTATCGACCTCGGTCCGCGCTTCCCACAATGGTTTGCCGGTTTCGCGCGCAATCAGATCGGCAAAGGGTTCGGCTTTTGCGCGGACGACATTGGCGAAGCGGCGCAGGGCCTCCAGCCGGAACGCAACCGATTGCGCTGCCCAATCCGCCCAGCTTGCCCGCGCAATCGCCACTTCGGTATCGGCATCGCCCGGCATCTGACGCCACAAAATATTGCCCGTCGCGGGTTCGGTGGAAATGATTTCCTGTCCAAGCATGCCCTGTTTCTTCTCGATTGTTGCGCGCTCTTGCCCGATTTTGACAAGGATTGCCAACCGGCGGTGCTCAATCGGCCAGGGCGGTCCCAAAGTCGCGAATCGCCAATATCTTGGCGTGCAGGGCCCGCCAGTCATCGCGCTCGGCGATATCGGCCCAGATCGATTCGACCTCATCAATCAGCATTGAACAGGGCGCGTCTGCACGCCAATAGGGATGGTCGCGCAATTTGCGGGGGGCGTAGGCGGTAAGCAGGCCGCGCGCTGGATCGAATTCAGGACCAAAGCTCTCTGGGATCGCCCCGCCGAAACTCGCCTGAAAGAAATGGTCGATCGGCGTGTCTGTGCCGCGCAACGCCGGTTCGATCGCCTGGATCACCGCGCGGTCGCTGGCCGGGTCGATCGGCTTCACGCCGAGCCGCCACAGGATCGCCTTGGTGACGGCCGGCTGATAATGATCACCAAAACTGTCTAGCACCGCGATCAGCGGTTCGGCGGGCGAGATGAGCCGCAGCGAGACGGCAAGCTGCATCACGTCCCAGTGAATCGCCTCGGGCTGGCGGCCGAATGCATAAAGCCCGGCATGATCGAAATAGGCGGCGGTAAAATCGGGCGCCCATCTGGGGTTGAAGCGCCACGGGCCGTAATCGAAACTCTCTCCTGTCACATTGATGTTGTCGCTGTTGAGCACGCCGTGCACGAACCCGGCGGCCATGAATTGCGCCGATAGTATCGCCGTTCCCCGTACCACATGATCGAGCAGCCGCACCGGGCCGTCTGTGCCCCCGGAATCGCCGAAATAATGACGCAGAACATAATCGGTCAGGGTGCGCAGCCCGTCCTCGTCGCGCAGATAGGCAAGCCGCTGGAACGTGCCGATGCGGATATGGCCGTGGTTCAGCCGCACCATCACCGCGCCGCGGGTGGGCGACGGCTCGTCGTTGCGCTCCAGCGCTTCGCCGGTTTCGATCAGCGACAGGGTGCGGGAGGTGTTGACGCCCAGCGCCTCAAGCATTTCGGTCGCCAGGATTTCGCGCACGCCGCCCTTCAGCGTCAGCCGCCCATCGCCAAAACGGCTCCACGGGGTGCGGCCCGATCCCTTGGTGCCAAGGTCCATCAATCGTCCGCGATCGTCCACCATCTGCGCGAACAGAAAGCCGCGACCATCGCCGATTTCCGGATTGTACACACGGAACTGGTGCCCGTGATAGCGCAGCGCGAGTGGTTGCGGCAGGCTGCCCGGCAACGGATCGAAGCGGGCGAAATGCTTGACCCATGCCGCATCGTCCAGCCCATCCAGGCCAATGCTCGCGGCGGCGCGGTCGTTGCGAAACCGCAGGATCGTTTGCGGAAAAGGCGCCGACTCGACAGCGTCGTAGAACGTGTCGCCCAGTTCGAGGATTGCCGTGGCGGCGCGGAACGGAGCGGGTTGCGGCTTTGCGGTCATACCGCGATATGGAGGCTAGGCGTGCAAGGACGCAACCCAAGGGCGCAAAGATGGCTGCATATGAAAATCGCTATTGGTGGTCGAATGATGGGATTCGTCTGCACGCGCGCGACTATGCCCCGCGCGATCCGGTTGCAGCTGAAGGTCGCCCGCCGATCATCTGCTTGCCGGGACTGACCCGTAACGCCCGTGATTTCGATGCTCTTGCCGATCGACTTTCGGCCGAGTGGCGCGTGTTGGTCGTCAATCTGCGCGGACGCGGGGAAAGCGGCTATGCGAAGGATCCGATGAGCTATGTGCCGCTCGTCTATGTGCAAGATGTCGAAAAGCTGCTGGGGGAGATTGGCTGCGCGCGTTATGTCGCGATTGGCACGTCGCTTGGCGGGATCGTCACGATGCTGCTGGCGGGGGCCGCGCGGGAAACGCTGGTCGGGGCGGTGCTCAACGATGTCGGCCCCGATATCGACCCGGCCGGGCTGGCGCGCATTCGGTCTTACGTCGGCAAGAGCAACACCTGGCCCACCTGGATGCACGCTGCGCGTGCCGTCGCCGAAAGCAATGCCGATGCCTATCCCGATTACGGGATCAGCGAATGGCTGGTGATGGCCAAGCGGCTTTACCGGCTCAATGCATCGGGGCGCATTGTGCTCGATTACGACATGAAGATCGCCGAACCGTTCCGCCTGCCGGGCAACGAAGCGGGACCCGATATGTGGCGTGCGCTTGATCGGTTGGCAGGGGTGCCGCTGGTGATCGTGCGGGGCGAACGATCCGATATTCTGTCGCAACCGGTTGCCGAACGGATGGCAGCCGCGCTGGAAGGCACCACATTGGTGACCGTGTCGGGGGTTGGGCACGCACCGACGCTTGACGAACCGGCAGCGTTGGCGGCTATCGACGCCCTGCTCGATCGCGTTGCGCGCCAACAGGTTCCCGCTTGATCGGCATGCAGGTCGCCCGAGCCCGCGATCGCGTAAAGATTTGGCCAGTCATAATGCTGTCTGCCAAGGTTTTCGGTGCGTGTCCGTGCCAGAAAGTAACGTTTCCGCAAGCTCTTGGGCGTAAATGTTAAGGGGTGAGTTAACAGCATCACGAACGTGAAGGGCGGCGCAGCATGATCGAACGGGCCGAACTTTCCGCCGAACATGCCGAACTCGATATGCTGGCGGAACGGCTGATCAAACAAGTCACCCAGCCCGGCGGACCCGATGTGGAGCTGGCATCGATCCGCTGGCGCCTGAATCATGTGCTGATGGTTCATCTGGCGAAGGAAGATCGTCACCTTTACCCGCAATTGCAAAACTGTGGCGAGGCTCGCATTCAGGCGCTGGCGAAGCGTTTTGCCGATGAAATGGGCAATCTTGCCGAGGTGTATCTCGCCTATACCCGCGAATGGACCGCGCAGAAAATCGCGGGCGACCAGCCTGGTTTCTCCACCGCGACGCTCAGCGTGATGCGGGCCTTGCGCCAGCGGATTTTGCGCGAGGAGCGTGATCTTTACCCCATGATCGACGGCGGAGAGCGCACCGCGCCGATGTCATCAGTCGACCGGCTTCAACCCATCATGAGGGCATCGACCGCCCCCTGAAGAATATAGCTGGCCGCAATCTTGTCGACGCGTTCGGCCCGTTTGGCGCGGCTGATATCCTCCGCGATCATCTGACGCTCTACAGCCTGGGTCGACCAGCGCTCATCCCACAGCAAAATCGGTAGCCCCAGATCGTCCATGTTCCGCGCAAAGGCCCGGGTCGATTGGGTGCGGGGGCTGTCCGTCCCGTCGAGGTTGAGCGGCAGGCCGATGACCATACCGACCACCGATTGCTGGGCGATCAACTGCACGATTGTGGCTTTGTCCGCGGTAAACTTCGTCCGGCGAATCAAGATGGCGGGCGAGGCGAAGCTCCACCCCGCATCGGCCAGCGCGGTGCCGATCGTCTTAGTGCCGACATCGAGCCCGATCAGTCTGCCGCCGTGCGGCAATGCGGCGCGAAAATCGGCAGCGGCCGTCGTGATCATTGCGCCTCGAACGCGGCCAGCCGCCGTGCGACGTCGCCGCGGACATTGGCCCAGAACAAGCTATAATCGAACACGTGATAATTGTTGCCCGGCAGAACATAGCGATCGATCTGCGCTGGCGGCGGCCCGATCAACAGGAAACCGCGTGCATCGCACCGCGCCGGCAGGCTCGCGGGCACAAGCGTGCCGGTGCCCATATCGTCCGACGGCACCAGCGTGCCCAGATTGGCGCCTGCCGGAGCGGCCACGCCCGGCGTGCCGGTGATGGGGTTGGTGCAGAGCATGGGCGTGCCCTTGCGCGGCTTGCCGGTGAGCCCGGTCGACGCTTCATAGCTGGTGACGATCAGCGACGGATCGGCGGGTTCGGCAAAGCTCTGCCACGACAGGATGCACCCCGTCGCATCTGCCGACCGGCATTCTGGCAGGCCAAGCGCGGGGAGATCGGCGGTGACCGAAATCGGCCAGCCGACGACCCAGGCCGCGACGATCCGCTTGGCAAGCGGCTTGCCTGCCACGCGTTCCCGCAGCAGCCGCATCAGGTGGAGCGCACCCTGGCTGTGCCCGGCAAGGATGATCGGCTGGTCGGGGCCAATCTGGGTCACAAACGAATCGAACGCGGCGAGCACATCGCCGTACGCCAGATCGAGCGCCTGCTGTGCCTCGGTTTGGCCGGTTAGAAACGCGCCGAACGTTGCCTGACGATAGCGGGGTGCCCAGATGGCGGCGCTTTCATTGAACGCGGTCGCCTGACCCCGCAGGAACAGCGCCGCACGATCATTGGCAATCTTGTCATCCAGCGGTGCATTCCAGCGCGCGCGTTCGAGATAGGATGTCGGGTGGATGAAAAACATCGCCGCGCGGGGCTTGGCGGCGGGTTTGGAGCCCGATGGTGTCCATAGCGCCGGATTGCCGGGCTTATCGGGCCGGGCGAGCCACATGTCCGGGCGGGCATAGCCCTTCGGTTCGGCCTTTGGCAGCGCTTCGAACGCTGCCGTCGGCACCAGCGCGATCCGCATCAACTGATCGCCATAGAGCCGGAACGTCAACGCGGCGGCGATCACCAGAACCATCAGAACGGCGAAAACATATAAAAACTTGCGAGCCAAGGGGGCGCACTCCGGATCATGGGACGGCGGTGGCTGGGGGGCGTCACCGCGACGTGCCGTCACTGCCCGATGAATGGTTCGCCTGCAATCGCCCCTTGGTCTATACTGCGCCGGGGCGAGGGAGAGCATGATGGCGGACGCGCAGTCGAACGAAGCGGAACGAGTGCAGGACGGCGAATGGCCGCTGCGACCCGCATTACTGGCCGTCATCGGTGCGGCGGTGGCGCTGGCAATCCAGCAATTGCTCGACATTGGCGCTGGATCACCCCCGGTCGACCGCCTCGCCTTGGCGATTGCGTTGGCCACGACCGCGATTGGTTTCGGCTTTGTGGCCGAACGGGTGCGCCTTGGCTGGGCAGTCATGTTCAGCATCGTGATTGGCGCGGTGGCGGGGTTGATCGTTTATTGGCAAGGGGTTCCGGGCGGATCGCCCGATTTCCTGAACTGGCGACTGGCGAGCCTGTTCCTCGCGATCGCGATAGCCGCGCCCCTGTTCCAGACGGTGCGCGATGAAGGGCGGCTGGCGTTGCCCTATGCAGCCCTCCACAGCCACGCCTGGACCAATATCGTGCTGTGGTTCGCCGCCTGGGCGTTTGTCGCGATCGTGTGGGTTATGAGCTGGCTGCTGGCCGAGCTGTTCAAGCTGATCAAGATCGACTTTCTGGAGAAAATGCTGGGTACCGACTGGTTCGTTGCCCTGTTGCTGGGAAGCGCATTCGGCGCGGCAATCGGCCTGTTTCGCGAGCGTGACCGGATCTTGCGGCTGCTGCAGACGGTGGTGACATCGGTGCTGAGCGTGCTCGCGCCCGTGCTGGGGGCGGGGCTGTTGCTGTTTCTGATCGCACTACCCTTTGCCGGGCTGGATGCCTTGTGGGAGGCGACCCGGGCGACGACGCCGATTTTGCTGACCTGCGTGGTTGGGTCGCTGATCCTGGCCAATGCGGTGATCGGGACGGGCGATGGCGATACGGCGGTTAACCCGGTCTTGCGGTACGGCGCGATGGCGCTGGCATTCGCCACGTTGCCGCTGGCCGCGATTGCGGCTGTGGCAACCGGGCTTAGGATCGGCCAGTACGGATTCACGCCCGACCGACTTTGGGCGCTGACCTTTGTGATTTTCGCGACCGCGTTTGGCCTCGCCTATGCCTTGGCAGTTCGGCGGGGTCCGACCAAATGGGCCGTACCCGCTCGCGCTGCCAATGTGCGGCTGGCGATCGCGATTGCGGCGGTGGCGCTGTTTCTCGCAACGCCGATCCTCAGTTTCAACGAGATATCCACGGCGGATCAGGTTGCGCGGCTGACATCGGGCAAGGTGAGCGCCGACAAGTTCGACTGGCGCGCGCTGGCGTTCGATTTCGGCGCGCCGGGGCAGGCGGCATTGAAACGACTCGCGGGTTCGTCTGACCCAAAGATTGCGGCGAAGGCGGTTGCGGTTGCCAAGGCCGGGACGCGCTATGATGTCGAACAGATCGTGCAACGCGATCGGGCGCTGGCCGGGATCGGCGATCGTCTGCGCGTGCTGCCAACGCCGGTTGCGGTGCCGCCGGGCCTTTTGAAAATCCTGCCGGGCTGGGACGCGTGCGGGCCCGATGACACGGCGCGATGCACCTTGCTCTATCGTGCAGGTGCGACCGAAGCATGGGTGCTGCAGGCCAGTTGCTTTGAGACCATGCCAGAGGCTACCGGCACGCCAGCGACCGTCAGCGCGCCCAATTGCGAGGTTGGCCGTTTTGTCGAAACGGGCGGCGCGTGGGAGCCGCTCAACCGAAACCGCCCCCGCCAGATGCCGCTTGCCGAGCGCCAGCGTTTTGCAGCGGCGTTTGCGCGCGGGCAGATCGATATTCGCCCGGTCCAGCGTCGCCAGCTATTCGTCGGGGGTGTTCCGGTGGGCGAGGTGTTCGAATAGGTTGCGCGGCAAGCGCGCCCTCTGCTAGCCGAACCTGCATGGCAGTAGACATCACCACCGTCCGCAAGATTGCGAGCCTCGCCCGCATTGCGATTACCGAGGATGAAGCCGCGCGCATCGCGCCCGAGCTTGAGAACATCATGGGCTGGATCGAGCAATTAGGTGAGGTCGACACCAAGGATGTCGAGCCGATGACCGCGGTGATCGCCAACACGCTGCGGCTGCGCGACGATGTGGTGAATGCCGATCCGCTCACCGGCGGTAATGTCCGCGACGCGGTGCTCGCCAATGCGCCCCAGGCCGAGCATGGCTTTTTCACCGTGCCGAAGGTGATCGAATAATGACCGTCCTAACCGATCTCGGCGTTGCCGCCATTCGTGATGGCGTGCGCAGTGGCAGTTTTTCGGCACGTGAAGTTGCCGATGCGTTCATCGTGCAGGTGAGCAAGGCCAAGCCGCTCAACGCCTTTCTCGTCGAAACCCCCGATCACGCGATCGCCGCCGCCAACGACGCCGACGCCGCGCGCGCCGCTGGCGAGGTGCTGAAGCCGCTCGCCGGGGTGCCGATTGGCATGAAGGATCTGTTCTGCACCAAGGGCGTGCCGACCACCGCCGCGAGCATGATCCTGGAAGGGTTTACGCCGCAGTACGAATCGACCGTGTCGGGCAATTTGTTCGCTGCCGGCGCAGGGATGCTGGGCAAGCTCAACATGGACCAGTTCGCGATGGGATCGTCGAACGAAACCAGCGCGTTCGGTAACGTTATCTCGCCGTGGCGGCGGAGCGATGGGGGCAATGCCCCGCTGGCGCCCGGCGGCTCATCGGGCGGGTCATCGGCAGCGATTGCCGCGCGGCTTTGCCCCGCAGCGACGGGCACCGATACCGGCGGCTCGATCCGCCAGCCTGCCGCTTTTGTCGGCATTTCAGGCATCAAGCCGACCTATGGCCGCTGCTCGCGCTGGGGCGTGGTGGCGTTCGCCTCGTCGCTTGATCAGGCCGGACCAATGGCGCGCGACGTGCGCGATTGCGCGATCATGCTGGAAGCGATGGCGGGGTTCGACCCCAAGGACGCGACGTCGCTCAACCTGCCGGTGCCCAAATGGGAAGCCGGGCTGAACAGCAGCATGGCGGGCAAGAAGATCGGTATCCCCAAGGAATACCGCGTCGACAATATGCCCGCCGAGATTGATGCGCTGTGGCAGCAGGGGATTGACTGGCTGAAGGATGCGGGCGCCGAGATCGTCGAGGTATCGCTGCCGCACACTAAATATGCGCTGCCCGCTTATTACATTATCGCGCCTGCCGAAGCCTCGTCCAATCTGGCGCGCTATGACGGAGTGCGCTTCGGGCTGCGTGATCTGCCCGAGGGCGCGAACCTGCAGGACATGTATGCCGCCACCCGCGCGGCGGGCTTTGGCGATGAAGTGAAGCGCCGGATCATGATCGGCACCTATGTGCTGTCGGCTGGATTTTATGACGCCTATTTCACCCAGGCGTCGAAGGTCCGCACGCTGATCGCCCGCGATTTCGCCCGCGCGTTCGAGGCGTGCGATTTTCTGCTGACCCCCACCGCGCCGAGCGCCGCCTTTGCGCTGGGCGAAAAGAGTGCCGATCCGATCGCAATGTATCTGAATGACGTTTTCACCGTGCCGTCGTCGCTCGCCGGCCTCCCTGCGATGAGTGTGCCCGGCGGGCTCGACAAGGCAGGGCTTCCGCTCGGCCTGCAGATCATCGGCCGCGCGCTGGATGAACAAGGCGTGCTGAATGCCTGTCTGGCGCTGGAGGAGCGGGCGGGGTTTACGGCGCGTCCGGGGGCGTGGTGGTAGCTCGCTAAGCTGATCCTCGCGTTGACGGTATTACCACTTTAGCGTAATACCAATGCATGAGCATACAGCACCGATTGACCTCCAAATCGCAGGTGACCATCCCCCGCGACGTCCGCGACCAGATCGGCGTGGGACCAGGCGATCTGGTGCGGTTCGAGCAGGGTGCAGACGGGCGCGTCACGATCAGCAAGGGTGATGAACCCGGCACGGAAACGCCCGAGCAGCGAGTCGCCCGTATCCGTGCGGCGTTGGAGCGCGCACGCGGCACGGTAAGCACCGGCTTTGCAACGACCGACGAATATATGGATTTCATCCGTCCCCACCGGCTTGAAGACTGGTGATTTTCGTCGATACCAATGTGATTATCGACGTCCTGCAGAATGATCCTATTTGGGCGGATTGGTCGATCACGAACCTTGCCAATGCGCGTGCTGCCGGTGACGTTATCATCAACGCCATGGTGATCGCAGAACTCAGCCGAGACCATGCGACTCTCGACAGCCTCAGCCGGGCGATCGAACCGATCGGCGCGATTGTCGATCCCATCGATGAGGGGGTGGCGTTTCTCGCCGGTCAGCGCTTTGTTGCCGCACGCCGGCATCGAGGTGATTCACTGTCAGCCCATCCGTTGCCGGATTTTTTTATTGCGGCGCACGCCCTTCGGCGCAATGCATCGGTGATGACGCGTGATCCACGCCTGTTTCGCCGCTATTTCCCCGAACTCACCCTTATCACACCAGAGAATGATCATGGCTGACGCATCACCGCATTACACGATTTCCGGCGCAACCGGCGATTGGGAGGTCGTTGTCGGCCTCGAAGTCCATGCGCAGGTGACCTCGAACGCCAAGCTCTTCTCGGGCGCCGCGACCGCCTTCGGGGCCGAGCCCAACACCCAGGTGTCGCTTGTCGACGCCGCAATGCCGGGGATGCTCCCGGTGCCGAACCGTGAGTGCATCCGTCAGGCGGTGCGCACCGGCATGGCGATCGAGGCGAAGATCAACACCTGGTCGCGGTTCGACCGGAAGAACTATTTCTATGCCGATCTGCCGCAGGGCTATCAGATCAGCCAGCTTTACCACCCGATCGTGGGTGAGGGGGCGATCATGATCTCCCTCGATGACAAGAACCCCGATCAGGCGACCAAGCGGATCGGTGTGGAGCGCATTCATATCGAGCAGGATGCCGGCAAGTTGATGCATGATCAGCACCCGACGCGCAGCTATGTCGATCTCAACCGGTCCGGCGTCGCGCTGATGGAAATCGTGTCAAAGCCTGACATGACGTCGCCGCAGGAGGCAGGCGCCTATCTGTCAAAGCTGCGGTCGATCCTGCGCTATGTCGGGTCGTGCGACGGCAATATGGATCAGGGATCGATGCGCGCCGACGTGAATGTCAGCGTGCGCAAGGTCGGCGACAAGACGCTCGGCACGCGGACCGAGACCAAGAACGTCAATTCGGTGCGCTTCGTGATGGCGGTGGTGGAGCAGGAGGCCAAGCGCCAGATCGCGGTGCTG
>CAZYOU010000090.1:0-11222 GCA_964649315.1 uncultured Stakelama sp. | reverse complement strand
CCAAGGAGCCGATCAGCCTCGAAACGCCGATCGGCGACGAGGAGGATTCGCATCTGGGCGACTTTATCGAGGACAAGAACGCCGTCATCCCGGTCGATGCGGCGATTCAGGCGAACCTGAAGGAAACTGTGACGCGCGTGCTGGCTTCACTAACGCCGCGTGAAGAACGCGTGCTACGGATGCGCTTCGGGATCGGCATGAACACCGACCATACGCTGGAGGAAGTCGGCCAGCAGTTCAGCGTGACCCGCGAACGCATTCGCCAGATCGAAGCCAAGGCACTCCGCAAGCTGAAGCACCCGAGCCGCAGCCGCAAGATGCGGTCTTTCCTCGATCAGTAATGGGGCGAGCCGGGCGGGTCAGCCGCCCGGTTTGCACCATAGTTCGATGCGGGTCGCTGCCTTGTCGAAGGTCAGCCTTGAGCATCCGGCCAGCGTCGCGCGGGGGATCGACAGGGTGAACGAGGGCCGCGGGCCTTTTTTCTTCGCCGAAACGACTATTTCCGACGGGTCTTCGCTTTCGTCAGGAATTGTATCGCCGCGTCCGGCCTCATCCAGTCGGTCGCGAACCCGCACGGCGATCTGCCTGATCGACAAGGGGCCGATCACCAGCGGGCGCTGAAGCGTCATCAATCGAACCGGGCGCTTCACGCCGAGCAGGATCTCGACATCCCAGGTCGCGCCGCTCAACGTGCCTCCATAAGCGCGGGCGATTGCTGCCCCTGATGCGGCCGAAGCAATGGGATGGGCCGTCGGGTCATCAAGATCGAACCCGATGGCCATGCCGAAACTTTCTTCCTTATAGCCCGTAAAACTCGATGAATTGATCCCGCCGAACAGCGGAAAATCGTGGCGCTGGCTGGTGTCGTCGGTGCTGCCGAACTGAAGCGTGACGCGCGACTGTGGCAGCGCCCAGGGGCCGATCGATCCGTCACCCGGGAGCGGGGGGGCGTCGAAGAACCAGAAGGCGCGACCCTTATGGGCAAGTCCACCAATCACGAAATCGAGTGGACGGTTTTTGCCCTTGAAGGCCCGCTTGCCCGCGATGTTCAGGTTGGCGTTGCTCAATATCGGCGCGGGCTTGATACCCGACTGCGCGACATAGGCCGCGTTGAGAACAAGGCGATCTGGTCCCCCGGATACGATGCGCAGGCGTGCCGGCACACCCTCAATCGTCGTCGCGATCAACTCGCCCGGCTGGGCGATCAATTCCGAGGACACCGGGAGATCGCCTGCGGACACGCCCCCGAATGGCGCAATCCCCAGCATCACCCCAAGCGCCACGCCAGACGCCAATCTGCCTAATCGCCGCACCACCATCTTCCCTCCAACGCATCAGCAACAACCCGTTTTGACATCATCACCATGGCCGCGGCAGGGCGAAGATATGCTGAATGCCGCACAGGAACATCCGAAATGGCGCGGTCCCGTTGCCATTCGTGACGGACGATGTCGATATGCCCGCATGAACCAAGTCGCCCTCCCGAAACCGCTTGGGACCACCAATATCGTCACCGCGTCCGATCTGGTGCGGCATTTCGGGCTCTGGCAGGAACGGGCCAGCCGCGAGCCTGTGTACGTGTTGCACCGCGGGCGACCGCGTTTCGTGCTGACCAGTGTGGAAATCATGCAGGCGCTGTGCTCGCCCGCTCAGGGTGCC
Source organism: uncultured Stakelama sp. (assembly GCA_964649315.1). Taxonomy (GTDB): domain Bacteria; phylum Pseudomonadota; class Alphaproteobacteria; order Sphingomonadales; family Sphingomonadaceae; genus Sphingomonas. Next base: position 9,563 of record CAZYOU010000090.1, on the reverse strand, counting down.
GCCACCGGCGATACAACGCCAGCCATGGGCGTCGAGTCGTTCATGGACCTGACCCGGGACATCTCGCTGGTGGTCGATCGCGACCTTGCACTGATTTCGGCGAGTCGTCCGGCGCGCCGCTATTTCGGTGACACAGCAAAGGCCGGCACGCCGCTCGGCGACCTGTTTCGCTCAGCCAGCGCACCTTTTTTGCTCGATGCGGTACGCCGGGTCATCGCGTCCGGACTGACCGAAGAAATGGAAACAGGCGGTCCCTATGCAGGTCGGTCGATTGCGGTGGCGATCGATCCCATCGGGGCGGGCGCATGCCTGCACATCAGCGATATGACGATGATCGATGACATCGCCGCAATCCGCGCCGCCCATGTTGCCGATATCGAAGCACAGGCCGCAACGGGGCTGGTGGCGATCGGCCGTATCAATCTGCGCGGCTATCTTGAGCCGCCCTTTGGGCCGATTGCTGCCATGGCGGGTGTCGATGCGCAGTCGCTGTCGGGCACGCGCTTTGTTGGGCTGATCGATCTCGCAACCCGCGTTGCCGTGGGCCAGGCGCTGGAAACTGCCATTGAAACCCGCGCGCCGACCCAGGTCGATGCCAGCCTGCTCGTCTGCGGCGCAACGACCAGGCCGGTGCGGCTCGGCTTCAGTCCGGTCGGTCAGGGGGTGCGCTTAACTGCCGTCAGCGTTGCGATGGTTGCTGTCTGACCGGTCTGCCAAAGCATTGAGACAGGCTTAAGCGCCTGTAAACCGCGTCTTTACGCGGTTCGGTATATCCCTTGCCCCGATAGCCGGATGCGCCGGCGTGATCGGCATCATTTTCGGGGATCAAGACAAAACAATGGCCATCGATCCGCTACCACCCCTTGCGAAGGCGGCTCTGCAGGCAACGCCGCACGGCTCGGATCGCAGCGTGGTTGCTGCGCTGATCGATGCCGATGGCAGCCACAAACACGCCTTCAGCCAGCGGCTGATGCAGCCCCAAGTGCCCGTGCGCGATCTGGCCGATGCAATCCACGCGCTGTGCATGCTGCACGGTCGCCAGCCGGGCATTCTCGATCACGCGCTGATGCGCAATCGCCAGCCCGGTCTGCAGGGTTGGCTGGAAGTATCGCTTGATGGCTTTGCCAGTGAACGCGCACTGCTCGCCAAACTGGCATCGGCGGCCGGCCCCCTGCCCTCCACCCCCGGCCAGGCCGAATCGGAAAGTGCTGTTGCCGGGCAGCGCCACGCGCTTGATATGCTTGCACAATCAGACCGTACCGGATGCGCGATCGGTGCTGCCGTCGCGCTGGTGATCGACTGGGCGGCCATGCGCCGCGTGCTCGATGCGGCCGCGCACCGATTTGGCATCAAGGTGCCGGCGTATGAACTGCCGCTGCCAGAGGAAACCGATACGATTGTGGCGGCAGCCGCCGAAAGCCCGTCGATTGAGCGCGCCATGGCGTTTGGTGTGCAGCAGGTTCTGGCCCAGCACCGCGGGCTGTGGGATTTGCTGGAAGCGCGGGCCAGCGCGCGCGACCGCGGTTGATGCTCACCTGATCCACCCTGCTTGCGTGCGCGGGCGAAAACCCTCTATCTCCGGACCGTATATTCGAATCTGGCAGGGATAGTGGCATGAAGCGTTTCGAAGGCACCCAGAGCTATGTCGCAACCGATGATCTGAAGGTCGCCGTTAACGCCGCGGTTACGCTGCGCCGCCCGCTGCTGGTGAAGGGCGAACCCGGGACCGGCAAGACCGTCCTCGCTTATGAAATCGCCAAGGCCGTCGATGCCGAACTGATTGAATGGAACATCAAATCCACCACCAAGGCACAGCAGGGCTTGTATGAATATGATGCCGTTGCCCGACTGCGCGATGGTCAGCTGGGCGATGAGCGGGTGCACGACATTTCGAACTACATCCGCCGCGGCAAGCTGTGGGAAGCGTTCACGCGCGACAAGCCCCCCGTCCTGTTGATCGACGAGATCGACAAGGCCGATATCGAGTTTCCGAACGATCTGTTGCAGGAGCTCGATCGCATGGAATTCCATGTGTACGAGACCAAGGAGACGGTGCGCGCCGCCGAGCGGCCGATCGTCGTCATCACTAGCAACAATGAAAAGGAACTGCCTGACGCGTTCCTACGCCGGTGCTTCTTTCACTATATCAAGTTTCCCGATCGCGAAACGATGCAGGCGATCATCGATGTCCATTTCCCCGGCATCCAGAAGATCCTGGTCAACAAGGCGATGGACATCTTCTACGACGTCCGCGAGGTGCCCGGCCTGAAGAAAAAGCCGAGCACCAGCGAGCTGCTCGACTGGCTGAAGCTGCTGCTCCACGAAGACATGCCGCTCGACGTGCTGCAGAACCGCGACCCGACCAAGGCGATCCCACCCCTGCACGGCGCGCTGTTGAAGAACGAGCAGGACGTGATGCTGTTCGAACGCCTCGCCTTCATGGCGAAGCGCCAGCAGAACAAGGGCTGATAGCGGACTAGCCTGATACCGATCAGTCAGGAGCTGGGATCGGCGGCGTTGTCCAGAACGCCGCAATCTCATCCCCCCGACCCGTCATCTCATACCGGATCAACGCGATCGGTAGCCTGCCCGCGGCCAGAAACTGGTCGTGGAACTCGCCGAGCACGAATTTGTCGCCCAATTGCTGCGCACGCTCCGCCAGCAAGGCGTCGAGCTGCAATTTGCCGATCATATAGGACAGGCCATAGCCCGGTGGCCGGCGCAGATAGATTTCGGCGTCGACGCGCGCGACATCCTCGTCCAGCCACGGCGTCCCATCGCGCATGTGCTTCACGGCGTCGGCAACCGACCAGCGATTATGCTGCATGTAGATATCGGCAGGCACCCGCGTCGCGCGGAAGATGCCGAAGCGGTAAATCAGCTCGATCGCACGCGGCGAATGACCGTCGAGCGCGCCCGCCAGTGGCATCGCCTCCTCGAGATACATGGCCCAGCCCTCCAGCCGGATACCATCGGCATAGCCGCCGCGGATCGGGCGGGTGTCACGCTTCGCAAGTTCGGCATCGAAGTTATGCCCCGGAATGGTGGCGTGGAGATGATCGGGGATGGGGTCGCGAAACTGCACCTTCTCCCAAAAATTCGGCCCGCCCTCGCGCTCGATATAGGGCGCGTTGGCGCGCAGCTCGCCGATATAGGCCGGGATGGTCAGGATGCGGTTGGCGCGTATCCAGTCGCGCACACCCTTGTCGGTAGCCGCCACTTTCGCCTTCTGCTCGACATCGCTGGTTGATAGCGGGATATCGGGTAGATTCCGGTTGCGGTGCTGCGTCAGCGCGAGCGCTGCACCCAGCCGCTGATGCTCACGCGCCGCCAGATCGAGCATCTGGACAGTGCTGTACGGCATCATCCGCACATGGCTAAGATACCATTGCAGCCGCGCCGCGCCCACGCCCGCCTTCGCCGTCATCCGCGGGCGTTCGGTCTTCAGCCACCGGTGAAAGCCGAACACGGCATCACGCGCCGCGCGTGTTTCGGCCAGCAGCTCGGGTTGATCCTTGCTCACCCTTGCCAGCAAATCATCATACCAGCCCAAAATGCCGGGTGGTGGCACCGCGCGATAGGGGTGGTAGTGATTGACCCCATCGCTCTTCTCGAGATTGTAGAGCGCAAGATCGGCAAAATCGGCGGGCACTGCATCCAGATTGCGCCGCGCGGCCGCGATCATTGGCGGGATGGCGCCCAGCTGTGCGCGCAACGTTGTCAATTTTGCCCCCGATGCGGGCACATCGCTGAACGCTACCCGCAGCAGCGGATCGAGATAAAATCCGGGATCACGCCGCCACGGCCGCATGACCGACAGGTTGAAGCGATAGCCATTGAGAATCGACTTTACGACGAGGAAATCGACCTGCTGTGATGGCGTCCAGCTTTTGACGGGCATCGCCGCCAGCCGCGCCTCAAATTGCGCAAGCCCGGCCAGCTTCGCGCGCATCAGCCCATCGTCATATTCCTCGCCGACCTTCGCACCGGATACCAGCACGACGCCGGTGGTGAAGGCGGGCACCATATATGCCTGCAACTCTTGATGGAGCGCGAGCAAGGCAGCATGGCCATTTGCGGCCATCACAGGTGTTGCCTGCTTCGCGTTCGCCATTTGCGGGATCAGCGATGTGGCCAACGCAATCGATAGAGCTATGGTTCGCATGGCAATCCCCCCTTTTTCGCACTGGCAGTGTCTGGCGCGTGAGGGCGCGGGTCAAGTCGCTATTGCGCGATGCCCGGTGTTGGCCGGGTGCGTCGTTTTCATGCCACCAATACAGTTCCTTGGCCTGCTTGCGACTTTGACTATCGGGTCATTTTGCCCGATTGAAATGCGGATAGCCCCGCGCAGATATCAAGACGAGCCCATCCAACCCATGCTGAAAGCAGCCCGCCCTGCCCACAACAGAACAACGCACCTCGCGCACGGTCGATGACCCAAACATCGGGCGCAACCCGCTTTGCCCGCATCCGTGCCCGGCTAGAGGCCGCACAGCCAACCGCAGGTTGGCAGGCTTGGGTTTACGAATTCCTGCTGTTCGGGTTCAAGCAAGGCTGGGCGTGCCTGTTCGGTGCCCTGATGCTCGCGCTGCTGCTGGCAACGCATCTCTTCTACCCCGCCAATGCCCCGCTCGCGCGCTATGATTTCCTGACGATCGCGGCGCTATCGATTCAGCTCGGCATGCTTGCCCTGCGCCTCGAAACGCTGGAGGAAGCCCGGGTTATCCTGGCTTTCCACGTGATCGGCACGGTGATGGAGCTGTTCAAGACGCAGGTTGGGTCGTGGAGCTATCCTGAGCCCGGCGTGCTGAAAATTGGCGCGGTGCCGCTATTTTCAGGGTTCATGTATGCGGCAGTGGGTAGCTTTATCGCGCGCGTGTGGCGGATTTTTGCGTTCCGGTTCGATCATTATCCGCCCCGCTGGACGACCTGGGCGCTGGCCACGGCGATCTATATCAACTTCTTCGCGCACCACTGGCTGCCCGATATACGGATCGCGCTGTTCATCATGACCGGCCTGTTGTTCTGGCGCACACGGGTTTGGTTCACGCCTTTTCGGACGCCACGATCAATGCCGCTGCTGCTCGGCTGGTTTCTGGTCGCCGTTTTCATCTGGTTTGCGGAAAATATCGCGACCTTCTCCAACGCGTGGCTCTATCCCGCCCAGCGGGACGGGTGGACGATGGTGTCGCCCACCAAACTGGGCGCCTGGTATCTGCTGATGATTATCTCTTTCGTTCTGGTCGCAGCGCTTCATCGCCCAAGGGAAGGGCTTGCCGATAGGCCGTGATGCGGTAGCTTTCGACCAACGACCTTGGCCCGCAAAGATCACCGGCCGGGCGTATGGGAGAGACATGATGACCGCAGCTTCTGATGATCCATCCAGCCTCACCCGCCGCGCCGTAATGGGCAGCGGGCTTGGGCTTGCGGCAAGCGCCGCGCTGAAACCCGGGACCGCCTCCGCCGCCACGCCCCGCAAAGCACTACCCAAGGGTTTCTGGTGGGGCACCGCTACGGCCGCGCATCAGATTGAGGGCAACAATACCCATTCCGATTTCTGGCTGGCGGAGAATGTAAAGCCAACGCTGTTTCAGGAGCCCTCGCTCGATGCGTGCGATAGCTATCACCGATACGGCGAGGATATCGCGCTTGCGGCCAAGCTTGGCTTCAACGCCCACCGCTTTGGCATCGAATGGGCGCGGATTGAGCCCGAACCCGGCAAATTCAGCGCTGCGGCGCTCGACCATTATCTTCGCGTGATGGAGGCGTGCCACGCCAAGGGCCTCGCCCCGGTTATTACCTTCAGCCATTGGACGGTCCCGCGCTGGTTTGCAGCCATGGGCGGGTTCGAACATGCCGACAGCCCTGCCCTGTTCGCGCGGTTCGCCGAAAAAGCCACCGCGCGGCTGGGGCCGTTAATGGCCGCTGCTTCGACCTTTAACGAAGCCAATATCGCGCGGCTGATTCAAACGCGGCCCGAGGCAAAGCTGATCGAGCCCGCCGTCCGCGCCATGTTGGCGGCCTGTGCCAAGGCAAGCGGGTCTGACCGGTTTGCATCGGTGTTGTTTGCCGATTTGCCCAAAAGCGAAGCCAATCAGGTGGTGGCCCACGAGCAGGCGTTTCAGGCGATCAAGGCCGGACCCGGCGATTTCCCGGTCGGCGTGACGATCAGCATGCAGGACGTGCAAGGCGTCGGCGACGGGCACAAGGCGGCTGAGATCGAAGAGCAGATCTATGGCCCGTGGATCGCGCAGGCCGCCAAGGCGGATTTCATCGGCGTGCAGACCTACACGCGCATTCGGGTGGATGCGAACGGCATCATGCCGCCGCCCAAAGGGGCGGAACTGACCGCGGCCGGGTATGAATTTTACCCCGAGGCGCTCGGCGCGACGATCCGCTATGCGGCGCGCACCACCGGGCGACCGATTTACGTCACCGAGAACGGTATCGGCACCGACGACGACACCCGCCGCGTCGCTTATATCGACCGGGCGGTGGCCAGCATGCGCGCTTGTATCGATGATGGCATCGACGTGCGGGGCTATCTCCACTGGTCGCTGCTCGACAATTACGAGTGGGTTTATGGCTACAAGCAACGCTTCGGGCTGGTGGCGGTGGATCGCACGACCTTTAAGCGAACCCCCAAGCCAAGCGCGCTTCACTTGGGGGCGATGGCACGCAAAGGGCGCTGATCGCGGTAAACGCCGGGTCAACCATTCGGTCACACGCTTTCTGCACGGGCCACGAAGCATAATGCCCGCATGTTCGCTCATTTCCGTGCCCTTGGCATCATCGCCGCCTTTGCCGCGTTGTCGGCAAGCCCGGCGCGTGCGTCGCTGCTCGATTATGTTGGCGAATGCGTCCCCTTTGCGCGGGCCGCATCGGGCATTCAGATTTACGGCGATGCCTGGACATGGTGGGATAAGGCAGCGGGTAAATATCGCCGCGGTTATACCCCGCGTGAGGGTGCAGTGATCGTTTTTGCCCGGTCGGCGCGGTTGCCGCTGGGCCATGTCGCCGTCATCAGCCGCGTGGTCGATTCGCGTGTGGTGATGGTCACCCATGCCAACTGGTCGCGGGTCGACGGCGTTCGCGGGCGCGTCGAGCAGGACGTGACGCTCACGGATGTGTCTGATGCTGGCGACTGGAGTGCTGTACGGGTGTGGTACCGTGGATCGGCCGGGCTCGGATCAACCGCCTATCCAGTCAATGGCTTCATCTATGGCGGGCAGGAAGCCCCGGAATTGACCGGGCGCAATCCCGATTATGTCGGTGCCCTGATCGACGTCTACGCCCGCTAGGCCGCGTCGCGTGCTTCCTGCGCTCGCAGTTTCGCAAGCGTCGCATCGATATCAGCGGGCGATAGCATTTCGGCGGTGGCCGACATGGAGTCGACATAGGCAAATTCATAATTGCCCCACCGCCTGCCGTTGAACAGCAGCGGCACGAATACGCTCTTGAGTGGTAGAAAAGCCCCCTCCCCCAGCAACATGCGGTAGCAGTTGAGCATGAAGGGCGATTCGTTCGCCACCGCACGGCGCGTACAATCATCCATCATGATCCGTCGATTTCGGCACCAGGTGTTGTTCCAGGCGATATCGGTGCCCTGGGGTTGCGACCGCAACGTCAGATGCGTCGGCAAATAGCCGTTCACGTCGCTAATCACTGACCCGATCGCGTGCTGACCTTCGCGTTTCAGGCGGTCGAGAATCGGCCGGATATGGCAATCGGCAAAGTCGTTGAAGCGGGTGGTGAATTGCGGTGGGTTCGATCCCTCCACGGGCCGGTAATTGACATCGAACACATCCGCTTCAGTGATTTCACCGCGACGGATCGCGCCTTCGACCACGGCGGTGATCTCCACCGCGACGCGGCGCGCGATATTGATATTCTCGCTGTCGTCGGTTTCGATCCCGCTGCCGGCGAGTTGATCGAGCATCACATTCGCCGCGACTTCCAGCTTTTCGAGCCGTCCGCGCACGTCATTCAGCGCGGCTCCGGCTTCACGTGTCGAATCGGATGACCGTTTCATTTCCTGCGCGACCGCAGCGATGCTGTGTTCCATCTGGCCCGCGCTCTGCGCGATACCGTCTGTCTGATTATCGACCAGCGACACAATCGACCCGATGTCGACCACAGACCGCTCGATTGCCTTGAATTTCGCGGTCGCGACCCGGCTCTGTTCGACGCCGCCCGCAATTTCATTGCCAAAGGCCGTTGCCTCGTCGGAAAGCGCCGCGACAGTGCCATTGATCCGCTGCGTGGCATCGCGCGTATGTTGCGCCAGTTTCTTCACCTCGGTGGCAACAACCGCAAAGGCGCTGCCCGACTCACCTGCGCGTGCCGCCTCGATCGCCGCGTTCAGCGCCAGCATGTTGGTCTGCTGCGCAATGCCGCCAATCAGGTGCGAGACATCCTGCACATCGGCCAGCGCATCGACGATCCGGTCGATCCGGTCGTTCAGTCGCACAACCAGATCCGTCACCTCGGTAAAGCCCGATACCGAATCGATAATTGCCGACCGGCTATCGGTGAGCCGTGTCTTGATTTCCTGTGAGAGCTGGCGTGCCTGCTCGATTGCTGCGGCAACGCTCGCCTGATCGCGCGCCAAGGTAGACGTGACGGCGTCGATCCGGGAAAGTTCGGCAATGCGCACATTCTTGCGCTGGGCAATGGTCGCGACATGGCCGCCAACCTCAGCGCACTCGACCACGACCGCGCCACAGCTCCGCGCCACACGGCGGACCACATCCTTTACATCGATCGCATCACTCATATGGTGCGCCAGACTCCTAAAGCCTTCGAACCATAGGGTCGACATCCTAAAGCCCGATTAACTTTGATCGGCGCGAAAGGACGGGTAGGATGGCGAGGCAGAACCTGCCTGCGGCAATGGAACGACGCGACGATGTTTCTCAATTTTCTCGATGAGCTGCGCGCGGCCGGCATCCCGGCCAGCATGAAGGAACATCTGATCCTGCTGGAAGCGCTCGACCGTGACGTGATCGATCGAACGCCGGAGGATTTCTATTACCTGTCGCGCGCGGTGTACGTGAAGGACGAAGGGCTGCTCGACAAGTTCGACCAGGTCTTTGCCAAGGTGTTTCGCGGCATCGCCACGACATTCGGCGAAACCCATGCCGATATCCCCGCCGACTGGCTGAAGGCGGTCGCCGAAAAATATCTGTCGGCGGAGGAAATGGAAGCGATCAAGGCGCTGGGTTCGTGGGACGAGATCATGGAGACGCTGAAAAAGCGGCTCGAGGAGCAGCAGGGGCGGCATCAGGGCGGCAATAAATGGGTCGGCACCGGCGGCACCAGCCCCTATGGCAATTCAGGCTACAACCCTGAAGGTGTCCGCATTGGCGGCGAAAGCAAGCATAAGCGCGCGCTGAAAGTGTGGGACCAGCGCGAGTTCCGCAATCTCGACAACACCAAGGAGCTTGGCACCCGCAACATCAAGGTGGCGCTGCGCCGCCTGCGCAAGTTCGCGCGCGAAGGGGCGCAGGACGAGCTCGACATCGACGCGACGATCGACGGCACCGCGCGGCAGGGCTGGCTCG
>CAZYOU010000089.1:0-11239 GCA_964649315.1 uncultured Stakelama sp. | reverse complement strand
TGACGAGCGGGCCGACCGCAAAACCCTGCGCGCCCGCCAGCATGATACCGAACAATGCGATCGTGATACCGATGACCAACGGGCTCCACCCGTACCGGGCAATGCCCTGAAAGCTCCACACCGAAAGCTGCGATTGCGCGGCGAGCTGCATGAACAGGATTGTCACCAGACACCCGATCACCAGCGGTATCCGCACCATTTGGACGACGCTGCCGACCGGATTGGCGCGCATAATGGAAAAGGCACGGCGGCGCTCGGGCGGCAGGGTTTCCCTCAACACGAACCAGCCAATCAACGCCCCGGTGAGCGCGACGCCGCTCGCCGCCATAAACGGCACCCGCTCACCAAGCCCGCCCAACAGGCCACCAATCCCGGGTCCGAGCACGAACCCCGCCGCCCCCGCTCCGCCCAGCGCGCCGAATGCCCGCCCGCGCTCGGCCGGCGGAACGATATCGGCAATGCAGCTATTGGCGGCGGTAAAGGTCGCGCCCATGACGCCGGAAATCAATCGGCCAACGAACAGCCAGGCGAGCGTCGGCGCCCAAGCCATCAGCGCATAATCGATCCCGAGCGCGAATAATGTGAGCAAAAGCACGGGACGTCGCCCGAACCGATCGCTCAAGCCGCCGATTACGGGTGCGAACAGGAATTGCATCACCGCATAGGCGAACAATAACCACCCGCCGATCTCCGCAGCGCGGTCGATTGTCACGTCGGCGAGCGAGATAATGAGTCGCGGCATCACCGGAAGGATCAGTCCCAACCCGGCGATGTCGATAAACACGATCATCGCGACCAGCGCGAGAACCGCGCGGTCTGATCCGCGTTCGGTCATTCACCCCCCCGATATGCGCGCCAAGCAGGCAGGTTACCTTTGTCCCGCGTTCGCCTCAAACAGTTCAAGCGTGCGTTCGCGGGCCAGATCGGCGCTGGGTTCGTGGTAATCCTTGCGGCGATCCGAGTTGAAGCCGTGGCCTGCTTCGTAGATATGGACGGCCGCGTTGGGCCAATCACGCGCGATCACCTTGTCGACGCCTTCCATCGGGATGCCGCTGTCGAACCGTCCGAAATGGAGGATCACCGGCACCTTGGGTTCTTCTTCGACCGCGCCGGGGATCAGGCTGCCATAATAGCCCGATGCCGCCGCAACGCCGGTCAGCCGGGTCGATGCGAACCACGCGATGGAGCCGCCATAGCAATAGCCGACAACGAATACCGGGCCGGTGGCGGCGAGCGCGTTGATGCAGGTCTGCACGTCGCTGAGGCTCTGGTCGAACGGGTGGAGCTCGCGGGCAAGCTGGACGGCGCGCGCAAAATCCTCGCCGGTATAATCCGCCTCGAACCCCGGATGCTCGCGATCGAATAAGGCGGGGGCGAGCACTTCATACCCATCCTGCGCATATTCGTCACAAAGCTCGCGAATATGATCGGTGACGCCGAAGATTTCCTGCACGAGCACAAGGCCGCCACGTCGCACGCCCGCAGGCTCAACATGGTAGACGGCGACTTCTGCACCATCGGCCATCATCATCCGGATCGTCGTGCCTTCGGCCATTTGTTTTGCTCCCGCTGCTGTCGACGCTCTTTCTAGCGTCAGACTCTGCAAGCGGAAGGCAAAAGGCCAGGTCAGGCGGCGCGAACGTCCGCGATCAGCTGGTTGATCTGGCCGCGCAGCCGATCGACGTTGCCGGCCACGTCATCGGCCGTGCGGGCAAGGTCGCTGGCGGTGCCGCGCGTGCGTTCCGCGCGGCCATGGAGCGTTTGCATATTGGCCGCGGCATGGGCGGTGCCACCCTCCACTTCGGCGATAGCGGTCGCGATTCGGCGGGTCATGTCGCGTTGCTGCTCGACCGCATCGGCGACATTGGTTGCCGATTGATCGAGACCTGCCACAAGGGTGTCGATCGATTCGATCGTCGACAGCACGGTCGCGCTGGCATCCCGCACGGCCGACAACCGCGCCTCGATCTTGCCCGCAGCCGCCTGGGTCTGGCGCGCCAGCCCCTTCACTTCTTCAGCAACCACCGCAAAGCCACGCCCCGCAGCACCAGCGCGTGCCGCCTCGATCGTAGCATTAAGCGCGAGCAAATTGGTTTGCCCGGCGATGATGGCGATGAAATCAAGCACCGACGCAATCTCGCTGACCAGTTCACCCAGCGATTCGGCGTGATCGCGCCCGGCAAGCGTCCGCGCGCGCACGGTGCCGACGCCAGCACGCGAATCATGGGCGGCGCGGCTGATGTCGTCGATTGCAGCGGCAAGCGCGGTGCTCGACTGGGCGATTGTGCGGGCACTGGCGGCGCTTTGTTCCGCAAGCGACGCGGTGGCGAGCGCGTGATGCTCTGCCTCTGCCGCCTCGCCAGACATCGCTGCAGCGGTTTCGCGCAGTCGTGGTCCCGCCGATTTCAGCCCTGCGACAACATCGGCCGCCTGACCCTCGAACACCGCGAACAGCGCATCGAGATCGGCTGCACGTTTCGCGTTGGCCGCATGGTCCTTCACCTCTCGGCGGTGCAGTGTTTCCTCGACGCGCCGCGATTCCTCACTCAAGCGCCGTGCATCGATCGATCGCTGACGCGCAAAGGCAAGCGCCCGCGCGATCGCGCCGATCTCATCGGTGCGATCAAGGCCGGGGATGACCGCGTCGTGCTTGTCGTCGGTAATGTTATGCGTGGCGACGGCAATGTCGGCGAGTGGCTGGGTGATTCGACGCGACACCATGCGCATGCCCCACCACCCGACAAAAATAGCCAGCATCGTGACCAGCGTGACCACGAAATAGGCGCGCCAGAACCGAGCCTGCATCGTTTGCTGTTCGGTCGTTGCATCTTCTCGCAGACCAGCAATCAGCGAATCGCTCGCCACGGTCAGCGGATCGATCGCCGCATTAAGCGGCCCGCTCACGAAAAAATCCAGCTTGTCGATCTGCCGATCGCGTAACAGCCGGTCTAAACCGTTGATCGCCACGTCCGCCTCTTGGCGGGCCTTTTCGACCTGCGAAATCATCCCGGCGTGGCGCGGATCAAGCTCGTGCGCACGAAACAATGCCCAGTTGCTCTTGATGGCGGCGCGTGCTGTCACAATGGTATCGATTGCGCCCGCCGTCGACTGATTGCCGCTAACTACCTTGTGTGCTGTCGCTAGGGCCTTGGCGTAGTTATCAGTAACCGCCTGCAACTGGGCGATCGGATAGATTTTCTCGCGCACCAGTACGCGCATGCCGTTGCTGGTCGAAATCGATCCAACGATCAACGTTATTGCAAGGACCGCCTGAATCGCGAGCAATGCAATCAGTACCCGGCGAAGCGCGATGCCAATGCTCGCCGTTTGACCATTGAGCCAGTCAGAAAGAGCGGAAGGGGCGATGCGCATAGAAGATATCCGATTGCGCCGGACGATCGCCCGGCCCGCAATCTATGCGAGGAAAAGCACCAACAGCGAGTTAACCACATGTGACGCTTTGATGAAAAAACACCGATTTTCCGGCAGCTGGGGCTGATTATTCCGAGCCTGCGCCAGTTTACCCCCACGACTTGCATCGCCTGCATACCGATGCTAGCAGCCGCGCAACCCAAGCGGGGGCCCTTTGAGGCCCTGTTTGCGCATGGGGCCAATTTTTTCTGTTCCCAATGAGGATATCGATCGCGTGGAGAATTCCGGCGGTATTCAAGCCAGCTTACCGGGCCGCTATGCAACGGCATTGTTCGAGCTGGCGCGTGAGGCAAAGGCGATCGACAAGGTCGAAGCAAGCCTTGCCACCGTGCGGGCAGCGCTCGACCAGTCGGCCGATTTCAAGTCGCTGACGACCAGCCCGCTGATCGCGCGCGGCGCCGCGACGAAAGCCGTGACGGCGGTCGCGAAGAAGATGAAGCTCGATGCCACCACCACTAAGTTTCTGGGTGTGCTCGCTGATAATCGCCGTCTCGCCCAATTGCCCGCCATCATCCGCGCATTCCGCCAGCTGGCTGCCAGCTTTCGCGGCGAAACGACCGCAGAGGTAAAGTCGGCGCACGCCCTGTCCGACGATCAGGTTGCCGCGCTGAAGCAATCACTTCGCCAGCGGATCGGTCGTGATGTTTCCGTTGACCTGTCGGTTGATCCGTCGCTGCTGGGTGGGCTTGTCGTCCGCATCGGCAGCCAGATGATCGACAGCTCGATCAAGACCCGTCTCCATACTCTCGCGCTCGCGATGAAAGGCTAAAAGGTTCACCCCATGGATATCCGCGCCGCTGAAATTTCAAAGGTCATCAAGGACCAGATCGCCAGCTTCGGCACTGAGGCCCAGGTCTCGGAAACCGGCCAGGTGCTGTCGGTCGGTGATGGCATCGCCCGCATCCACGGCTTGGACAATGTTCAGGCCGGCGAGATGGTCGAATTTTCGAACGGCGTGCAGGGCATGGCGCTCAACCTGGAAGCCGACAATGTTGGCGTCGTGATCTTCGGGTCGGACAGCCAGATCAAGGAAGGCGATGTCGTCAAGCGCACCGGCACGATCGTCGACGTGCCGATCGGCAAGGGCTTGCTCGGCCGCGTGGTCGATGGCCTCGGCAACCCGATCGACGGCAAGGGCCCGATCCTTTCCGATCAGCGCAGCCGCGTTGAAGTAAAGGCACCGGGCATCATCCCGCGCACCTCGGTGCATGAGCCCGTCCAGACCGGCCTGAAGGCAATCGACGCACTCGTTCCCGTTGGCCGTGGCCAGCGCGAACTGATCATCGGCGATCGCCAGACCGGCAAGACCGCCGTCGCGATCGACACCTTCATCAACCAGAAGAACGCCAATGCGGGCGATGACGAAAGCAAGAAGCTCTATTGCATCTATGTCGCGATCGGCCAGAAGCGTTCGACCGTGGCCCAGATCGTGCGCCAGCTCGAAGAGAGCGGCGCGATGGAATACACCATCGTCGTCGCGGCGACCGCTTCTGAGCCGGCACCGCTCCAGTTCCTCGCGCCCTATACCGGCTGCGCGATGGGCGAATATTTCCGCGACAACGGCATGCACGCGCTGATCGTGTATGACGATCTGTCGAAGCAGGCCGTTGCCTACCGCCAGATGTCGCTGCTGCTGCGTCGCCCGCCGGGCCGCGAAGCCTATCCGGGCGACGTGTTCTATCTCCACAGCCGCCTGCTTGAGCGCGCTGCGAAGATGAACTCGGACAATGGCTCGGGGTCGCTCACCGCACTGCCGATCATCGAGACGCAGGCAGGCGACGTGTCCGCCTATATCCCGACCAACGTGATTTCGATCACCGATGGCCAGATCTTTCTTGAAACCGATCTGTTCTTCGCCGGCATCCGCCCCGCCATCAACGTCGGCCTTTCGGTGAGCCGCGTGGGTTCTGCTGCACAGACCAAGGCGATGAAGAAGGTGTCGGGCAGCATCAAACTCGAGCTGGCGCAGTACCGCGAAATGGCGGCGTTCGCGCAGTTCGGGTCGGACCTCGACGCATCCACGCAGAAGCTGCTTAACCGCGGCGCGCGCCGTACCGAGCTGCTGAAGCAGGCGCAGTTCAGCCCGATGCCATTCGAAGAGCAGACCGTGTCGATCTTCGCTGGGACCAATGGCTTTATCGATGCCGTGCCGGTGAATGCTGTGACGCGCTACGAACAGGCGATGCTCGCCGATATGCGCGCGAACCACGCCGACATCCTGGCCGACATTCGCGACAAGCGCGACTTGTCGAAGGAGACGACCGAAGCGCTGAAGACGGCGCTCGGGAATTTCGCGAAGACGTTTGCGTAAATTGGCTGGGTAGCAACGTACACAACCGTCACCCTGAACTTGTCTCAGGGTCCACCGCGCACCAGGCGCCGTTTGCGCAAGTGGCAAAGTGGATGCTGAAACAAGTTCAGCATGACGGCAGGTTGGGAATGGTAACGAATTAGATGGCCTCGCTAAAAGCCCTCAAGATCCGCATCGGCTCGGTGAAGTCGACGCAGAAGATCACCAAGGCGATGAAGATGGTCGCCGCTGCAAAACTGCGCCGTGCGCAGGAGGCGGCGGTTGCCGGGCGTCCCTATGCTGAGCGTCTGGAAGCCGTGATGGCCAGCCTTGCCGCGAAGGTGACGGTCAGCGAATCCTCGCCCAAGCTGCTCGCGGGCACTGGCAAGAATCAGGTCCATCTGATCATCGTCGCCACATCCGAACGTGGCCTGGCAGGTGCGTTCAATTCGAACATCGTCCGCGCCGCGCGTCGCAAGGCCGAAGAGCTGACCGCCGAGGGCAAGACCGTCAATTTCTACATTGCCGGCAAAAAGGGGCGCGTCCTGCGCCGCTTTTACCCCGGCCAGATCGTCCATGATTTCGAAATGGGGCATATCAAGGCGGTGAAGTTCGCCGATGCTCGCGCCGTCGCCGATGATGTTATCGCGCGCTTCGAAGCGGGTGAATTCGATATCGCCCACCTGTTCTACGCGCGTTTCCAGTCGGCGCTGGTGCAGGAGCCCGTTGGCCGCCAGATCATTCCGGTCGCGATCGATACCAGCCGCGCCCCATCGACCAGCCTTGCTTCGGTCGATTATGAGCCCGATGAGGAATCGATCCTGGCCGAGTTGCTGCCGCGCAACGTCGCGATCCAGATTTTCCGTGCGCTGCTGGAAAATGCAGCGTCCGAACAGGGCAGCCGCATGACTGCGATGGATAATGCCACCCGCAACGCAGGCGACATGATCAACCGGCTGACGATCCAGTATAACCGTACCCGTCAGGCGGCGATCACGACCGAGCTGGTCGAAATCATTTCGGGCGCCGAGGCTCTCTGATGCGTGCGGTTGTCTTTGCTGCCCTGCTGGGGCTGGCGGGGGCACTCGCCGCATGTGGGCAAGAAGCGCCCAAAAAGGAAACCTACGCGCCCGAGCCACTCGCGCCCGCAGGTTGGACGCAAATCTTCGCCAATCCCGCCGAAACGATCGACGTGATGAATCGGCTGGGCTTTCGCATCGGTGCCTATGCGCCCGCCGATGGCGGCCACAAGGCAGTCGGCATTCCGGCGATGCTGGGGCGGTCCGATGTGCCGAAGCCTAACCTGGGCAATGTCGAGTTGGAGGGCACCGCCGACAAGCTGACCGCGGTGCGCTTCACGCTTGACCTGACCGATCTAAGCGATGACGGGTTCGCCAAGAAGCAGTTCGTCAAGAATATCGAGCAGCGTTTCGTGCAACTCGGCGTAACTGGTGCCGACAAGCTGACACAGAACATCATGTCCGAACGGCCCACCAGCGGCACCACCGCCGGTGCCAATTACGCGCTCACGCGTGACCTTATTCCCGGCGGCAAGAACCACCGCCGCATCACTTTGACTTTCACGCCTGCGGGTTCCACCCCCGCGACTTCAGCCCCAAGGAACGGATAATGGCAACCGCCCCCGACACTCTCGCGCCCATCGCGACCACCAACAATGTAGGCCGGATCAGCCAGGTCATCGGCGCGGTCGTCGACGTGACCTTCGAAGATCAGCTGCCTGCAATTTTGAACGCGCTTGAGACGTTCAACAACGGCAACCGGCTGGTGCTCGAAGTCGCGCAGCATCTCGGCGAGAACACCGTCCGCACGATCGCGATGGACGCGACCGAGGGCCTGACTCGCGGCCAGACCGTCACCGATACCGGATCGCAGATCCGCGTGCCTGTTGGCCCCAAGACGCTTGGCCGCATCCTCAACGTCATCGGCGAGCCGATCGACGAGCGTGGCCCGGTTGGCCACACCGATACCTCGCCGATCCACGCCCCTGCCCCACTTTTCGTCGATCAGTCGACCGAGAGCGCCATTCTCGTTACGGGTATCAAGGTCATCGATCTGCTCGCGCCTTATGCAAAGGGCGGCAAGATCGGCCTGTTCGGCGGCGCCGGCGTCGGCAAGACCGTGCTGATCCAGGAACTGATCAACAACATCGCCAAGGGCCACGGCGGCACCTCCGTGTTCGCCGGCGTCGGCGAGCGTACCCGCGAGGGCAACGATCTTTACCACGAATTCCTCGATGCAGGCGTTATCGCCAAGGATGCCGATGGCAACGCAACGTCCGAAGGATCGAAGGTCGCGCTGGTCTATGGCCAGATGAACGAGCCCCCCGGCGCGCGTGCCCGCGTTGCGCTGTCGGGCTTGACGATCGCCGAATATTTCCGCGACGTTGAAGGCCAGGATGTGCTGTTCTTCGTCGACAACATCTTCCGCTTTACCCAAGCGGGTTCGGAAGTGTCGGCGCTGCTGGGACGTATTCCATCGGCCGTGGGTTATCAGCCGACCCTGTCGACCGACATGGGCGCGCTGCAGGAGCGCATTACCTCGACCAATAAGGGCTCGATCACCTCGGTGCAGGCAATTTACGTGCCTGCCGACGATTTGACCGATCCGGCACCTGCAACATCGTTCGCTCACTTGGACGCGACGACCGTGCTCAACCGCGCGATTTCGGAGCTTGGCATCTATCCCGCTGTCGATCCGCTCGACTCCACGTCGCGCGTGCTCGAACCCCGCGTCGTTGGCCAGGAGCATTACGACACGGCGCGTGCCGTCCAGTCGGTGCTGCAGAAGTACAAGTCGCTGCAGGACATCATCGCCATCCTGGGCATGGACGAGCTTTCGGAAGAAGATAAGCTCACCGTCAGCCGCGCACGCAAAATCCAGAAGTTCCTGTCGCAGCCCTTCCACGTCGCTGAAGTCTTCACCGGCATTTCGGGCAAGTTCGTGCAGCTCGAAGATACCGTGAAGTCGTTCAAGGCAGTCGTCGACGGCGAATATGATCACTTGCCAGAGAGCGCCTTCTACATGGTCGGCGGCATCGACGAAGCGATCGCCAAGGCCGAAAAGATGGCGCAGGAGGCTTAATCTCCTTCTCCCCTCCCGCCTGCGGGAGGGGTCGGGGGTGGGCCCTGTCCGTTTGGACGAGCGCCCGCCTCCAAAATAAGGCCCACCCCCAGCCCCTCCCGCAAGCGGGAGGGGAGTGAGACCGAACAATGCTCCACTTCGAACTCGTCACGCCTGAAAAGCTCGTCCGCAGCGAGGACGTGTACATGGTTGTCGTCCCCGGCTCTGAGGGTGACTTCGGCGTGTTGAGCGGCCATGCGCCGCTGATGTCGACGATCCGCGATGGCGCGCTGCACATCTACCGCACCGAAAAGGGCGAGCCCGAAATGCTGCCGATCAAGGGCGGCTTTGCCGAGGTTACTGAGCGTGGGCTGACGGTGCTAGCCGAACAGGCGGGCTGACCGCGACTTTTGCCTCTCCGCCGCTCGCCACCGCGCGCGGGCGGCAGGCCGTCATCGTCAGCTTGTCTTCGCCGAAATCACGGCATTCGAAACGCTGGTCGTATCGCTCGATCCGCGGGGTTCGGCGATCGGGCAGATCGTCATTGGAGACCCACAGAATCGCGGCATCGCTACCCGCGTGCGCCAACACAATTCGATTAGGATCCTGATCGTCAGCCGCCCGCGCGACACTGACCGTGACTGACTGGCCAGCGCGACGCAGGAAAAAGCCGCCGACCTCATCTAGGCGCGCGCTCGACGTTGCCGACCCCACCGGCCCGTCCCAGAACATCACGAGCCGACGCGGCTTCTGCTCCGCAAGCCAGGCGGAAGGCTGTTCGAGATTGAAGATGTGCCGGGGATCACTCTCGGCATCGGTGAAGATCGATACCAGTAGCCCGACCGCCGTCGCCACCATCATCGCCATCGCGACGATGACGGGTCGGGGATCGCGCGCAAACATCCACCGCGCCCAGACCGCCAGCGCAAACAGGAATGACGGCATCGACGGCGTCAGGTGACGCGGCTGGAATCCGGGCCGGGCAAAGGCGATCACCAGCGCCAGTGAAATGCAAGCCACGCCGCAAAGCACCAGCATCGCGACCGGGTCCAGTCTCAACGCGCCACCACGACCCCGCGCGAAAACGATCGCGATCGAGCCAATCACGGCCCCCAGAACGACCATCGCACTAAACGAAACACCGAACAGCAACGCCGGAATATCGAGAATTGCCGATAGCGGCAGCCCGACCGACGACAGGTCATCACCAACGGTGAACAGCAAAACGCCGGGCAGGTGGAAATAGGACCAGACGAACATTGGCAGCAGCAGCAATGCCGCTGGCCATGTCGCCACCGCTCGGGCGCGGTGATAGCCGAGATAGGCGATGCCTTGCACCAGGCACGGCACAACGCCCCAATATTGCGTCAATATCAGCAGAGCTGAGGCGATCATCCAGGCGCTGGCGCGGGCGGTTGTGGGTCGATCGATCAGCTGCACGAACAGGATCGCCTGCACCACGCCAAGCAGGAACATCTGTGGATAGGGGCGCGCCTCGCCTGCCACGACGAAAATCGGCACCCAGAGCAGCACGAAAACCGCCCACCACAGCCGCAGATCGCGATCACCATTGCCTTTCCACAGGATCAGCAGCGGCGCCGCGATCGACAGCAATAAACTGGGCAGGCGCAAGGCAAAATCGCTCGATCCAGCGAACTTCGCCCATATCCATAACGGCATGTAGAAAGCGGGGCCGGTGAGTTCATGGAGGCACCAGTCGAGCAGCGCCGAAAAACTGGGTTGGGTCGCGATTACGCCACTGAAAGTCTCGTCAAACCAGAATGGTGCATTCCAGCTATACGATAGCCGGCCGAGGATGCCGAGCATCAACGCTGTCGCCAGCAAGAGCGTGCGCCACCCCACCCGCGCAAACACGGACCGGACGATCTGCCGACCCTCATCGCGGTGCATTGCTATGCCCGGGCCATCAACCAAGGTTAATCATCCTGCTATTTCATGCGATATCGCACGGCACCCCTCAAATATTGCTTAACTCGCGCTGTGTGGCGGCCCTGCTCAGCCCGCGGAAGGACACTTGCCCGCCGGAAATGATGCTTAGGAAATGGTAACACCTTTGCGGCTATCAAATCCGTAACCACAACGATTGGGGCAAGATGAGCGCTTTTGGACGACGCAGCGGTACCGGCAACGGCGCGCCCCCGGCGCGGCCCGCATTTGGTGTTGCCCGCCCGATGCAGGGCGGTGGCCCGGCCCGTCCCAGCGATTTGCAGGGCAACGAACAGTTTCCGCCGATCGATCTCGCCCCCCTGCCCCCGCTCGATGGCGCCGCCGACGGACTGACCGGCACGATGCCGGGCACCGCAATGGATGCGATGCAGCGGTTGCAAGATCGTCAGGCGTCGTCAGGCGATGCCGGCCAGTCGAAGATGGAAGGATTCGAAACCTCGATCCACAAGATCAAGGAACAGGTGCTGC
>CAZYOU010000088.1:0-11977 GCA_964649315.1 uncultured Stakelama sp. | reverse complement strand
GAAACCTGCGCCTCGCGCCGCCACGCTCGACATAAACTGCGACTGCAAAGAATACATATAATGTTGAGCTCAACATTAAACATATTCGCGAGGCGACAGATCAATCTCCAGGTCCGCCCGCTCGTCGGGGCTGAGCGCGCCTAGCCGGCGGTCGAGGATCGATTCTGCTGTCGTCACCAGTTGCATCACCACCGATTGCCCGCTCTCGAGATGGTGCTGAGCGGCAGCAATGACGGTCGGCAGCTTCATCGAGAGCAGAACCTGGCCGAAGAACCGCTGTTTAGTCGACTCGAAGCGGGAGCGAGCAGAGGCTTTGGCGCCGCTATTCAGCGTCGCGTTCTCCAGGCCGTCGACGACAGCCGTCAGTTCGAGGGCCTTTTCCATATTCTGATGGATGATCGACCAGGCATCCGCATAGGTGTCGTAGATCTCGATCTGGGCCGGCGTCAGCTCGTGCCTGAGAATGTCATATTCGACACCGGCGAAGCTGAGCGCGCGCGCCATGTAGAGGCCTGTCGCCTTCAGGTCGCGAGCGACCAGCTCCATGGCCGCGATACCGCCCTTTCGGATGCTGCTGATGAACTGCTCACGGTCGGGAAAAGCCGTTTCTGGTCCCCAAAGGCCAAGGCGGACGGCGTATGCGAGATTGTTGATGTCGGATGCACCGGTCGCCGAGGCGTAGAGCACACGGGCACCGGGCAACTGATTCTGGAGAAGGACGCCACAGATTCCCTGTTGAGAGCCCTCCTTTGCGCCGAGAGCGCCCTCCCCGCCTGCGACCCCGCCCATCTCATGGGCTTCGTCAAACGCGATGACGCCTTCGAAATCGCTGCCCGTCCACTCGGTAATCTGTTTCAGCCGGCTGTGATCGCCGCGTAGCGAGCGCAATGTGGGATAGGTAACCAGCAACACGCCCTGGTCGAGCTTGATCGGCTCATCGATCTTCCAGTTCGAAATAGGCTGGATGTCACCATTGAGGCCGCCAAGCGCGGTCCAGTCCCGTCGGGCATCTTCGAGGAGCGGCGCGTTCTTGGTCACCCAGATGTTGCGCCTACGGCCTTGCAGCCAGTTGTCGAGAATGCAGGCCGCGATTTGGCGGCCCTTGCCGGCGCCCGTGCCGTCGCCGAGGAAGAAGCCTTTGCGATAGGCGTCGCCATCCTCCGCCAGAGTGAGGCCGACACCTTCCTTGTTGGGCTTGAAGCGCCCGGGAATGGTCTGCGACCAGGCATGACCGGCATAGACCACCGTCTCGAGCTGTGACGCCGAGAGCAATCGCTCAGCGACGGTGCGTTCGGGGAGGTTTGGTACGTAACCAGGGATCGGCGCCGGGATGGAACCCATCGCAACGGACTCGACCAGCGCGGTCGGGTGGTCGCCCGCCTTGTCGAAGGTGATGCGGCTCGGGCGATAGGGGAGATAGACGCCTGTCTGATCAAGCAACGGCGCTGGCGTTTCGAGCTTGGCGTACTCCACTGGCAACACATGATTGCGGACGGGCGCGTGATAGGCGCGCGGTGCCGGCCGGTTGCTCTTGACCGCTCGAAACATCGAGACACCGCTGGAGCGCCTCGGGGCGGCTGCTGGCAGGTCGGCGCGAGCAGGGGCTCGTTCGTG
This sequence comes from uncultured Stakelama sp., assembly GCA_964649315.1. Classification (GTDB taxonomy): domain Bacteria; phylum Pseudomonadota; class Alphaproteobacteria; order Sphingomonadales; family Sphingomonadaceae; genus Sphingomonas. Next base: position 10,363 of record CAZYOU010000088.1, on the reverse strand, counting down.
GATGTTCAGTGTTTCGATCAGCTCGGCGACCGAAGAGCGTTGTATGATCGCCGGCGGCGCTTTGCCCGGCAGCTTGTCGATCACGAATAAGCGAACCGCGATCGATGTGCCGTGCTTTAGATAGCATTTCTCAAGACGGATCGCCGTTCGAACGGTGACGTCGCGGAGTACCGTCTCGTACTGATCACGCATCCTGGCACTCGGTCCAAACCAGTCAGGCATGATCGCGACGAGACGGCCGCCGGGGCGCAAGCGGCGGAGCGCCGCCTGGAGATGGCGAACCGCGGCAAAATCGTCAGCCCCACGTCCAAGCGAGCGCGAGAACGGTGGGTTCATGATGATCAGTGTCGGGCGCTCGATCGCGGCGAGGGAGGAGTTGAGCGTCGCACCGTCGTGGCCGGTAACGCTCGCGGCCGGGAAGACATCCACAAGGCGGCCACGGCGCGCGGGATCGAGCTCATTGAGGTGGAGCGCCAGATGGGCGCCAAGCTGCGCGACCAGAAGGCCATTTCCAGCGCTCGGCTCCAGGATCACGTCGTCTGGCTGAACGTTCGCCAGGAGCATCGCAACGGCAGCGATATCAACCGGAGTCGAGAATTGCTGCCACTCGATCTGCTCTTCGCTGCGGACGGTCTGAGTCGGGAGGCGTGTCACCAGGCTGATGATCGGGCGGACATCGTCGAACGAGGTGAGGGCCAGGTTTGAAGCGCGGATATGCAGGGCAAGCGCATGCTCGAGGATTTCGAAACTCTCGCGCTGGGTCCACCGGCCTTCGGCGTCGGAGCCGCCATAGGCTGCCGTCATCGCTTGGTTGAGGTGCCGTCGTGTGATCGTCTCGCCGGAGCTCAGTAGCGGAAGAAGCTGGCGTGCGGCTTCATGATCGGCACGCTTGGCCGCGTGGAAGAGGTCGGTCATCTGGGATCTCCTGCGTGGCTGCACCCTCGGCAGCATCACGCTCTCGACCCCCCTCTCCTTTTCCGGCGCTTCGCGCCGTGGTCCCCCGACGCGTCATTGCGCCGATATGTGCCCTTCCCTGAACCGTGATCCCTTGATGTCGTGGTACGTGACAGCTCTCCGCGCTTATAGCTTCACCCCTGGAAGCTTTGGTGCGCCTGGAGCGGGACCGCCTGAGACCACAGCTCTTCGAATTGGGAAGCCATATCATCGATAACATTGCGGGACGTGAGGATGGTCACAACCTCGCGTGCCGCGGCCGTTCGTTTACGCGTGAAGTTGGCTGTCGTCAGGCAAGCGACCTCTCGATCGACCAAGATCGATTTGAGGTGCAGATGCTCAAGAAGGCGAATTTCCAATCGACCTTCAATGCCGATTGCCTTGAGTAGTGACTGCTCTAGGGTGGAGGCGGACGTAAGTATGCGCACCGAGAGCTTCGAGGCCATGAAATCCAGCAGCGTCAGAAAATCCATCGACAGGAACGGCGCTGCCACCAGAAGTTCATGTTCAGCACGGCCCAGCACATCGTGGATGGTAGATAGCGATCCATCGCTGAAGCGGGTTTCCGGCTGCAACTCCGCCGGGATGGTCTTCTCGCTGCGCCGCCCCAGCCGGTGAGCCCACTCCGTGGCGGCAGTCGCATCCAGCTTCTGGCCGTGCGGCACCAGCACTTTGTAGCCCCTCGGTGTCTCGACTACGGTTTCTGGTGAAACCCACTGCCAGATCGCATCGTCGGTCCCGGGATAGTGGAGGACCACCACGACGGGGAGCTGATGGGAGCGATAATAATCGAGATGCCGTCTCTCATCTCGAAAAACAACGCCCTCCGGGCCGCTCTCCCGGAAGAAACGGTCTCCGCTCTTTATCTGCAGCGATATCCATCGACCCGTCGCTTCGTTGGCCCGGACCTGCTCGACAATACCGTCGATCCCGACATCTGGCCCGGAAACACGTCGGAAAATCCATTTCAGAGACCGCTTCACGATCAGCTCGACAGCGGTTTCTCCTTCGTCTCCTGTGGCAGAGCTATTATCGTATCTCATCACTTCCCTATACCGATGAAGCCGGCCGCCGCGACCGGTCTATTGGCAAGAAGAGGCGCACATCCGGCATTGGTCCTGCCCTTTTCGCGTCAACTCCGGGTTTGCAGCAACGACTGGCCATCGAGCACCTTCGCCCAATCCTTGAATTTGGGCGGCGGCGGGAAGCGACGAATATCGAGCCCATCTCGCGCATATTCTTCTTGAGCCTGTACTGCAGCGCGCCGGCCTTCCGGATCATTGTCTTCGGCGATGAACAGGGTCGTGACGCTCGTGGGTATGACGAGTTGATCAAGGCGCCGCGCCCCGAGTGAGGCCCAGCAAGGAATGTCGTTCAGTCGCGTGAAGGCGTCGGCAGTCTCGAATCCTTCCGCGATCGCGAGGGTCGCGCCCCCTGCCCTGCCCCGCCATGCGCCGGACAGCGGCGTGCCAAGCATGACTTTGCGAGTATAGTCGGCGCTTTCGCTATCGAGAAAAATCCGTTGGATCGCGACGAGCTTCCCGACCTCGCGAACCGCTACGAGCAGCGCCGGAAGAAACGCCGTTTTAGGTTTCGGTAGATATGGGCAGCGTGGATGGAAGCGGATGTCCGGCGGCGGCGGCAGCAGTAGGTTGCGGCGCGCCAGATAGCGCTCGGCGAGTGTCCCACGCACGTCGACGGCCTGATCCCAGATCCGCTCTACGTTTGCAGGGCGCGGAGCGCGCGCGGGATCAGGGAGCGCGTAATGCTGGCCAGGGCGAACACGCCGGAGCTCGCGAAGCACATCTTCTCGGGAGCATCCGGCAAAACAGGTGACGAGGATGCCTCTGTCGCCTTGGCGGATGGAAAGGCTTGGATCGCTGTCAGCGTGCGCTGGGCACCGACACATCGCGACATGACCGCTCCAGGTGCCGCCTAGCGCACCGACGATATCGACAAGTTCTTGAGAGGGCCGTTTGGCTGTAAGCGGCATGATCCTACCTCCTGCTTACCAGCTCGGGCCCCCTCCCCTTTTCCCCGTCGATCTTTGCGGACAGACTCCCTCGCCGGCGCGTTCGCAGGAACGGCTCGGAGATCATCGGTCAGTCGTCAGGCCGATTCGCTCTGCGCTCGGCGTAGCTGATGACAAAAGCCTCCCAGACGCGGAGCCACTCGCTGTCGGTGCGCGGTTTGGCGAAATTTGGACATCCCTTGCGAAAAGCTGTCGCCATATCGTCCACCGCCCAGGGTTTTCCTTTGGTGAGACCAATCTGACGAAACACGGCCTCGCGGGTGCCATAGGCCAATGACCCCGTCGGGAACGCGAGGAGCGGCTCAGCATCCTTGGAGGGCACAACCGGCACCTCGCGGCGCTCTTTGACCCATGATCTCGGTGCCGTTTCTGATGCGGCGGGTCCCACCAATCGGAGGTGAGGCCCGACGAGCTTGCGCTCCATCGGCGCGGGCGACGGGTGCAACACCACTTTCCGGCCCGAGAGATCCACATTTGCGTTCGGATAGACGGCGGACACGATCTGCATCGTCTCCCGGACGGTCTGCCGGAAACGCTTGCTGTCGGCCTCGTTGCCCAGATGCTTGGCGAGCTGGTCCCAGGAAATGACCTGCCCTTTGTCCGAGCCGATTCGCGGAAGCCGATATGCAAGGTATGTGTAGAGGTCGAGCGCGGTTGGCGTGCCCTTTAGTTCCCGGATAGCGACTTCGTTCAGAGGCACGGCGTGATCGACGAGGTGGCTGTAAAAGGCCTCCGACATACGGATTTCACGCGCAAATGAGCCATTCTTGTCGAGCGATCCTGCATATTCGTTCGAGATTTTCACGTCGCGGACTGCAAAGGCGTTGTCGTCGGTATCTGTACCATCCCACCGGATCTGCCACTCACAGGCGAGCAGCCGATCGACCTGCTCCCGCATGAGGTTGGCAGTACCGCGGGGGCCGTAGGAGACCGTCTGATAGCCCAGTCGCCGCATCCATTCGGTGAAGTTGCGACCGAGATAAACATCACGCGATTGCTTCATGACGGCTTGCGACAGGAGATAGATCAGCGCCACGCGGGGGTAAGCACCGTACGGCACGCCAAGGCTTCGCATAACCGACTTGCCATCGACATTTTGCAGGACCGGCCTTGGGTTGATTGCGAGCGCGTATTTTCCGTCTTCACGAACGATCGGCTGCGTGTCGTCTTTCGGTCGCTTGGTCGGCAGCGACATGGCACAGAGGGCCGAATGGAGAAATGCGGGGACAGGTTCTTCGTCCTGGACCCGAAGAAAAGCATCGAGGGTGAGTTGGGTACCCGCAGTAGTTGCGAGTCGGCGCACGCTCTCTTCACCGCCGTTGAGCATGGCTAGTGCGTACTGGTGCCCAAGCGGCCTCTGCGGATCCCCATTCATGGTCTGCCCTTCCCTCCGAATCTGCCGGAGGTTTTGATAGGCATGTCTCAACAGGTTTGAGCAGCGAAATCAACCCCGTTGGCAGTTTGGGACGGGAAATGGCCGCCAAACCTGCAAAACGACCGATGATGTCGGTGCCCTTTCGGGGCCTCCCGGTCTTTTCACGCTTCAAAACTGAAAAATCAAAACGATTCGCGAATCGGTTTTTCTTAGGTTGATTCTAGTAATAGGTATGCGCTCCGACATCATCGGTCGCCCTGCACCGAGATCATCGTTTTCCTGCACCGAGATCATCGGAAAGTACCGAGATCATCGGTAGTTATCCACAGGCGTCCATTCAGCGCCCTTTGTCGCTTGAGCGACTGAGATCTGCATCAAGTCGGCACCGAGATCATCGGTCTGAATCTTTTGAAGGGCCCTGCACAACTGGTCGATTCGCCAACGGCTCGGAGATCATCGGTCTAGTTGTAAGTCTGATGGCCATTTTGTTGCTCGAAACTGCCAAGGGCGCTACTATGGTCTATCAAACCCACAGAAGCGGACAAACATGGCAACAGATCCCTCCTTAGCCCAGCCCGATGACCTGATCGAGGGCGGGCTCGACGTCCTGCACAGGAAGTCGCTGACGATCCTCAAGCGGATTCGCGATAGTGCGCTGGATCCCGAGACTGGTCAGAAGCGAGGACCCACCTTCCCTATCTCGAAGGCAGCCGCTTTGGTGGGGAGAACGGCCTCGGCAGTTCGAGAGGCTGAGCGAGACGGGCGCCTCCCCGAGCGCGATCGGACTGGCTCGGGCCACAGGGTCCAATACTCCCTGGAAGAGCTCGACCATATGCGCGAAGTGTTTGGGACGCGGCCGTGGCGGGAGCCGACGGACACGCCGGCGATCATCTCGGTGTGCAACTTCAAAGGCGGCGTGGGCAAGTCGACGATCGCGCTACACCTGGCGCAGCATTTCGCGATCCACGGCTATCGCGTGCTGTTCATAGATTGCGACAGCCAGGCATCGTCGACGATGATGTTTGGCTATCGGCCTGACGTCGATCTCGAGGAGGAGGATACCCTTTACGGGCATTTCCATAACCCGGAGCTGCTTGGGGTTAGGAAGATCATCCGTAAGACGCACTTCCACAACCTCGATCTGATCCCGTCCAACCTGCGGTTGTACAATCTGGAATATGAGATCGCCGGGTACATGGCGAAGAATCAGAATATGGAGATCATCGACCTCATAGCGGAGGCGATCGATACGGTTGTCGACGACTACGACATCGTCATTATGGACCCGCCGCCCGCACTGGGTATGGTGTCGATGGCGGTCCTTCAGGCCGCGAACTGTATGGTGATCCCTGTACCGCCGAGCTTGGTCGATTTCGCGTCTACCGTGTCGTTCATCGACATGACGCGAACGACGATGAAGCAGCTGGAGGAGATTGGTGGCCGCGGTCGGCCCGCATATAATTTCATTAAACTGGTGGGGAGCCGCGTAGATGAAAGCAAGTCGATGCACCGCGAGGTGCTGTCGATGATGCGGCAGGTTTTCGGCGGTTCAATGACCCAGTCCGTGATGGTGACGAGCGCCGAGATCGACAATGCGAGCTCACGCATGAAGACGGTGTTCGAGCTCGAGAAGCCAGTCACTTCGCACGAAGTTTATAACCGCTGCATGAAGCATCTGACGGAGGTCTGCCACGACATCGAGCAAGACGTTTTGCGGACCTGGGCAAGCAGGGCAGGGCAGGGGATTTGAGGCCGGTTGCCACGTGGCAACTGCGTGGAAATCCGGAACGAATTGCTCAGTCAGATCATGGAGCGCCGGCAGCCGGATTCGGAACTGTTGCCACGTGGCAACTTGAGACAAAAACAAGCTAAAACAAGCGATTAGGCGAGGCAATGATGCGATACAATCGGACGGAAATACCTCCCTCAAGCATAGCAAAAGCGAGCGAGTTGCCACGTGGCAACTCTGGCCTCGGGGCGGGGTTTGCGGTCGACAAGAATGAAGAAGGAATGAGCCGATGAGCAAGGGAAACAAGGGCTTCGGCTCGCAGTTCACAGATGGCCTCGACGACGAGGAAAATCTCGATAAGTCGAACCCTGCGGAGGGCATCATGGCAAGCCGCAGCCAGACACTGGCGCGTCTTGCCACGGGCAAGTCTGTGGCGGACCGAACCGAGTGGGTGGACCCTGCGAAATGTCGTCCCTGGCGGATGCACAACCGCGACCTCGATCATTTATCCGAGGACAGCTGCCGCGACCTGATCGACTCTTTTCTATCGGCCAAGAAGCAGCGGATTCCAGCAATCGTCCGCAGGCTAAAGGGCGATCCCGAGTTCGATTACGAGATCATCGCCGGCGTGCGGCGCTGGTGGACGGTGAAGTGGCTCCGCGCGCATCACCATCCCGAGTACGAGTATCTGGTGACGATCCAGACCGTCACGGACGAGGAAGCCTTCCGCGTTTCAGACGTTGAGAATCGCTCGCGTAAAGATATTTCGGATTGGGAACGAGCGAAGGAATACACGATCGCCCTCGCCGAGTTCTACGAAGGCTCGCAGTCGCAGATGGCAGAGCATCTCAACCTGTCGAAATCCTGGTTGAGCCGTCTTTTGGACGTTGCGCGGCTGCCCGAGGAATTGGTCGCTGCATTCTCCGATACGCATGACATCACCGTTCGGGTTGCCCGCGACATCAAGCCGCTTGCGGGCGACGCAAAGTCGCTCGCCAAGATGCGTGAAGAGGCCGAGCGGATCGAAGAAGAGCGTTCGCGTGAAGGCGTGAAGATCAGCGGGCCGGAAGTTGCCAAGCGGCTCGTCAAGGCTACCGTCGCCCCTGCCGCAAAAAGCGTTGCGGAAAAGGAGATTACCGGAAATGGCGGCAAGGTCATCCTGCGCTACTCGAAGGCGAGGGGAGGGGGATTGACGATCAAGGTTCCGCCAAAGGCCGATGCAACGCCGGCTGAGCTGCTGAAGGCGATCGAAGGGTTGCTTGGCTAGCCGACATCGAATGCCCTTGGGACGATACCAGTTAGGAACCACATGACCGCTCCCGGCCCTGACACCATGCATAATCCCACGCTGCTACCGGACGAAAAGGTTGCCTGGCTCCATTTGCTGGAAGTCGGGGGCGATGGAACGATCGCGCAGGGAACGCCCCCGTTTCTACACATCTCGACGCTGCTCAGAGCGCAGCGGGAGATGAACAGTGCGCGGGAGCAGAGCAACACACAAATGATCGTGCCGCTGCTCGCGGCCTTCGCCATCCTCGACCAGATCGGCAGAGCTATGGGTTCAGTGAAACGATCTCTGGAGAGCCGCCGGCGAACGCCCCAATAAAGCGAGCGCTACATCACTTTCCGCTGCCGTGGGGAACCCTTTCGGCCGATGAGATGCATGCGCTCTACATGATGCGCAATGGACTGATGCACGACGCAGCGTTCTCGTCGATCGAGCGCGGTGGCCAGAAGCGCAGCATGATCTTCCGGCACGACATACGCATGGAAAAGATGGTGGTGCTGGCGGTCCGGGACTGGAACGGGAAGCCTGACGATGTCTGTCGCGAGACCATCACGTGGGTAAATCCAGACTTGATCCTCTGGGTCGCGAACAGCGCGATCGGCCGCTGTGGCCAAGCTCTGAAGCTCAGCGACCCCAACCTGGAAATCCGTCACGATCCGCAGGTCATCGCCGCGCGGTATCTCCTGTGGCATCAATATTCTCCGTCCAGCGTGACCGATGATGAGGCCGAATGGCTGAAGCCTGGTCGCCACGAAGTCCGAAAGGAACTTAGGTCGAAGTTGACGGATGCCGAGGTCGCTCGCCATGAGCAGCGCTACTACCCGACGTAGCAAGGAGCTTGCGGGCGCCCTGGGGCGTCACGCCAAGGAGACGTGCGACAGCTGCAGGCTGCAGGCCGGGATAGGATAGCAGGAGTCGGGCGAGGAGAGGAGCCTTGCTCCTCTTGGTGACGCCGTGATCGCTCAGCGTTCTCGAGGCGGCACGTTCGATCGCATCGAGCTCGCGAAGGCTGGCACGCGCCGCGCGGCCAATCGCGACCGCTAGAATTTCCGCTAGCTCGGCGGGGGAGGGCGGCAGAAACTTGGGCAACAAGACCAGCGACGGGATGACCCGCGAGGTGAAGCCGGCGCGAAAAAGCATCCGTGGTACGGCAACGGCGATCAGCCAAAGTCGGTCGCGCTGACGTGGTGGAAGTTCGAACGACCGCCCGTCGAAGCTAACGACGTCAGCCGACGACGCTGGCGCAGGTTCGGTGAGGGCAGCGAGCGCGAAGACGCGCTCCGCAATGGACAAAAGGTCCGCTAACGGAAATGGCTCGTCAGCCGAAGCTTTGATCTGGCGCCACAGAGGCCCGAAGTGGGCGAGGTCGTCACTTCCATAGGCCGCAGCCTCGGCGCGGTCATCGAGAACCGAGCGCAACGTGTGGAGCGTGGCCAGGCTGATGCGGTCCATCACATCTTCGTCGCGGGTAAGCGCGAGATGGAAGACCGCGGCGACCGAGATGGGGTCGTTCAGGCCCTCAGAGGCGCGTGGAGGGGGGCTCCTGCCCGCAATCCAGTCCTGGAGGGATCGAACGTCAATCGGGACGCCGGCGAGGCCGGCCAGCGCTACGGCACCGCTTAGACGCGCGCGCGCGAGGAAAATGTCCGTGACCGGGCTGTTCTGTAGGCGCCCGTCGAGGCGGCCGAGCAGCAGCATTGTCCGCGCAAGTTCGGGGAAGCCATGATTTTCCATCGGTCTGTGCATGCCAGAATAAGAAACCAAAGTCAGCAGTTGGTTTCCTTGCCTATACTTATCAGAATATGGACACGCGATAATTGCACTTATCACATAAGCGGAATTGACCCCTCTTTATAAGGTGAGGTACGAGTGCCGCCGAGGAGCGTGGCGCATCATGGGCACCGAAACCGCCCGGGAAGGGCTAGAATCCGTTGTAGCGCCGCAGGAGGCGGCCCTGCCGGCAATCGCTGCGCAGAGCGACCTTGCACGGGCGATCGTGCAGATGCGTGCGGGAGAGCGTATAGTTATCAATGAGGCGCTCATTGCTGCCTATCAGCGTTCGTCGTCGCCCCACAGCATCCGCGCCCTGAAATCCGACATCGGAGCGTTCGATGCCTGGTGCCGGCGCATGAACCGGATCGCGCTGCCGGCGTCGGCCGAGACCGTCGCCGATTATCTCGACGCGCGGGCGGGGAAGGGGAGCCGGCCGGCGTCGCTCTCCCGCTACAAAGCGTCGATTGCGAAGATCCACCAGCTGCTCGATCTCAAGGATCCAACGCCCGCTCCATTGGTCAAGCTGCGGCTGCAGGCTGTGCGCCGTGAGAAAGGGGCCGCGCAGAAGCAGGCGCGGCCCTTGCGGTTCAAAGGGCCGGTGCGCGACGTCGAGCGCGATAAGGCACGCGGGCTCAACATTCGCGCCCTGCTCGAAAGCTGCGGCGACGATATGCCGGGCCTGCGCGATCGGGCGCTGCTGTCTGCTGCCTATGACACCGGGCTGCGCGCCTCCGAGCTCGTGGCAGTCGCGGTCGAGCATATCGAGGAGGCGATCGATCCCGAGGCGCGGCTGCTTCAGATTCTTCGCAGCAAGGGCGATCAGGACGGGGAGGGGGCGACCGCTTACCTCAGCCCGCGCACCGTGGCGGCGATCGCGGCCTGGACCGAGGCCGCCGAGATCACGTCTGGCCCGCTGTTCCGGCGGGTGCAGGTGCGGCGATACAAGGCACGCGCCGCCGTGCGCGGTCGGCCGATTGACAGCATTTCTGGCCGCGAAACATGGGATCTGCGCAAGACGCTCACCAAGCCCGCGGTGAGGGCGCGGGTCGAGTATGATATCGGCGCCGTGGCACTGCACCCTGGATCGATCGGGCCAATCTTCCGGTCGATCATTCAACGGGCGTTTGACCGAGGCGCGCTGCCCGACCTCACGACCGAGGATCTGGCGCGGTTGCTTAAAGGGATCAGCGCGCATTCAACGCGGATCGGGCT
>CAZYOU010000087.1:0-12157 GCA_964649315.1 uncultured Stakelama sp. | reverse complement strand
CCCACGGCTTCACGATGGATTCGAAGGGCATGAAAATGTCCAAGAGCCTCGGCAATACCATCAACCCGCTCGACCTGATGAAGGAGAGTGGGGCGGATATCCTGCGGCTCTGGGCGCTGACGGTCGATTTCACTGAGGATCACCGGATCGGGAAGGAAATCCTGAACGGGGTGTCCGATCAGTATCGCAAGCTGCGCAACACCTTCCGCTATATGCTCGGCGCGCTGGACGGGTTCGATGTGGCCGAACGGCTGCCGGTTGGGCAGATGCCCGAGCTCGAACGCTATGTGCTGTTCCTGCTCGCGGACATGGACGCCAAGCTCAGGGTTGCCGTGGATGACTTCGATTTCAACAGCTATGTTCGGCTGCTGACCGATTTCGCGAACGAGGATCTGTCGGCCTTCTACTTCGATATCCGCAAGGATTGCCTCTATTGCGACGCGCCCGACAGCATTAAGCGCCGCGCCGTGCGGACGGTGATGGACATCCTGTTCCACGCGCTCGTCCGCTATGCAGCCCCGGTGCTGGTCTTCACCGCCGAGGAAATCTGGCAGACGCGCTTCCCGAGCGATGACGGCTCCGTGCATTTGCTCGAATGGCCCGAATTGCCGCCGCAGCCCGGTGACGCGATGCTCGGCACCAACTGGGCCGATCTGCGCGCGCTGCGTGAACAGGTGACCGAGGCGATCGAGCCGCTGCGCCGTGACAAGATCGTCCGATCGAGCCTTGAGGCCGAGGTGACGGTGCCGACCTTGCCGATTGATGCCGATGCACTTGCGGAAATATTCATCGTGGCGAAAGTCACCAAAGGCGATAGCGTGGCCGTTGGGCGCACCGATTATGCCAAATGCGGCCGCTGCTGGCGGTTGTTGCCCGAAGTGGTGGCAGACGGTGCCTTGTGCAACCGGTGCAGCGAGGTGGTGACGTGAGGCAGATACCGATCCTTGGGCTGATCGCCGCAGTAATTGTTTTCCTGGCCGATCAGCTGTCCAAATTTTTCGTCACTGATGTGTTGGGGCTCAACACGCTGTCGGGCCCCACGATCGAGCTGCTGCCGATATTCCGGATGCGGTTCGTCGCCAATGAAGGCGTGTCGCTTGGGTTGCTCACCGCCGGCAGCGATGGCGCGCGCTGGGCGCTGGTTGCGCTGACGAGCGTAATTGCGGCGGGGGTGCTCGTCTGGATGTGGCGCGAGCGTAACCGGCAGGATCAGGTCGCGCTTGGGCTGGTGCTCGGCGGCGCGCTCGGGAACATCATCGATCGCGCCCGGTTGGGCTATGTGGTCGATTTCGCGGATTTGCACATTGGGGAATGGAGCCCGTTTTTGGTCTTCAATCTCGCCGATGCGGCGATTACGATAGGGGTATTGGTGTTGCTGGTGCGTGCGATCCTGGTGCGCGACAAACCGGCGCCGTCTGTTTCAGTGGAGAATGGCAATGCGTAAACTACACGGGCTCGTCACGGCCCTTGGCCTGACCGTTTTCCTCAGTGCATGCGGCGGTGGCACCGGCCTGAACCGCGCGCGTCCCGATGAGTTTGCCGTGGCGCGTCAGGCCCCGCTCGTCATTCCGCCCGATTATTCGCTGACCCCGCCCAAGCCTGGTGCCGCGCGTCCGCAGGATACCGGCCCGAGTGCGCTCGCGCTTGATGCCCTGTTCGGCGGCCCGGCCGCACGCAGTGCCGCCGAATACAGCGTGCTGCGCTCGGCAGGCAATGATGTTGCCAGCCCCGGCATCCGTTCGGACGTCGGCGATCCTGAAACAACGGTTGTCGACAAGGGGTCGACCACGCGCGACATCGTCGCGGCGCCTGAGGGCGACGGTCAGGCAGCGACGACCTCGACGCCGAAGTAAAAAGGCGGCGGAGCGCAGCGCGACTCCGGGGCTTGACCCAGGGGCGTTGCCTTGCCGATTGGCCAAAGGCGGCTTTGCCTCTTTCAATGTTGGAAATTGGCTGCGATGCTCCGCGGCGCCTGTTCTTTGACAATTGAAGCCGTCGCACCTTGCGCGTGACAATCGCCGATGCCCGCTCCCCGCAGGCCGGCGGGTTTTTTATATAGGTCATCACTTTTATCACTTTCCGCACCGGGCCCGGACGCGGCGTTTTCCGTCCGTGTTGGTCAAAGCGGTGGATATTACCCCGCCCGAAAGCGCTCCAGCCCGGCGGCCAGATCAGCGATAAGGTCGGCCGGATCTTCCAGCCCGATGCTGAGCCGGACGAGCGGCCCGTTAAATTCAGGCTTGGTTGCGGTGCGATAACGCTGCGGGTCGACGGGCAGGGCGAGGCTTTCGAAGCCGCCCCAGCTATAGCCAATGCCGAACAGCTCCAGCCCGTCGATCAGCGCGGCGCGGGCCGCGTCCGTCCCGCCGTTGAGCTCAAAGGCGAATAGCCCCGACGATCCTTTGAAATCGCGCAGAAAATGGGCGTGGCCGGGGCAATCGGGCAGCGCGGGGTGGAACACCCGCGCCACTTCGGGCCTGGTTTTCAGCCAGTGCGCAATCTCCAGCGCCGATGCCTGATGCTGCCCCAGCCGAAGCGCCATCGTCCGAAGCCCGCGCGATCCGAGCCAGCAATCATCGGGGCTGGCGATCTGGCCGAGCTGGAATGCGGTATCGCGCAACGCGGCGAAATGGCCCGGCGCGGCGGTCACCGAACCCAGCATCGCATCCGAATGGCCGACGACATATTTGGTGCAGGCGAGGATCGACAGGTCGATGCCCATCGCGATCGCGGGCAGGAACAGCGGCGTCGCCCAGGTATTGTCGAGCACCGTCACCACGCCGCGCGCCTTGGCCGCCGCGATGATCGCGGGCAGATCGGGCACCTCGAAAGTCAGGCTGCCCGGCGCTTCGATCAGGATGGCGCGGGTGGTGTCGCCGATCAGGTCGGCGATGCCTGCACCGATCATCGGGTCGTAAAAGCGAGTCGTGATGCCCATCCGCTTGAGCAACCCCATCGCCATCGATCGGCTGGGATCATAGGCGGTGTCGATCATCAACAGTTCGTCGCCCGGTGACAGGACGGACAGCAGCGCGCCCGCAATCGCGGCGACGCCAGAGCAATAGAGGAAGGTGCCCTCTGCGCCCGGCTCAAGCTCGGTCAGTGCGTCGGCGAGCGACCACTGGGTCGGCGTGCCCTTGCGGCCGTAGAACAGCCGGTGATGCGTATCACGGCCCGCCGCGCGCAGATCAGCGACGCTGTCGTACAGGATCGTCGATGCGCGCCAGACCGGCGGGCTGACGATGCCCGCGGTCCATTCGGGGCGGCGACCGGCGTTGACGACTCGGGTCGCGTCACCGCGCCCTACCCTTTTGGGCGTCTTGTCGGCCGGGCCACCGCCCTGTTCGCTCATGCAGCGCCCATCGCCTTTGGTGTGGAAAGGTCTGCACCCCATTCGGACCAGCTGCCGTCATACAACGCCGCTTCGGTCCCGAGCATGTGCGCGCCAAACACCAGCACCGATGCGGTGATGCCCGAACCGCACGTGCCCACCAGCGGACGCGACAGATCGATGCCTGCATCGGCATATACCGCCTTTAGCGCGTCACCCTGTTTCCAGGTGCCGTCAGCGTTGAAGAGCTGGCCGTAGGGGATGTTCTTCGATCCCGGAATATGGCCGGGCATCGTCGCTGGGCGCGGATCGGGTTCCTGGCCCGTGAAGCGCGCGGCGGAACGGGCGTCCATCACCTGCTCGGCACCGGTTTCGACATTGGCCTTCATCTGCGCGAGCGTGCGCACGCCCTTATCATCGGCCCAGACGGTGAAGTGGCGGTGGCGCAGCGTTTCCTTGCCGCTCTTGGTTTCGCGCCCCTCGGCCTTCCACTTTGCGATGCCGCCGTCGAGGATCGCGACATCATGCGCGCCGAACGTGCGCAACATCCACCACGCGCGGGCGGCAGTGTGGAGCGGGGAATCGTCATACAGCACGATCCGGCTGCCATCGCCCAACCCGAGCGATTGCATGCGGCTGGCGAATTTTTCGGGTGAGGGCAGCATCATCGGCAGCGGGCTCGACGTATCGGCGATCTCCGCCAGATCCATGAACACCGCGCCGGGGATATGCGCCGCCTCATACTCGGCAAGCGCATTTCGGCCATGATCGGGCAGGAAATAGGTCGCATCGACGATACGCAGGTCGCTTGCCTGCAACTCGCCTGCCAGCCATTCGGTCGATACCAACGCGTCCATCATCATCTCCTGGATTCTTTGTTGGCGTTCCCTAGCGCTCGACTTGCGCCCCGTCGAGACGATCCAGAAAACTTGCCGCTGATGCGCGCAATTCTGCCTGAACTTTTGGCGTCATCTTCGCCCAATTGCGGAACGGCATGGCAAGCCGCTGGTTCCCCGAAAGTTTTTCAGCGTTGCGGGCCAGGAAATCCCAATAGAGTGCGTTGAACGGGCAGGCATTGGGGCCGGTGCGTTGCTTCACGTCATACCGACAGCGCCCGCAATAATCCGACATGCGGTTGATATAGGCCCCCGACGCCGCATAGGGTTTCGACGCGAGCAGCCCGCCATCACCAAACTGGCTCATCCCGAGCGTATTGGGTAGCTCCACCCACTCATAGGCATCGGCATAAACGGCGAGATACCAGCGATGCACTTCCGCCGGATCAGCGCCGATCAGCATGGCGAAATTGCCGGTAATCATCAGCCGCTGGATATGGTGGGCATAGGCGAAATCGAGCGTCTGGCCGATCGCCTGCGAAAGGCAATGCATATCGGTGTCGCCGGTCCAGTAGAAATCGGGCAGGGTGCGCGTGGCGTTCAGGAAGTTGCGGGTGGCGTATTCGGGGCCCTGGTGCCAATAAATCCCGCGGACATATTCGCGCCAACCGATGATTTGGCGGATGAAGCCTTCCGCCGCGTTGATCGGCACATCGCCGTCCTGAAACCGTGCCTCCACCGCCTGCGCCAATTCGAGCGGATCGAGCAGCCCGCTGTTGAGATAGGGGGAGAGCAAGGAATGCCACAGGAACGGCTCACCGCTGAGCATCGCGTCCTGATAATCACCGAAGCGGGGCAGGGCATGCTTCAGAAAATGCGCCTGCTGGGCGAGCGCATCCACACGCGTCACCGCGAAATCGAACCCGTCGAGCGACCCGGGGTGATCGGCAAAGCGATCCGCCACCAGGGCCAGCACGCTTTGGGTGATCGCATCGGGCGCGAACGAAAGCGGGCGCGGCATCGCGGGGTCGCGTGGGGCGGGCTTGCGGTTCTCGCTGTCGAAATTCCAGTCACCGCCAACGGGTTTGTCGCCGTCCATCAACAGTCGGGTTTTGCGGCGCATGTCGCGGTAGAAAAACTCCATCCGCAGTTGTTTGCGCCCGTCAGCCCAAGTGGCGAACTCGTCGAGTGTCGCGACGAAGCGGGTGTCGGGCCGCACCTCCACGGGGATACCAAACAGCGTTTCCCAGCTGTCGATCATCGCCGCCACGCGCCACTCGCCGGCTGCGGTTACCACGATTTGGTCCGGCGCGTGCCGGGAAATCGCGCGTGCGACCTCTCCGGTAAAGCTGCCGCTATTCTCCGGATCGTCGAGCGACACATAATCGACCTGCCACCCGGCCGCGCGCATCGCTTCGGCATGGTGGCGCATCGCCGAGAAGATATAGGCGATCTTGCGCTTGTGATGGGCGACATAGGTGGCTTCGTCGACCACCTCGACCATCAGCAGTCGGGCGGTGGCGGGGTCAGCATCTTCCAGACTGGAAAGAGACATCGACAATTGGTCGCCGAGAATGGGAATCAGCGTGATCATCATTTCCTTTCGGCGTCCCCCGCGATAAATGCCAGCGAATGACACCCAAATTCCTTGGCCAGGCGAGCGCCCTGCCCGAATCGCCCGAAGCCGCCACGCTCGATTATGTGCCCAATCCACGGCCCGGCAGCCCCTATATGGTCCGGTTCGTGTCGCCTGAATTCACGTCGCTTTGTCCGGTGACGGCGCAGCCCGATTTCGCGCATCTGGTGATCGATTACGTGCCCGCGGCGACGATCGTCGAATCCAAATCGCTCAAGCTGTTCCTCGGCGCATTCCGTAATCATCAGGCTTTCCATGAGGATTGCACGGTCGGCATTGGCCAGCGGCTGGCGAGTGAAATGCAGCCTGTATGGCTGCGGATCGGGGGCTATTGGTATCCGCGCGGCGGCATTCCGATCGATGTGTTCTGGCAGTCGGGTGCGCCGCCCGCCGATGTCTGGATTCCGGCGCAGGACGTGCCGGGCTATCGCGGTCGCGGATGATCGCTTGATCGCGTGCTCAGCGCTGCTGCGCCGCAACATTTTTGCAACCATATCGTCATCGGGCCGTTTCTGATAAGATTGCCGCCGCAACGGACTCGTCGGCTGGCTCTTGAAAGGGCGCGCGCATGGTGCAGGCATTGGAAGGCGTTTCCATCTCCGATATCAACCATCTGGTATTGATCGGAAACTTCCTGCCGCGCCAATGCGGGCTTGCGACCTATACCACCGACACATTTCGCGCGCTGAAAGCGTCGTTTCCCGACCTTAAGGTCGATGTTTATGCGATGGATGATCACCCCGGACGATATGCTTATCCCGCTGAAGTAACGGGCAGCATCGCGCAGCAAAATATTGCCGCCTATTTGGAAGCGGCGCGGGCCATCGAATCGAGCGGCGCGCAGGCGCTGTGGTTGCAGCATGAATATGGCATCTTCGGCGGCGCGGCGGGGGAGCATATCCTGAGCCTGCTCGACCGGATTTCGCTGCCGGTGATTGTTACGCTGCACACGATCCTCGAAAAGCCCAGTGCTGACGAACGGCGCGTGATGGAGCGGCTGTTGCGACGCGCTTCCCGCGTGATTGTGATGGCCGAGCGCGGTCGGGAGATTTTGCACCGCGTTCATGGTTTTGGCGGCAAATCGGTCGTCATGATTCCGCACGGCGTACCCGATCGCCCACTCGCCGACCCCGACAGTTTCAAGCCCCGCTTCGACTGGACGGGGCGCAAGACTATCCTCACCTTTGGCCTGCTTGCGCCTAGCAAGGGCATCGAGACGATGATCGATGCTATGCCCGCGATCGTCGCCGCCGAGCCCGACGCGCTGTACATCGTACTCGGCGCGACGCATCCTAATCTGGTTGCGCATGAAGGGGAGGCGTATCGCGATCGGCTAAAGGCGCTCGCGGTGTCGCGCGGCGTTGTCGACCATATCGAATTCGTCGATGCGTTCGTCGAACACGAAGATCTGATCGATTATCTGCAGGCAGCCGATGTCTATGTAACGCCATATCATAACCCGGCGCAGATCACGTCTGGCACGCTTTCCTATGCAGTGGGCGTCGGCAAGGCGGTGGTCTCCACCCCCTATGTTCATGCCACCGAGATATTGGCCGATGGCCACGGCGCTTTGGTCGATTTTGGCGATAGCGCGGCCTTTGCCCGCGAAATCATCGCGCTGCTTGGCAATGACGGGAACCGCGCGCGGCTATCCGCCAGGGCCTATGCGCGCGGCCGCACGATGGTGTGGTCGAAACTGGCTGAAACGGCGATGGGTGAAATCGCGGCGATGGTTGCAGCGCAACCCCGGCGGATGATGCATCCGCACACACCACTCACGCCGCTGGCCCCCGATTTTTCTGGTGTTGAACGTATGAGCGATTCGACGGGCATATTGCAGCATTCGATCTATTCGATCCCCGATCGCCGCCACGGCTATTGCATCGACGATAATGCGCGCGCGCTGATGCTGGTCGGCCGGATGCCCGAACTGGATGAGGCGACGCGCGACAAATGGACGACGATTTATGCGTCGTTCATCCAATATGCGTGGAACCCCGAAGCGCAGCGTTTCCGCAATTTCATGAACTTCGATCGCAGCTGGTGTGAGGATTTCGGATCGGAAGATTCGAATGGGCGCGCCTTATGGGCGCTTGGCACCACGGCGCGCACCGCGACGTTGCGAAAGCACCGCGACTGGGCGGTGCAAATGTTCGAGATGACGGCATCGATGGCGTTCGATCTCGGCAGCCCGCGCGCGCAGGCTTTTGCGATGCTGGGCGCTGCCGAAATGCTCGATTGCCTGCCCGGCCACGGTCTTGCACAAGCGATTATCGAACGCTTCAGTGCCGATCATCTGGCGTTGCTCGCGGATGCGCGGCGGCCGAATTGGGAATGGTTCGAGATCGTTCTGGCCTATGACAACGCTCGCCTGCCCGAAGCGATGATGCGTGCAGGGATCATCCTGGGCCGCGCTGACCTGATCGATACTGGCGTCAAGACGCTCGACTGGATCATGGCCCGGCAGACATCGCCCGAAGGCAGGTTCAGGGCGGTTGGTACCGAGAGCTTTGGCCGTCCCTATGCGGCCCCCCTGCCGTTCGATCAGCAACCGCTGGAGGCACAGGCCACGGTCGAAGCGTGCGCAGTCGCCTATCAAGCGACGCAGAATGGTCGTTGGATCGATGAAGCTGACCGGGCCTATCGATGGTTTCTGGGGGCGAACGACCTTGATCTACCGCTTGCCACGGTGCGCGATGGCGGCTGTTTTGACGGACTGACGCCGACGGGAATCAATCGAAATCAGGGCGCCGAATCGATTTTGGCACTGCAATTGGCATCGTGCGCGATTTCATCGCTTTCAAAACTGGCCGGAACCATGGC
Source organism: uncultured Stakelama sp. (assembly GCA_964649315.1). GTDB lineage: Bacteria > Pseudomonadota > Alphaproteobacteria > Sphingomonadales > Sphingomonadaceae > Sphingomonas. The sequence continues at coordinate 3,531 of CAZYOU010000087.1, read as the reverse complement.
AGGACCTGCACACGCCGCTGCGTAGCCGCCAAGGCTATGTGCCGGTCGTGCGTAAAAGATTCGGGGGCGTGCCGACCAGTGCTTGAAGTATTCAACCATCGTTTGCGGCTGCATGCCGATCCGTCGCGCGTCGTGGTGCGGCCATTTCACCTTGCCTGGCAGGCCAGTGGCAATGCGCCTAGCCGGACCGAGCGATTGGTGCGGGAAGTGCTCGCCATGAGCCGCGAACAGACGCGCGCCGAGCTCGAGGTGGTGCTGAAGGATTTCGAGGCGCGGCACTGGCAGACGCGGCGCGTGTTCATGACCCGGTATGAGGAAATCGAGGACCGGCTTGGAATCGATGGCAGCGCGATCAGCGATGAAAAACGCCAGCTGATTGGCGCCTATTTCTGCCACGAATATAGCTACGCCGCCGCCGCGCTGATGAACCCCAGCGCCGTGCCGCATTTCGATCAGACCGGCATGCCCGAAGGATCGCAGCGCATCCTCATGTCGATGCGTGCAGTGGGAGAGGGGCACATCTCGTCAATTGCCTTTCGTGAGGGCATCATCACTGACAAGAATGAGCTGAAGCTGGCGCCCGAACCGCCCTTTGCCACGGCGACCGACACCACTGATGGCGATGAACTGGCGATGCCCGAGGGGCCGGTGACAGTGCACCGCCACCGCGATTCAACGCTGTCGGGCACTGTCATTTTTCCGATCACCCAGGCGCAATCCAAGGGGCTGGAGGATTTGCGCCTCGTCCAGTTCACGCATGATGATGGCAGCCTGGAATGGCTGGGCACCTACACCGCCTATAACGGATCGATGATCCAGTCCGAGCTGATGCGCACGCGCGATTTCCGGGCGTTCGATCTGGTGCCGATGAGCGGTAGTGCCGCGCGCAATAAGGGCATGGCGCTGTTTCCCCGCAAGATCGATGGCCAATATATGATGATCGGCCGGCAGGACGGGGAGAACCTGTTTCTGCTGCGATCGGACAGCCTGACGCATTGGGAAGAAGGCGAACGGTTGCTCGAGCCGCATTATCCGTGGGAGCTGGTGCAGATCGGCAATTGCGGGCCGCCGATCGAGCTTGACGAGGGCTGGCTGCTGCTGACCCACGGCGTTGGTGCGATGCGTAAATATTCGATCGGCGCGGTGCTGCTCGACAAGGCCGATCCGTCAAAGGTGATTGGCCGCACGCATGAGCCGATCCTGGCGGCGGCGGATCAGGACCGCGAGGGCTATGTGCCCAATGTTGTCTATAGCTGCGGCGCGATCCGTCACGGCGAAACGTTGTTCCTGCCTTATGGCGTCGCGGACAGCTCGGTCGCGTTCGCGTTCATTCCGATCAAGGCGCTGCTGAGCCATATGTAATTGCGCGGGGAGAGTGTCTTCATGGTGAAATCATTGATTGTAATCGGCGCGCTGATGCTTGCGGGCACCACGCCGGCCCTGGCGAAGGATGCGGCGGTCGAGGCACCGATCACCCAGTTTCTGGAAGCGTTCAACAAGGGTGACATCGCCGCCGCCGCCGCGACCCATGCTGGGGATTCTCATATCACCGATGAAGTCGCGCCCTATTTCTGGGGCGGGCATGATGTCGTGAAGCGCTGGGCCGATGATTACGCCAAGGATGCTGCCGCCAAGGGCATCACCGATCCCAAGGTCGTCCTCGGTTCGCCGACGCGCGAGCTGATCGCCGGCGATCGTGCCTATGTGATCGCGCCGTCGGTGTACACCTTCACCCAAAAGGGCGTGGCGATGCGCGAAGTGGCACAGATGACCTTTGCGTTGCGCAAGCTCGCCACGGGCTGGAAGATCGTCGCCTGGACATGGACGGGGCCCGACGCAACACCGGTGAAATGAGCGACGAGCCCCGCGTGGCGGCTCCGGTCGTCTACGTGGCGATCACCGGCTTGCGGCTTAAATCGCCCTTTCATGCCGCGTGGTTCTGGTGGCATGCGATCCGATCGATGATGCAGGCGCAGGGCGCGCCCGGCAATCTGCATGCCGACGCTCGCGCCATCAACGGCGTCCAGCATACGCTGACGGTGTGGACCGACAAGGCTGCGATGCGCCGCTTCATCGTCACCGGCGCACATGCCAAGGCGATGCGCGCTTTTCCGCAGATCGCGACCGGATCGACCTTTGGCTTCGAAACTGATCGCGTGCCTGACTGGGCGGATGTGCATCAATTATGGAAGGCGCACGGGATCGAATATGCTGTCCCGACGTCCGGAAAGACCAAATAATTTCGTTCATGCAACGTTTAGGCGCACTCGGCTGTTGTGTGCTGAGAATCCAGGAGAGAGCCATGAACCGTTTCACCCGTATCGCCGCCGCCATCGCCATCGCATCGGTCGCGTTCGCTACCCCCGCTTTCGCGCAGACCGCACAGGAAGATCAGCGTTTTCAGGCAGCGCAGCAGCGTTTCCAGAACGAAATGCAGATTTTCCGCACTGAGTTTGATCGTTACCAAGCCGCCCGCAATAACCGCTCGAACTTTCGCAACCAGCGCAACATCGATCCGCGCAATAATGATCCCCGCTTCAACGATCCGCGTTTTGATGATCGTGACGAAGGGAATTACGATCCCGCGCAATATTATCGTGATGGGCCGAATTATCAGGAGCGCGTTCTGGCGAATGATGACCGCGTCTATCGCGGCAACGACGGCCGTTACTATTGCCGCCGCAATGATGGCACGACTGGCCTGATTGTGGGTGCGCTGGGCGGTGGATTGCTTGGCAATGTTATCGATGGCGGGCGGTCGCGCACCGTTGGCACGCTCCTTGGCGGCTTGCTCGGGGGCGTGGCCGGCCGCGCGGTTGACCAGAATAACGCGCAGGTTCGTTGCCGCTAAGGGGTAACCGACGTCACATAATATTCCGTCATGCTGAACTTGTTTCGGCATCCACCGCGCAACAATGCCGAACGGGCTTGGGCGCTGTGGACCCTGAAACAAGTTCAGGGTGACGGCGGGTGGTGGGCGAGCCCCTATCGCCCCTTGAATAATCCCCCCAGCACCCCGCGCACAATGCCGCCGATCAGGCCGCCGCTGGTGGAGCCGCGCTTGCTGCTCGTGCCGAGCACCTGTTTCGCGACTTCATTTGCCACCGTGCGCGTGATCGTGGTGGTGGCGGTGCGGGTGGCGGAGGTAGCGATTTTCGCCCAGGGGCTGTTCGCTGCGGCCTTGGCCGCTTCGCGTTCCTGCCGGGCAGCCTCTTTCTCCGCAGCGATGCGCGCGCGTTCGGCTTCCTTGGCGACGCGGGCATCGATCTTCGCCTGCGCGGCGGCGGCTTTTTCGGCTTCGCTCGCAGCCTTAGCTTCGGCGGCAGCGGCGGATGCCTCAGCCGCCTTGATCGAGAGCAATTCCTCGGCGGAATCGGCGTCGATCCGCGTGTTGTATTTCTCACCGATCGCATCGGTGACGATCATCACCCCGCGTTCCTTCGGGTCAAGCGGCCCGACGCGCGACGATGGCGGCTTGATGAGCGTGCGCTCAACCGGCGACGGCGCGCCATCGGGCTGGAGCAGCGACAC
>CAZYOU010000086.1:0-12329 GCA_964649315.1 uncultured Stakelama sp. | reverse complement strand
GGGAACACCGCTTCGTTCAGCATCGGGCGCAGCTGGTGGTCATGGTTCCACCAGCGATCGGCAATCGCGATCAGCGCGACGATTGCCCCCCAGCACTGGATCGCACGCGCGACGCCAAAGAGATACCAGGTGGTGCGGCGCGAATAGAGCATGTCGAGAATGTCGAGTTCGACCCCGGCGATAAACACATAGGCCGCTACCGCCATCACCCCGCCGACCCACCACCACGCCCGGATCGCGCGCCACACGCGCTCGCTGTCGCGGAGCAGAAAGCCGAACAGCAGCATCGGGAAATAGACGCGGTGGACCTGCCAATCGTCAAAGAAGGCATGGGTTTCGCGCACCCCGGGAAAGGCATAGCTCCAATTGGCGATCAGCAGCGCCATCGGCACGATCAGGATCAGCGGCCCGGCTAAGGCGCGCCCCGCGATCTCGCCGATCCAGCCGCGCGCGACCTTGGGTGTCAGCGCAATCCCCAGCGTCAGCAGCATCGTGTAGAACCACAGATAGCCGACGAACCACAGATGCTGCCAGGTCGGCAGCACGATGCCGGCGAGCGTGCCGAAGCGGAAATAATCGAACGCCCAGAAATGCAGGAAGCCCTGCGCGTAACCATGTTGCGTGGTCAGCTCGATCCAGGGTTGCGGGGGAACGATCAGGATGACGCCGAACAGCAGCGGCACGATCAGCCGCCTGGTCCGTCCCCACGCAAAGCCGCCGGGGCGCGGATCACCCACAAAAATCGCGCGACTGGCATAGCCCGATACGACGAACAGTAACGGCAATCGCCACGCATTCACGGCCTGCAACGGCACCGCGACCCATTCCATCGGATGGGCGGTTTTGGCGTGATAGTCCCAGTGCACGAACACCAGGCCGATATGGTAGAAGATCAGGAGGCCGAACGCCCCGATCCGCAGCCAATCCATCCCGAAATGTCGGCCCACCTTGCTCTCCTGCCGGTTGTGCCGTTTTGCCGACGCCGGTTTATATTCGGCATCGCTATCGTATCGACGCGCAGGGATGGCAACGCTATATCGTCGACGAACCGTTTGAGGAACTTTGCCATGTCGCTTCGCCCCTGGCGCGATATTACCCGTCGCAAGAGCCGCCAGATCATGGTCGGCAACGTGCCCGTCGGCGGCGATGCGCCGGTGACAGTGCAGACGATGACGAACACGCCGACCGATGACGCCAAAGCGACCATCGACCAGATTCGCCGCTGCGAGGATGCCGGCGTCGACATTATCCGCGTGTCTTGCCCCGATGAGGCAAGTACCGCCGCGCTGAAGCAGATCGTCCGCGCCAGCCGCGTTCCGATCGTCGCGGACATCCATTTCCACTATAAGCGCGCGCTTGAAGCCGCCGATGCGGGCGCTGCCTGTCTGCGGATCAACCCCGGCAATATCGGTTCGGCTGCCCGCGTGAAGGAAGTCGTCAACGCTGCCAAGGCGAATGGCTGCGCGATCCGCATTGGTGTGAACGGCGGCAGCCTCGAAAAGGACCTGCTCGAAAAATATGGCGAGCCGTGTCCCGATGCGCTGGTGGAAAGCGCGCTCGACCATATCAAGCTGTTGCAGGATCATGACTTCCACGAATTCAAGGTCGCGGTGAAGGCGTCTGACTTCTTTCTCGCGGTTGCTGCCTATCAGCAGCTTGCCGAAGCGGTCGATTGCCCGCTGCATCTGGGCATCACTGAGGCTGGCGGTTTTGTCGGCGGCACCGTCAAGTCGGCGATCGGGTTGGGCACGTTGCTCTGGTACGGCATCGGCGACACGATCCGCGTGTCGCTGTCGGCTGAACCCGAGGACGAAGTCCGCGTCGGCTTCGAGATTTTGAAGGCGCTCGGCATCCGCAATCGCGGTGTTCGCGTCGTCAGCTGCCCCAGCTGCGCGCGGCAAGGTTTTGACGTGATCCGCACGGTGCAGGCGCTCGAGGAACGGCTCCAGCATATCCGCACACCGATGAGCCTCTCGGTGCTCGGCTGCGTCGTCAACGGCCCCGGCGAAGCGCGCGAAACCGATATCGGGCTGACCGGCGGCGGCAATGGCAAGCACATGGTCTATCTGTCGGGCGTGACCGATCACACCGTGCAGAGCGAGGACATGATCGAGCACATCGTCAAGCTCGTCGAAGCCAAGGCGGCCGAAATCGATGCGGCGGATCAGTCGAAACTCGTCGAGGCAGCGGCTTAGGCTTTGGCCTGGGTACTGCTCGTCCTCGCTGGGTTGTTCGAAGTCGGCTTTACCACCTGCCTTCGCTATGCCGATGGCTTCAAGAATGTCGGCTGGAATATCGGCTTTTTTGTGTGTGCGGCGATCAGCTTCTCGTTGCTTGAAAAGGCATCGAAAACGATCCCGCTCGGCACCTCCTATGCCGTGTGGGTGGGCATCGGCGCTGTCGGGACGGTGCTGGTGGGCGTGGTGACGGGTGAAGAACCAATCAACGTCGTACGGATCCTGCTGCTGCTCGGGCTGGTGGCGTGCATCATCGGGCTGAAGCTGACGCATTGAGTGTTTTCCGACCCGGTGTAATCAATGCGACCTAGCCAGAGGCTCGGCTACTATGATAAGCCTTGGGTACGAAAGGTGATCTCATGACCTATCACGCAAAAGTGATCGCAGGCGGCAAGATTGTCATTCCCGCTGAATTGCGTCGTGAACTGGGTATCGCCGATGGCGATACTGTGGTTATCGCGCGCGATGTGAATGGCAGCCTTTCGATCAAAACCCACGCACAGGTTATAGCGGAGGGGCAGCAGGCGTTTCGTGCCATGCTCAAGACGCCATTCACGGTTGACGATTTTATCGCGGATCGCCGTAACGAGGCTGAAACGGGCTGATGGTCGTGCTCGACAGTTCAGCTTTGCTGGCGTTGCTGCTTGATGAACCGGGCGCGACTGCAGTTGAGCCCGTCGTTCGTGGTGCGGAAGTATCGATTGTCAATCTATGCGAGGTGTTGACCAAAGCGGCTGAGGCGGGTGGTAATGGCGAGGCGACCAATGCCATTCTGCTGTCCTACGGTATCAACATCATGGCATTTCGTGAGGCGCACGCGATCGAGGCAGCACGCTTACGCCCACTGACCATGCACCTCGGCCTATCGCTGGGCGATCGAGCCTGCCTTGCGCAAGGGTACATTAGCGCGCTACCGGTGCTGACGGCCGATCGACAGATGGCAAAGGCCGACGTCGGTATCGACATTCGCCTGATCCGCTGAACGTGCGCCCAACTTCTGCTGCCCTCGCCTTTACCGTCGCATCGGGTGGCATTGCGACCTATTCGGTGATGGATGCGCTGATGAAGGGGCTCAGCATCCAAAGCGGCGCGTATAGTGCGGTCCTCTGGCGTTCGATCGTCGGGGTGATGCTGCTCGGCGCGGTGTTCGCTATTCGCCGACGGCCATGGCCCGAACCGGCCGCGCTGCGGCTTCATGCGATGCGAGGTGCAACGGCAGGTGTGTCGGTGCTGCTGTTCTTCTGGGGGCTGGTGCGCGTACCCATGGCGCAGGGCGTGGCGCTCACCTTCCTCGCCCCGCTGATCGCGCTATACTTTGCGGCGGCGTTGCTGGGAGAAAAGATCAGGCGTGCGGCGATATGGGGATCGGTTATCGCCAGTCTCGGCGTGTTGGCAATTGCGGCGGGGGAGGTGCAGGCGCAGGCATCGACCGCGCATGTGCTCGGCTCGATTGCGATCTTCGCGGCGTCGATCTTTTACGCCTACAGCCTCATCCTATTGCGTCAGCAAGCCCAGGTGGCCGATCCGCTTGAGGTGGCGCTGTTCACCAGTATCGTGCTGGGCGGGCTGCTGCTGATTGGTGCGCCGTGGCTCGCAAGCCTGCCGTCGGTTGCCCAACTGCCCGCGATTGGCGCGTCGGCGGTATTGGGGTCGATCTCGGCAATGGCACTGGCCTGGGCTTATGGCCGGGCCGAAGCACAGGTGCTGGCGCCGGTTGAATATACCGCGTTCGTCTGGGCAGCGATCCTCGGCTATTTGGTGTTCGATGAACACGTGTCGATCTATACGGTGATCGGCACGATCCTGATCATTGGCGGGTGCGTGCTGGCGGTGCGCGGCAAGGCGGCACCCGCTCCGCAGACAGAGGCTGCCGCATGACGCACGTAATCCGTTTCGCAACCGCCGCCGATGTGCCGGTGATCCTGCATCTCGTGCGTGAGCTGGCAATCTATGAACGCGCGCTCGACAAGGTCGTCGCGACCGAGGCGCTGCTGCACGAGGCGATGTTCGCCGCTACGCCCGCCGCCGAGGCGCTGATCGCCCAAGTCGATGGTGCACCCGTTGGCCTTGCGCTGTTCTTCCACAATTTCTCGACCTGGACGGGCTGGCGCGGCCTGTATCTGGAGGACCTGTACGTCACGCCAGAGGCGCGCGGGCTGGGGATCGGCAAGGCGCTGCTCCAGCGACTGGCGGTGGTCGCGGTCGAGCGCGGCTGCGCGCGGTTCGAATGGCAGGTGCTGACCTGGAACACCCCTGCGATCGAGTTTTATCGCGCAATGGGGGCCGAACTGATGGAGGAATGGCGCACGTGCCGCGTGTCGGGCGATGCGCTTGCCCGGTTGGCGGGCCAGCCCTGATGCCCGATCTCGCGATCCGCCCGGCCGCGCCCGGCGATGTCTCCGCCATCTACCAGCTGCTCGCCAATTTCGGTGCGCATTGGGGGCGATCCGAATGGGTGACCACGACGCCGGATGCGCTTGAAACCGCGCTGTTCGGCGATGATCACAAGGGGTTCGGGCATGTTGCCCTACTCAACGGCAACATCGTCGGCGTCGCGCTGTGGTATTTCACGTTCAATTTCTGGATGGCAACGCCGGTCTTGTTTCTGGAGGATTTATACGTCGATGAAGCCGCCCGAGGGAGCGGCGCTGGCGAGGCATTGATGCGCGCACTCGCAGGCGAGGCAATCGCGCGCGACTGTGCGTGGATGGACTGGCTCGTCCGCATCGACAATGTTGCAGGTCAGCGATTCTATGCCCGACACGGGGGTGCCCGCGAAGCGGATTTTGACTTTTGGCGCATGGAGCGGGATGCGCTTGAGCGGCTGGCGGCAGGGGCCTGATGGTCGTCGATGCTGGCCTGATCGCCTGGGTGGAGGAAGCGCTCGCGCCAATGGGCAGTGTCACCCGACGCGCGATGATGGGCGGGGCGACGCTCTATCTCGACGGCACGATCTTCGCGATCGTTGCTGATGATCTGTTATGGTTCAAGGCTGACGCCATCAGCGATACCGAATGGGACGCAGCGGGCTGCCCGCGCTTCACCTTTCAGATGGGCGAGGGGCGCGAAGGATCGATGAACTACCGCCGCGCCCCCGATGACGTGTATGACGATGCCGATGCGATGCGTGACTGGGCAATGATCGCGGTCGCGGCGGGGCAGCGGGCACCTGCCCGCAAACCCCGCAAAAAGACTTAAGCCGCCTTCGCCGCTTCCGCGCGCTCAACCGCCTCGATCACGATCCGCCGCGCTTCGTCGGCGCTGCCCCATTTGCCGACGCGGACCCATTTTTTGGGTTCCAGGTCTTTGTAATGGGTGAAGAAATGCTCGATCTGCTGCATCACGATCTGCGGCAGATCATGATGCTCATCGACATTCGAATAATAAGGGAACGTCGCGTCGACCGGCACGGTCAGCAATTTCTCGTCGCCGCCGGCTTCATCTTCCAAAAACAGCACCGCGATCGGGCGCACTCGCACGATACACCCCGGGATGAAGGGCGAGCGCGCAACGACCAGCGCATCAAGCGGATCGCCATCGGGCGACAGCGTGTGCGGGATGAATCCGTAATTGGCCGGATAGCGCATCGGCGTGTGCAAAATGCGGTCGACGAACAGCGCGCCCGATTTCTTGTCGAATTCATATTTCACCGGCTCGCCGCCCACCGGCACTTCGATGATCACGTTCAGGCTGTTGGGGATATCATCACCCACCGGCACCATATCGATACGCATAAGATTTCCGCTCTTCCTATTTGGCTTTCAACAGCCGATCGAGGCCACCCTCTCCGGTGCCGATTTTCTCGAGGCGCGGGTAGCGCAGGCCGCCATGATAGTCGATGGCAAAGCGATCGATCCGGTCGCCATGTTTGACAAGCAGTTCGATCGGCGTGGTTGTTGCCTTCGCCGCGGTAATCGCTTCCTTCAGTTTTTCGGGGGTATAGGCAAAGCCGTTGACCGCGGTGATCGACCGACCGACCGCGAGCCCCGCCTTGAACGCTGGGCCGTCCCACGTAACTGCGCTGATTTCACCCGCCTTGCCGATCACCATGCCGATCGAATAGCTGAGATCCGTGTTGCTGCGCCCCTTTTCGTTGGCCTTGAAAAAGGCGGTCGGGGTTTCGGTATAGACCAGCTTGTAGCCATTGGCGGCAAAGCCCGAAATCGGTGCAGGCGCGCCGGTTTCGGTGATCCGCGTCGTCAGGAATGCCTGCCAGTCATAGGGCACGATGCCGTTCAGCGTGCTGACGACATCGTCGAGCGTATAGGTCACCTGGCCCCAGTCGCCGTCGTTGATACCGAAAAAGGCGCGCGCGAAATCATCCATCGATTTCTTGCCCTTCGACTCCTTGCGCAGCATCGAATCGACTTCCATCCAGATCAGCAGGCCTTCGTTGTAATAATCCTCCGATCGCTGCCAGCTCGTCCAGCCCTTGGGCTTGCGCGCGGCGATGATCGGGTCGTTGGTGGTATCGATCAGCGGGCGCCATTGCCGCGCCGGGGCGGTATCGAGGTTGGCCACGATTGACGCATAGGCATCAAGCGTATCGCCCTTGCTGACGATGCCTGATCGCGCCTGCAGCACATAGCCCCAGAACTGGGTCTGCCCTTCATAGACCCAGAGCAAGCTGTCGCGCATCGGCGTGCGGAAATCGGGGGTCCACAGGTCAGCGCCGCGGCGGAATTTGCCATCCCAGCTGTGCACATATTCGTGCGGAAGCAGATTGCGCGAGGGCATGCTGGTTTCCCACTGGGTGAAATAACCCGGCTTTACGCCATTTTCGGATGACCGGTGATGCTCCAGCCCGATGCCGCCCAGCTCATCGGAAATCGTGAACAGGAAGTGATAGTCGTCGTAATGTTGCGCGCCGAACAGCTTGATTGCCTGATCGACGAGCCTTTTGTGCGCCTCGACCTGATCGTTCTTTGCCACCAATTCGGCGGGACTGTCAGCAAAGGCATCGAGCGTCACCCGCGGCGACAGCGCAAACCCCTTGTAATAGCGCCCCGCAACGACGGGTGAATCGACCAGCACTTCGTAATTGGTCACCTCGTAGGAATACACCGAGCCATTCACGGTCGACGGCAGTGCTGATGCCGCCGTCCAGCCGGTGGGATAGGTGACGGTTGCCTGTACCGGGATCTGCCGGGTGAAATAGCCTGCCGGATACAGGCTCATCGAGTTCCATTGCAGGCTCAGCAGATTGGGCGTCATCACCACCCGACCCTGATTGGACGCGGTCGCTGAGGCGAATTGCAGGTCGATGTCGATCGCGCTCGCGCCTTCGGGCACGTCGATGTGAAACGCAAACACATCAACCGGATCACGCTTCCACGCGATCGGCTTGCCGCCGGCGCTGATCTTCAGCCCCGCCAGCTTTTCGATCTGGCCCGATGCCCAGTGATTGCCCGGCAGCCATTTCGGGAACAGCAGCACCATTGGCCCTGCCTTGGCGACCGGAATCACTTCCTTCACGCGGAAAATGCCCTGGCGGGTGTCGGTCGCGTCGATGGTCAGCGTGATCGTGCCGGGATAGGGGATGTCCTGCGCCGCCGGAATGCGATCGACATGCGGCACAGGCTGCGGCTTCGAATTTTCGGCAAGCGCCGGGGTGGCCGCGCACAACATGGCGGGCAGCATCGCCGTTACGGAAAGCAGACGGATCATCGGATGGGGGGCTTTCGACAGGATATAATGTGACGGCTTGGTTAAAGCAGCGCCTGTCCCGATCGTCCACCCCCCATGATAAACCCCTTCTCAGGCGCCGACCGCCTCAGGCAACGCCTTGCAATAGCGCTCGACATCTTCGATTCTGCCGGTCGACACACGCGACCATGTTGTCCATTTGCCGTACGCGCCGCGGATCAGCACGCCCTTGGCCGCCATCGCTTTTTGCACGGCATTGGCATCGGCGACCTTCACGAACGCAAAATTGGCGGCCGGTGTAAGCACCTCAAGCCCCGCCGATTTCGCGGACGCTTTGATCATCTCGCGCGCTTCGATGATCTTGGCTTTGGAAAAACTCTTAAAGCTCTCATCCTCGAACGATGCAATCGCGGCCGCAAGCCCAGCGACGTTCAGTGATGTCATCATGTACCCGCGGATCAGCGCGGCATTGGCCGGGGTCGTAATCGCATAGCCGATCCGCATCCCGGCCATGCCATAAATCTTGGAGAAAGTGCGGGTGATGATCACATCATGCCCGGCGCGAACCATATCGATCATCGAGCTGTAATCGGGATCAGGGACCAGCTCGTTATAGGCTTCGTCGATCAGCACGGTTTTCTTCGGGGCCACCGTCTTGATGAAGCCGCGCAGCGCATCGCCGTCGATCAACAGCCCCGTGGGGTTATTGGGGTTGACGATATGGACCAGCCCGATGCTGTCATCGACCGCCGCCGTCATGGCCGGCAGGTCGACGTCCATGCCCGCCGTCATCGGCACGGTCTTCAGCGTCGCGCCCAGCTTTACGGCCCATTTCGCGGTGGTGTCCCAGAAAAGCTCGGCACCCAGATAGGCGCCCTTGGGCTTCCACGCCAGCGCAATGGCGTTCAGCACTTCGCCCGAACCAGTGCCGATCACGACCTGTTCGGGCCGCACGCCATATTTCTCGGCGATCATCTTGGTCAGCACCCCGGTGGCGGTGTCAGCATAATAGGCACCCTTGGCCGTCGCCGCTTCGGCAGCGAGCCGCGCTTTCGCGCTGGGGCCATAGGGATTTTCGTTGAGCCCCAGCCGTGCGATGCCTTCCTTCGGGCCGAACATGCCGCCGATCATCGCCGGGGCGGGGGAGGCAGGGCGGGCGAATGCCGGTGCGGCAAGAGCGGTGGCGAGGGGGACGGCGGTTGCCCCCAGCATCAGGTTACGGCGGGAAATCTCCATCGGGCGTCTCCTCAAGGGTTGGCTAGAATGCGTGTTGGTTAGAACCAGGCGTTGCGGAACATGATCACGGATACAAACAACAGATATAGCCCGAACACGCGCTTCAGCGGGGCAGCGGGCATGCTGTGGGCGGCGGCCGCCCCGAGTGGGGCGGTAAGCATCGAGGTGCAGGCAATGATCGCGGCACCCGGCACATTGACATAACCGAGCGACCCCATCGGCAGATTGGGTACGCCAAGGCCGATGATCGCAAAGCCGATCGTACCGGGGACCGCGATGACAAAGCCGAGGCCCGCTGCGGTGGCGATCGCGCGGTGGATCGAACGGCCACATAGCGTCATCACCACGACGGCAATCGTCCCGCCGCCGATGCCGAGCAACGACGAAAAGGTGCCGAGCCCGCCAGCAATCGACGCGCGCATGACGCCCGTCGGCATCCGGTCGCTCATCGGGCGGTTGCCGAGCCAGGGCGCAATGAAATGGATCGACATGGCAAAGACGCCTGCGGCAAAGATCAGCGTCAGCCCGCGCCCGTCGATGATCCGCGCGAGTAAGATGCCGGCACCCACGCCGAGCACGATCCACGGTGCCCAGCTTTTCAATATGTCGAAATCGACCGCGCCGTGCCGGGCATGCGCTTGCACCGATCGCAGCGACGTAAACACGATCGTCGCCAGCGAGGTGCCGATCGCGACATGGGCATATTCGCCCGCATCGCCACCCAACACGGGTAGCAGCGCAATCAACGCGGGCACGACGACGAAACCGCCGCCGATCCCGAACAGCCCGGCGGCAAACCCCGCCAGCAGCCCCGCGATCAGCAGCGCAACCAACCCCGGCAGCCAGGATGCAAGCAGGCCGGTCACGAGAATATCTGCGAGATCGGGGGAAGCGTAAGCATTAAAAAACTCTCCGCCGCTGACGGGGTGCCAGCGGAGTGGTTCCTGCGACGCATGCCGGAGATCGTAACGCCCCCAGTTGTTCGAATGTTGCGCGTGAGCCGAGGGCGAGTCAATCGCGATTACCGATATGGGCACCGTGACGCCATCGAAGGACTGGCATTCGTAATTTTCCTCGCATAGACAGCGCGTGAGAATGGCTCGCATCGAAACGCCCAACCGCATTCGCGGCACACAGGATATCTTCGGAGAGGACCAGCGCCGTTTCGCGCGGGTCGTCGACGCATTTGAACGCGTCCGCAAACTGTACTGCTTCCAGCGGGTCGAATTGCCGGTGTTCGAATCGACCGCCGTCTTCGCCCGTTCGCTCGGCGAGACGACCGATGTCGTGTCGAAGGAAATGTACACGTTCGAGGATCGCGGCGGTGATTCGATTACCCTGCGGCCGGAATTCACCGCGGGCATCGCGCGCGCTTTCCTGACTGAGGGGTGGCAGCAATATGCGCCGCTAAAGATCACGACGCACGGTCCCGTCTTCCGCTACGAACGCCCGCAAAAGGGGCGCTATCGCCAGTTCCACCAGATCGACGCCGAAGTGATCGGCGCCAGCGAGCCCGCCGCCGATGTTGAGCTGCTGGTGATGGCCGATCAGCTGATCCGCGAGCTTGGCATTTCGGACGGCGTAACGTTGCAGCTCAACACGCTGGGCGATGCCGAAACGCGTGACGCCTGGCGTGCGGCGCTTGTCGCACATTTCGAAGCGCATCGCGGTGACTTGAGCGAGGACAGCATCGCGCGGCTGGCCAAGAACCCGATGCGGATTCTGGATTCAAAAGACCCGCGCGATCGGCCGATCGCCGATGCCGCGCCGGGGATCGACGGCTATCTGACTAGCGAGGCAGGCGCGTTCTTTGAAAGCGTGACCAAGGGTCTGGATGCGGCTGGCGTCGCGTGGACTCGCAACGACACGCTAGTGCGCGGTCTCGATTATTACCGCCACACCGCCTTTGAATTCGTGACCGACCGGCTGGGCGCGCAGGGGACGGTGCTCGCAGGCGGGCGCTATGACGGGCTGATCGAGAGCTTGGGCGGCAACCCGACAGCGGGCGTTGGCTGGGCTGCAGGGATCGAGCGGTTGGCGATGCTGGTGGATGAACCGACGGCCGATTTCATCGACATCGCAATTGCTGCCGAGAGTGCAGACCGCGAGCTCGACGCTACTGCTCTTGCCGCAGCGTTTCGTCGTGCAGGTTTCTCCGTCGAATGCTTTATCGCGGGTAGCCCTCGAAAGCGTTATGATCGTGCAATCAAAGCCAATCCCGTTTGGGCGATATCTCTCGACATGCGGGATGGCGTAAAGAGCGGTGGGGCACGACCGATTGCCGATCGTCCGATGGATCGCACAAAGGCCCAAGCGATCTACGATGGATTTGAAGCGTTTACCTCGCCGGTGGCGAACCAATGAGCGTCTCCCCCGAACGGATCGCGCAAATCGCTGCGCGCCGGGATGAGCTTCAGGCACTAATGGCGACCGGCGATCTGCCGTCGGACCGGTTCGTCGCGGTATCCAAGGAATATGCCGAGCTCGAACCCGTGGTGAAGGCAGCGTGCGAAGTGCGGCGGTTGCGCGCGGAACTGGGCGTGCTGGCCGGGCTGGTCGATGCGCCCGATAGCGATGCCGAAATCCGCGAGATGGCGCGCGAGGAAATCGCTGACATCAAGACGCGCCTGCCCGAAGCCGAGCGTCATCTCGCGCTCGCGCTGCTGCCGCGCGACGCCGCGGATGAGCGCGCGGCAATGCTCGAAATCCGTGGCGGCACGGGCGGGGACGAGGCCGCGCTGTTCGCGGGCGATCTGTTTCGCATGTACCAGCGTTATGCCGATAATCAGGGATGGCGGGTCGAACTGATCTCGGCGAGCCCCGGCGAATTCGGCGGGTATAAGGAAGTGATCGCCAGCGTGAACGGGCAGGGCGTATTCGCAAGGTTGAAGTTCGAAAGCGGCGTCCACCGCGTCCAGCGCGTCCCCGCGACTGAAGCGGGCGGGCGCATCCATACGTCTGCCGCCACCGTGGCCGTGCTGCCCGAGGCGGAGGAAGTCGATGTGAAAATCGACGACAAGGATCTGCGGATTGACATTTATCGCTCATCGGGGCCCGGCGGCCAGTCGGTCAACACCACCGACAGCGCGGTGCGGATCGTCCACATCCCCACCGGCCTCACCGTGATCCAGCAGGACGAAAAGTCGCAGCACAAGAACAAGGCCAAGGCACTGAAGGTGCTGCGCACGCGCCTCTATGAGGCCGAGCGCG
>CAZYOU010000085.1:0-12344 GCA_964649315.1 uncultured Stakelama sp. | reverse complement strand
TCGCGGTCGGATCGAAATCGAATTCGCGCTGGATACGCTGGGCAAGTGCAATTGCGGCCTCGAGCGCCGGTCGATCGGGCGCGAGTTCTTGTGCGCACCAGGCCGCAATATCGGGATCGAGCGGGATCAGTGGTGACGGATAGAGATAGGCGCTTGGTCCCGCGGGCGACCCATCGCGACTGGCGCGGGCTGCCCGGGCAACCTCGGCAAGTGTCGGATCATCGGCACTCGGCACCGGGATCAACCGGTCGACCGTCACGCGCGATACGCTGTCGATCGTCAGATAGCGGACCGGTTCTTCGACGGTCAGCCGGACGACATTGGCGAGCCCAGCCTCGGCGCGGGCAGGCGCGATGCGCCCGGCGGGGCTGATCGTCAGTTGATAATCATCGAGCGTCTGGCCCGACCAGATGATTGGCTTCAGCCGCAGGTTGCACCGCGCGAAACGCACCTGCGTGCCATAATCGAAGCGCGTGATGTGGCGGATGGTGTAGATCATGCGGCGTCATTCATGCCAGCGTAAGACCGCCCGCACGCAGCGGTTCCCCCCCTTGCAGAAAATAGCGTCGCGCGACCAATTCCGAGAGCTGGCGCAACCGTCGCTCAATCTCGCATAAGGTCGCATCATCGAGCGTGGCGGCGGAGGCCGTTGCAATCAACGCGGAAAGCGCGGTCGCCTCGGCCTGTTGCGGCTCGGCCATGCCGTCATCGGCGAGCACGGGGAGTTCGCGCAAATGCTGGCAGATCGTCGCCACCTGATAAGCGATCGCGCGCGGATTGCCGGGATCGAGCGCAACCAGATCGACCACCGCCGCTGGTGACAGCTCGCCCAGATAGCGCTGGCGATAGCTGATCTGGCTGTCAGCCACGTCGAGCAGGGTCGACAGATCGTCGGCGGTCGCATTGGCGCAGCCGAAAACGCGCACCGCGCGCGCCACCGCCGTCGCGCGTTCGATCCGGCGGCCGAGGTCATGGAAGCGCCAGGCATCGGTGCGCCCCATATGCTCGGTCGACAGGCCCGCCAGCGCGGCAAAACGCCGCTGGAGCGACCCGGCACGATCGAGCAGTGCACCGCCGTTTGGGGCGGGGGCATCGAGCAATCGGATCATGTCCGCCGACAGTCGGTCACGCGACCCGGCGCCAATCGCGCGCGCGCTGCGATTGATCGCGCGGACGCTGTTCCAGCCGCCATCGCCTGCCTCCATGGCGGTGCGGGCAAGCGCGATCAGATCGGTTCGGCGCAGGCTTGGCGGGCGCGGGGCGGCCCCATCCTCGACGATCATACCGACCAGCCGGGCAATCGTTTCCGGCGCAAGGGCCGCGCCCGCATCAGCCGTAATCGAATTGCCCAGCATCACGCGGATAATCGAGAGCAGCGCCTCGCCACGCTCCAGATAGCGCCCGAGCCAGAAGAAGTTATCGGCAACCCGGCTCGGCAAGGTCCCAGGGTTGCGGCGAATCTGCACCGAACTGGCATCGGGCAGCAGCGATATCGGCGCGACCGGCGCGCCGCCATAAATCGCGACATCGGCGGACCAGTTGCCCTCCCCCATCACCGACGCGCGCATGTCAGGATGCTCGCCGATCCGGGCAAAACCGCCGGGCATGACCGTCCAGCCGCCATCCGCCCCGCGTGCCGCAAAGACGCGTAACGTGAACGGCCGCGGGACCAGCCGATCCTCCGCCACCACCGGCATGGTCGACAGGCGCACATTTTCCTGGCCGACATAATCCTGCGGTCGGCGGGCCATATCATCGAGCAGCGCCGCGCGCGCATCCGGCGCCAAATCGCCGACCATAACGGGCTTTCCATCTGGCAAGCCGAGCGGGGCTGCCGAGAAAGCAGGCGAAATCAGCAAATTCTCAAGATGGGTAGCAACATGCGCCTGCGCTGCTTCCTGTCCGCACCACCAGGTCGCGATATTGGGAATCTTCAATGGCTGGCCCAGCAATTCGCGCGCGAGCCGGGGCATGAAGGCTTCAAAGGCCGGGCTTTCGAGCACTGCGGAACCGGGCGCGTTGCTGACGACCACGTTCCCCGCCACCATCGCATCGATCAGCCCGGCAACACCGATCGTAGAATGCGAATCGAACGCGAGCGGATCAAGGAGCCGGGGATCGATCCGCCGCCACACCGCATCGACTCGCTTCAGTCCGGCGATGGTGCGGATGTAAAGCTTGTCCTCCAGCACCGCGAGATCGGCACCTTCGACCAGCAACAGCCCCAGATAGCGCGCGAGATGCGCCTGTTCGGTATAGCTAGGATTATAGCGACCGGGCGTCAGCAAGCCGATCCGCGGATCGCTGCGCTTGCACGCTGCCGCCAGCCCGGCGCGGAAGGCGGCGAAAAAGGGCGCGTGGCGCTGAATGTTCAACCGCGCCTGCAAGCCCCCCAGCGTGCGCGATACCGCGAGCCGGTTTTCCAGCGCATAGCCCGCCCCTGCGGGGGCGCGGAGATGATCGGCCAGTACCCGCCACTCGCCGCCGGGGCTGCGCCCCAGGTCCATCGCCACGAAATGCAGATGATGCCCGCCCGGCGGCGCAAGGCCGACCAGCGGGCGCAGGAAAAACGGGCTGCCATTGACGAGCGCGGCGGGGATCGATCCGCTGGCGGTCAGGTTGCCCGCGCCGTACAGATCGGCGAGGATCATTTCCATCAGCACCGCGCGCTGGGCCACGCCTTCGGCAATGCCCGCCCATTCGGCTTCGTCGATTAGCAGCGGTACGGGCGAAACAGGCCATGGCCGTTCCTCGCTTTCGCCGATGATTCGAAAGCCGGTGCCGATATCTTCCGCCTGGCGCTGCACGCGTTCGCGGGCGTGGGCCAGATCGTCGCCGACGGCACCCGCCAGTTCCTCCAGCACCGTCGCCCAGGCCGGGCCACCAGCGCACATCACATCGCCCGCCGCCAAATCGCGGCAATAATCGGCAATCCACCGCGCGGCATGCGTCGCGGGATCGATCAAGTCGGTCGACACGGTTGCCATCAGCGGATCATGCCCGGGATGGACCTTGTGCCGGGGTGCCCCGGGGGATGAACTGTGCTGTTACCGCCACGGATGCCCCCTTGGGATCGCCAAAAGGCATCGTCACCACAATCAATGCAACCGCGCAACCGCCAAGCGACCTTTGCCCCCGACAGCTTCATGGGTGACGGTTGGCAAGCCAGAGGATAAGGCCCCTTCATGACCACCGATCCCTTCACCCTCTTCGATGCCTGGTATGCCGAGGCGCGCACCAGCGAAATCAACGATTCCAACGCAATGGCCATCGCCACCAGCGATGCCGAGGGGCGGCTGGGGCTACGCATGGTTCTGTTGAAGGGGCACGGCCCCGACGGTTTTGTGTTCTACACCAATCAACAGGGCCGCAAGGCTGCCGATATTGCCGCCAATCCGCAGGTCGCCTTGCTTTTCCACTGGAAATCGCTGCGCCGCCAAGTGCGGATCGAAGGGCCGGTGAGCACCGTCAGCACCGCCGATGCCGATGCCTATTTCGCGACGCGCAGCCGCGATTCGCAGCTGGGGGCCTGGGCTTCGGATCAATCACGCCCGCTCGACAGCCGCGCGACGTTTGAAGCGCGATTTGCCGAGATGCAGGCGCGGTTCGAGGGTGGGCCGGTGCCGCGGCCACCGCATTGGTCCGGCTACCGCGTGACGCCGCTGCAGATCGAATTCTGGCAGGACCGCGAACACCGGCTGCACGAACGCCGCCTGTTCACCCGCACCGACGATGGCTGGGCCGAGGGCATGCTCTATCCATGAGCGAGGGGCAGAGCCACCACGACGCCCGTGCCGCGCATCAGCTGACCGCGAGCAGCCTGACGACGCGCGCCGCGATTGCCAGCGTCGTGACCGCGGCGGTGCTGATGCTAATCAAGGCCTATGCCGCGTGGCACACGGGGTCGGTCGCAATGCTGGGGTCGCTGGCCGATACGGGGCTCGATCTGGTCGCGTCGCTCGTCACACTGTTCGGCGTCAGGCTCGCCGCACAGCCCGCCGATCACGATCATCGCTTTGGGCACGGCAAGGCCGAATCGCTTACGGCGTTATTCCAGGTGGCAATCATCGCCGTATCCGCCTTTGCCATTTTCGGGCGGGCAATCGACCGGCTGATCACACGGCAAGTCACGGCGGACGCCGAAATCGGGATCGGTGCATCGGTGATCGCCATCATCGTCACGATCGCGCTGCTCGCCTATCAACGACAGGTGATCGCAAAGACCCGTTCGGTCGCGATCGGCGCTGATCATGTTCATTATCAGTCGGACGTGCTGTTGAACGTCGCCGTTATCGCCGCCTTAGTGCTCGACCAGATTCTGGGCGTCACCGGGGCGGACCCGATCTTCGGCATCGGCATTGCAGCGTGGCTGCTGTGGGGCGCTTGGCGTGCGTCGAGCAGCGCAATCGACCAGCTGATGGACAAGGAATGGCCACCCGAAAAGCGCCGCCGCTTCGTTGAGGTCGCGGGGCGACACCCCGAGCTGAAAGGGCTGCACGATCTGCGCACGCGGACCAGCGGGTCGACCGATTTTGTCCAGTTCCACATCTGGATGGACCCCGGCATGACCATTGCCGACGCCCATATCGTCACCGACCGGATCGAAACCAGCTTGGCTCGCGAATTTCCGGGTACCGAAATCCTGATCCATATCGACCCCGAAGGTCAGGTCGATCACCCCGGCAACGACCTTGTCGAAGCCGATGAAATCGCCAAGCTGAAGGACCGCCCCGCATGATCCGCCTGCCCATTGCCCAGATCGATGCCTTCGCCGATGCACCGTTTACCGGCAATCCCGCCGCGGTGATGCCACTCGACGCGTGGCTAGCTGATGATGTGCTGTTGGCAATCGCAGGCGAGAATAACCTGAGCGAAACCGCGTTTCTGGTGCCCGATGCCAGCGGTGCCAGCGATTACGAATTGCGCTGGTTCACGCCCGCTGCCGAGGTGGCGCTGTGTGGTCACGCGACGCTGGCGAGCGGGCATCATCTGCTGAGCAGCGACCCTGATCTGACGAAAGTCACGTTCCGCACGCGCCAGGCTGGCATGTTGTCGGTTGCGCGCCACGGCGACGGCTATGAACTCGGCCTGCCCAATTGGGCACCGACCGCCAAGCCCCTACCCGAGATCGTTGCCGCTTTGGGCGTGGAGGCTGCGGTGGAAACATTGTGGTATGAGACCGGCTATGCGCTGATCGTCCTCGAAAACGCCGATCAAATCCGTGCGCTGACCCCTGACCAGGCAGCGCTGGCGGCGCAGGGCAAGCTCGTCGCGGTGGTGACGGCGCCGGGTGATGCTACCGACGTCATCAGCCGTGTGTTCACGCCATATTATGACATTCCAGAAGACCCGGTGACGGGATCAGCGCACGCCGTGATGACCCCCTATTGGGCGGCACGACTGGGACAAGACAGCTTCACCGCCTATCAGGCGAGCAAGCGCGGCGGGCATGTCGGCTGCCGTCTTGCGGGCGACCGCGTGATGCTGACCGGGCGCTGCGTGACGATGATGGAAGGCGTGTTTCTGCTTTAGGCGCGCGCGCCCGCCAGCCGTTGCAGCATCGGCCGTACCACCAGAAACCGCCGATACAGCCATTCGAGCGCGGCAAGGACGGTTGCGTTACGCGCGGCCAGGCCAATCGGGCGGAGTACCGGAATCGCGCGCCACATCGCCGCGAACGCCGCTGCGCCGGAGAGCATGACGCCGCCTTCCCGCGCGTGAAACCGGGCGAGCAGGGCGTCACGGTCGATCGGGCAGCCGGTCTCACCCGCGCTGACATCAATGAAATTGATCGCGTGCCGCTTGTCCAACCGCCGCATCAGCGCGATTTCGCGGCGGCAGAGCGGGCAGCCGCCATCGAACCAAATCATCAGCTTTTCCATGGCAGCCGATTGCCCGAAGTCGGGCGGCTCGTCACGCTGGGCTTAAGCCGGTGTTTGCCGTCGGCTATTTTGCGAAGCTTGCGGCGATATCGCCCATCGCATCGATCACCGGGCGGCGCTGCTTATCTTGCGTCTTCCCGAGGCGGACAAGCACATAACGGTGCGGTTTGCCATCCGCGCCCTGCCCGTCAAACGCCATCACATATTGGCCGAGATGCCCGTTCATCGACACCAACGACGGCACACCCTTTTGCGGGAAAAGCGAGGGCGACCCATCGGGGGCGCCGGGCCGGTTAAGCCAGAGCTGGCCGCCATATTCGGGGTTGGTCGGCGACGATTGCTTCAGAAACGCCAGCCATTCGGGTGCGATCACCTGCGTACCGTCGGGCGCCTTGCCTTCATGCAACAACCCGCCGAGCCGCCCGAAATCATCAAGCGACATATGGATCAGCGATCCGCCGATTTGCGTGCCCGCGCCGTCAAACTCCGGGAAAGCCGTTGTGATGCCAACCGGCGTGAATAGCCGTGCATACAGGAAATCACGATAGGTCTGCGCCCGGACGCGCGGATCGCGGCTGTCGGTGAGCGTGCGGGTGATGATTTCCGACAGGATGATCGTGGTGAGCGAGCTATACTCGAACTTCTCACCGGGCTTGGCCTCCATCGGCTGGGCGATCGACCGGGCTGCCATATCCTGCGTGCCACCGACGAACAGCACCTGATTGGTATCCGACTTCTCGACCGGCTGGCCTTCTTCGGTATGCTCCAGTCCCGATGCCATGTTGAGCAGATGCCGGAGCGTAATCGCGCCGCGCGGATCGCCGGGTTTGCGCCATTCGGCAATTGGGGCCGGCGCATCGAGCTGCAACTTGCCGTCGGCGACCAGTTCCCCGACAAGCATCGCCGTCACCGATTTGGCCATCGACCAGCTGATGAAGCGGTTCGCATCAGAATAGCCCGCGCCATAATGTTTCGCGATCACGCGCCCGTCCTCAATCAGGATCGCGCCGCGCGCCTCTGCCTGATTGGCAGCGAACAGCGGTTTCAGCGGCCCGGCATCATCCGCGGGCGCTGGCCCGCTGCTGGCGAGCATCAGGGTAGCCGCACTGGCCATGAAGAGGCTTTTTATTCTCATGATGCCAGTCTACGCTTGGGGCATATGAACGCAAGACGCCTTGTCGTACCGACCCTGATCGTCATCCTTGCCCTCGCATTGGGGGCGTGGCTCTATGTCCGCTCGCTGACGCCACAGCTTGAACTCGGAGTCGGCTATGGCGCCCGCGTCGCCTGCGCCTGCCGCTATATCGGCAATCGCGATCTGCAGAATTGCCGCAAGGATTTCGAACCCGGCATGGAGCCGATCCAGCTAAGCGAAGACCCGGCGACCAAGACGGTCACGGCCTCTGTGCCGCTGATTGCAAGCCGATCGGTGAAGTTCGATCCGCTGCTCGGGTGCCAGCCGACGCCGCTGAAGCGCTAGGCTACCACTTATTCCCAACAACCGTTCGCCCTGAGCTAAGTCGAAGGGCAAGTCCGCCGCATGGGCTTCGACATCGCTCAGCCCGAACGGGCGTAAAATTGATCCCGAAAAGACGCCGGCGCGCCCTAAACCCCCACCAGGGCGCGTTCCGTTTCCGCGATCCAGCCGCCGCCAAGCACCCGATCGCCAGCGTACAGCACCGCCGCCTGGCCCGGCGCGACGCCATATTCGGGGGCGTCGAACGCGATGCGATCGTCCTCCAGCCGCGCAGGCACGGGCTTGGCGAGCGAACGGACCTTGGCGGTCACTGGCCCCTGATGATCGCCGCCAATCCAATTAATGCCTGTCAGCCGCGCCGCGCTCACCGCCAGCGCACGCTTCGAACCTACGATCACGCGGCGTTCGGTCGGCTCGAGGCGGAGGACATAGAGCGGCTCGGGCGTGCCACCGATCTCGAGTCCCTTACGCTGACCAACGGTGAAGTGGATCAGGCCGCGGTGCTGACCGAGCACGCGCCCGCTTTCATCGACGATATCGCCGCTGGTATCGGCTTCGGGCCGTAATTTCTTGACCAGCGCGGCATAATTGCCGTCAGGCACGAAGCAGATATCCTGGCTGTCGGGCTTCGCCGCGACGCCCAGGCCGATTTCGGCGGCAATCTCACGTACGCGCGTCTTTGCCATGTCCCCCAGCGGGAAGCGCAGATAATCGAGCTGCGCGCCTGTTGTTGCGAACAGGAAATAGCTCTGGTCACGCGCCGGATCGATGGCGCGGTGGAGTTCGGCCCCCGCCGCCCCTTCGACACGACGGACATAATGACCGGTCGCCAGGCAATCCGCGCCCAGATCCCGCGCGAGCTTGAACAGATCGGTGAATTTCGGCCCCATATTGCACTTGATGCAGGGAATAGGGGTGCGCCCGGCCAGATATTCGTCGGCGAAATCATCAATCACCTGATCGCGAAAGCTGCTTTCATGATCGAACACATAGTGGGCTATGCCGAGCCGGTCGCACACCGCGCGCGCATCGCGAATATCGCGACCGGCGCAGCAGCTGCCCGCGCGCCCCACTGCCTCGCCGTGATCGTAAAGCTGAAGCGTCACGCCGATCACCTCGGCCCCGGTCCGCACCGCAAGCGCGGCCACCACCGAACTGTCGACCCCGCCCGACATCGCGACCACAATCCGCTTTGCCTGCGGATTTTCTCCAAGCTGAAATTCACCTTCGATCATGGGACGACAGATAGGGCGTCCCGCCCGCGGATGCAAAAACGCGTCGGCGCGGCACCCATGCCGCAAAAGATTGATCAAAGATTTCGCGCGGCTTTACCGGACCTTCAGACCCCCTCGCTACACCCGGCCAATCAGATGAGTCGTTTAGTGAAAGTAGCGTAGTGGACCTGAGTTTTTCGCGTTTCGAACAGGATAGCATTGTGACCGCCCTGCCGGGCGATCTGGCGGTGTTGATGGTGGGCATCGCTGCCCGACAGGCGACCAGCCCAACCGCGCTGATCGAATCGCGCACGGCAATGCCCTTCGTTACCCCCATGCTGCTGCAGCCAGCGCACGGCGCGTTCAACCGAGCAATGGCTGCGACGATCCGCCAATGGAAGCAAGAATGAACATGTCGTTTACCGAGCCGTTTCAGTCGATGTTCAAGTCCGGCTGATAATGGTCGTTAGTGAGGTTGACGGGGCCCCCGCCCCCATCGAGGTAAGCATGATCGAAAACCAGAAGATCCGGCCAGCAAAGGTAATCGGGCCACTCGGCGAGCCGCTGACGCTCGATTCGCTGCCGCCGCCCGAAACCACACGCTGGGTCGTGCGCCGCAAGGCCGAAGTGGTCGCCGCCGTGAATGGCGGGCTGCTGACCGTCGACGAAGTGTGCCAGCGCTATAACCTGACGATGGAAGAATTTGCCGGTTGGCAGCGCGCCATCGATCGGTCGGGCATGCCCGGTCTGCGCGTCACGCGGATTCAGCATTATCGCTCGCTCTACGAACGGCAGCAGAAATATTGATCCTTTTACACCTTGCCGGCGATCATTCGTCGACGCTGGGGAACAAATCACCGTAACGACGCGTCTTTCCTCCATGCGCCCGACGATCGGGCGAAACGGAGGGTATCATGGTCGGTCTTATCATTTGGCTTGTTGTCGGCGGTGTCGTGGGCTGGCTTGCAAGCATGGTCATGCGCACCGACGGGCAGCAGGGCATCCTGCTCAATATCATTGTGGGCGTTATCGGTTCGGTGATTGCATCGTTCCTGTTCGGCGGCGGCATCAACAATGCGATCACCGTCACCACCTTTGTCTATTCGCTAATCGGTGCGATTATCCTGCTCGCGATTGTCAATCTCGTCCGTCGGGGCAGCATCCGCTAACGCGGCCACCCGACAAATCGAGCTCCCTATGAGCCGCCCGAATGCACGCCGGGCGGCTCTTTTTTTGCTATTTCAACAGGAAACGGACCGAAACCGTCGCGGTAACGCGGGTTTCGCCGGGGACGATCGTGGTTGACGGTGCGCTGTCCTTCGCGCGGGCAAACATCATTGGTTCGGGCGCGGTCGACTGATCGCCCGCCTCGCTGATCGACACGATCCGGTTGACCGTCAGGCCTGCCGCGCGCGCATAAAGAATGGCCCGGCTGCGGGCACGCCTGATCGCGTCGGTACGCGCTTCGTCGAGCGCTGCATCGGGTTGCGCGAGTGACAGCGTTGGCCCCTCGATCTGGTTAGCCCCTTGCGCCACCAGCACATCGAGCACCGCCCCACTGGCAGTCACGTCACGAAAGCGGATCGATACGGTATTGACGGCCTGGTAGCCGGTGATGACGGGCGGCTGATTTTCACCATAACGATATTGCGGGCTGAGCGTCGCTGCCGTTGTCATGACATCGTTCGGCTGGACGCCGGCGCGCTTCAACGCGGCCAACACGCCCGCCATGCGCTGGGCATTGGCGCTGAGTGCCGCTGCCGCGGTCGGCGCCTGCGTAAAGACACCGCTTCGGATCGTCGCGAGATCGGGCACCCGGGTCGATTCGCCGGTCGCGACCACATCGAGAGTCGCACCGTCGACGATGCCGGTCGCCGGAACGAGCGGCTGCTGTGCCGCCAGCGGTGTCATCGGCAGCAACGCGGCGGTTGTCGCCAGAATTAGAACACGCATTATCATTC
Organism: uncultured Stakelama sp.; assembly: GCA_964649315.1. GTDB lineage: Bacteria > Pseudomonadota > Alphaproteobacteria > Sphingomonadales > Sphingomonadaceae > Sphingomonas. Next base: position 1,810 of record CAZYOU010000085.1, on the reverse strand, counting down.
TCCCGTCAGCAGCCGAATCGACCAATGAACTCAGCTTAGGACGGAGCAGCCGGAACGGTTGCTGAACGGGAGCGTCGGTGACGAAAGGGTCAGCGTGCCCGCTTGGTGACGACCACGCGGTAGAGAATCAGCAAAACAATCGCCCCGCCCGTCGCCGCGGCATAGCTTTGCCAGCCATTGGCGATCTGCCAGCCCATGGCCTGCGACACGAAACCCGCGAGCAGCGCACCGGCAATACCGATCAGGATGGTGACGATGAAGCCGCCCGGATCCTTGCCAGGGAGAATGATCTTGCCGAGCACACCCGCCACCAGGCCGATGAGTATCCAACCGAAAAAGCTGTTCTGCAGAAGCATCGCTCTTCTCCCCCCACGGCATGGTGCCGTGCCTGATGGTTAATTCACCCGGGTGGCTTTTGGTTGCAACCGATTATTGAGTCGCACGATCAATTCAATATGCCAGAAAAGCACCATAACGGGCATCGGCCACGGGTTGCGAACAGCACCAAAACAAGCCATTGGCGGCCACGAAAACACCCGCTTGAGATCGGTGCTTTATTTAGCTAATACAGCATCTGGATACGGGGCGGCACCCAGCCGATACACGAGAGTGAATACCATGAATTACGAACCGGGTACGATTGGCAATGAAGGACGGCTGGGCTTTTCCGGCGCGCGCGGCAATGGCGGGCGGGGACGGCTGTGGATCATTGTGGTCGTTGCCGTCGCCGTGGTGCTCGGCCTCATCTATTTCCTGTCCTCGGGCGGTGATGAAAAGAAAACCGCAGCGGCAGCAGCGGCAGCATCACGACGCGGATCACAAATCCCGACGGTCACCGTCGATGTGCCGGGACGCCAGCTGGTCGGCCGCGTTATCTCTGCCACGGGCACGCTGGCGGCAAAAATCGACATGCCGGTCGGCGTGGCCGGTGAAGGCGGGCTGGTGACCAATGTGCTGGTCCAGCCGGGTCAGTGGGTGCGCGCGGGGCAGGTGCTGGCGACCGTGGACCGTTCGGTTCAGGTGCAGACCGGCGCATCGCTTGCCGCGCAGATCAACGTCGCGCGGTCAGACGCCCGGCTGGCGCAGGCCGAGCTCGACCGCGCTGCGGCACTGGTGGCACGCGGGTTCATCTCCAAGGCCGATCTCGACCGGCGCACCGCGACGCGTGACGCCGCCAATGCACGCGTTGCCGTGGCGCAGGCGCAGCTTGCCGAAGCCAATGCACGGACGGGTCGGCTCAACATTCGTGCGCCAGCCGCCGGCCTTGTTTTGACGCGGGCGGTTGAACCCGGCCAGATCGTCAGCGCCGGATCGGGCACCTTGTTCCGGTTGGCGAAGGGGGGCGAGCTCGAGTTGCGCGCCGCGCTCAGCGATGCCGATATGAGCGCCGTCAGCGTCGGCGTTTCGGCGCAGGTGACCCCAGTCGGTAGCGAGCGCAGCTTTGCCGGTCGCATCTGGCAGGTATCGCCGGTCATCGATCCGCAGACGCGGCAGGGCATTGCACGAATTGCTCTGGGGTATGATCCGGCACTTCGCCCAGGTGGTTTTGCCGCCGCCGTGATTGCCAGCGGCACCAGCCAGGTCCCCTTGCTGCCGCAATCGGCCGTGCAAAGTGACGCAAAGGGGAATTTCGTCTATATCCTCAACGCCAAGAACGAAGTGGTGCGCCAGGCGATCAAGGTCGGTCAGGTTTCTGACGCCGGTGTGGCCATTTCCGAAGGGCTGACCGGGAGCGAACGCGTTGTCGTTTCCGCCGGCGCGTTCCTTAATCCGGGGCAAAAGGTCGCCCCCGTCCTTCAGAAGAAGCAGG
>CAZYOU010000084.1:0-12418 GCA_964649315.1 uncultured Stakelama sp. | reverse complement strand
GCTCGAAGCGGACCTGATCATTGCCCTTGCCGGTCGCGCCGTGGCTGACGGCATCAGCATTCAGCATCCGCGCAATCTCGATCTGGCGCTTGGCGATCAGCGGACGGGCGATACTGGTGCCGAGCAGGTACAGCCCCTCATACAGCGCATTGGCGCGCATCATCGGAAACACGTAATTGCCGACAAATTCCTCGCGCAGATCATCGATAAAGATATGTTCTGGCTTTACGCCTGCCTGCTCGGCCTTGCGCCGCGCGGGTTCGAGTTCCTCGCCTTGCCCCAGATCGGCGGTGAACGTCACCACTTCGCATTGATAGGTCTGTTGCAGCCATTTCAGGATCACGCTGGTGTCCAGACCGCCCGAATAGGCGAGCACGACCCGGTTGATATCTGGTCGATTGATTTTGTCAGTCATCAGGATGATCCTTTGGCGGTAACGCAGCGCGACCTATGCGAGGCGAAACGCGCGCGCAACCGGGGAGGGTGCAGATGGCCGAAAACAAGACCAAGCCGACGGTCGTGAATGTCGACGCATTCATCGATTCGGTGGCGAATCCGGGCAGGCAGGCCGATGCCCGCGTGGTGCTGGACATGATGGCGCGGGTAACGGGTGAGCCGCCCCGCATGTGGGGGCCGTCGATCATCGGTTTCGGCAGCTATCATTATCGCTACGATAGCGGGCGCGAAGGCGACATGTGCCGGATCGGCTTTTCCCCGCGTGCCGCCAATATCGTACTCTACATCATGCCGGGCTTTGCCGAGGAAGGCGCGCGGCTGGCGACGCTCGGCAAGCACAAGATCGGCAAATCATGCTTGTATGTGAACCGGCTGACCGATGTGGATCTGACCGTGCTCGAAGTAATGGTGCGCGACGCCTGGGAATGGATGAACGCGCGCTACCCGGCCGAATGACGCCGTAACACGACGGGCTGTTCGGCCCGATAATCCCGTTCGCGTTCATACATATAATCGCGCACGATCGGCAGCGCGTGGCGGTTATTGGTGAATTGCACCTGATAATTGACCAGCCCGCCATAGCGAAACGCGCAGAGCGCCCCGGCAAGGTAGAACAGCCACATCCGGTAAAAACGCTCATCATAGAGCGCGATGATCTGGTCCTTCGCGGCGGCCGTTCGGTCATACCAATGCTGTAACGTATGGGCGTAATGCAGGCGCAGGACTTCGACATCGGTCAGCAAAAAGCGCAGCCCTTCATTGGCGCGCACGATTTCGGACAGAGCCGGATTATAGCCACCGGGGAAGATATATTTGACCGTCCAGGCATCGGTAACAGAGGGTGGCCCGGCGCGCCCGATCGTGTGCAGCAGCATGACGCCATCGTCGTTCAGCAGATCACGGCATTTGCGGAAAAAGGTCCGGTAATTGGGCGGGCCGACATGTTCAAACATGCCGACTGACACAATCCGATCGAACTTACCGGTGACGTGCCGATAATCAATCAGTTCGAACCGCACCTTGTCGCTGACGCCGGCGGCGGCGGCACGGTTGCGTGCGACTTTCAGCTGCTCTTCGGACAGGGTGACGCCCAGCACATCGGCACCAGTCTTTTCGTACAGATACAGCGCCAATCCGCCCCAGCCGCAGCCAATATCGAGCACGGTCATGCCCGGTTCGAGCGCAAGCTTGGCCGCGATATGCGCCTTTTTGTCCTCCTGCGCCTGTTCCAGACTGGCATCGGTATCGAGAAAATAGGCACAGCTATATTGGCGGTCGGCATCAAGGAACAGATCGTATAGCCGATCCGACAGATCATAATGATGCGCCACATTGCGTTTGGCGGCCCGGGCCATGTTGAGACGGCCGATCCGGTGCGTCACCGCCTGCACCAGCCGGGTGGCGCGCGATGCGGCGAGCGCGCTTGCCCCATCTTCCCACCGATCATTGGCCGTCATCAGTGTGACGAGGCCAAGGATATCGTCACCATCCACGGTCATCCGGCCGTTCATATAGGCTTCGCCTGCACCCAGCCCCGGATCGCGGATGATCGATGCGGCAGCGCCCTTGTCGGTGAAACGGATCGTCACATCGGGCAGCACGGCATCGGCGGCGCCAAAGGTGCGCGAGGTGCCGTCATGATGAAAAACGGTTAGCCGACCGCGCTGCACGCGGCGCTGCAGGAACAGGTCGATGATAGCCATATCATAGGTCCAAACGGGGCACGGCGACGCATGTTCCATCGCAAAAGCGATTGGCCCTATCCACCAAAAATCGGCTTAGTGGTTATTATTGCTCGGTTTAGGGCGTATGCAGCACCGCGCGACGCGCCTGTTTGGCGATCGCCAACACGACGCTTACCGCCGATATTGACGGGTCACAGCGCACCGCGGTCGAAAGCCTATGTCAGATACCTGCATAGGTATCATATTCGACATTGTCTTCCCAATAGCCGCCCTGACCCTGGCCGATCCCCTCAAGCGAGGCGACGGCTTCGATGCCCATCACATATTTGGCCTGCTTATACCCCAGCAGCCGTTCTGCCCGCAGCCGGATGGGGGCGCCGTGCGGCACCGTGATCGGCTTGTCGTTCATCAGGTACGCAAGGATCGTCTGGGGGTGGAACGCGTCGAACAGATCGACCGACTCGTAATAATTCTTGCCCCGGTACAGATCGGCGCAGTGGAAGATGATATAGCGGGCATTGTCCTTCAGCCCGGCTGTTTTCAGAATATTGCCGAGCTGCGGCCCCTGCCATTTGCCGATCGCGCTCCACCCCTCGACACAGTCGTGCCGGGTGATCTGGGTACGCGACGGCATCTGGCGAAGCTCGGCCAGCGAAATGTCCATCGGCCGGTTGACCAACCCGGAAACCTTTAGCTTCCAGTTGGCGAATTTGTCGGCAACCATGGCGGTATATTCAGGCGTGCCCGGGTTCAGCGTGCCGTTCGCACGGAAAATCGGCGACATCTGGTCAGGCCGGAATTCCTTGGCGAGTGAATTGCGGTTCGATAGCGCCTGGTGCGTCCAGCGGTGGACATTGTCGGCCGAGAACAGCACTTTGCGAAACGTCTCGTTCTGCGCAAGCTTGTCGCAGCCCGATAGCAGCAGCCCGGCCCCGGCAGCAGCGCCGCCGACCAGCGCGCGACGTGAAATCAATCCCGACATTAGTGTTCATCCTTCGGCACGCGCCAATAACCGGTAATCATCGACCTGACTTCGTCGATTGGCCCCGCCAGAATGACGAGGGCGAGATGGACGATGATGAAGCCGATCAGCGCGATCATCGCGAGGAAATGGATCGACCGGGCCGAGGAGCGCCCGCCGAAAATGTCGATCAACCATGGCCATGCCGCGTCCATGCCGGGGGACATCGCCAGCCCGGTAAAGATGATCGCGGGGATCATGATGAAAATCGCACTCGCATAAGCGATTTTCTGCAGCACGTTGAACGCGGTCGGATCCTTGGGATCGTGAAAGCGCAGCGCGGCGTGCTCCTTGATATCGTACCAGAGATGCGACGGCGTCAGTTCGGCCGCCTTGATCGCCAGCTGCTTCTGGAAATGCCGGTTGATCAGGCTCGAGATCATGAAGCCGAGCAGCGCAAAGCCAAGCACCAGCGCGAAAAACAGATGCCAGCGCCGTGACAGCGCCAGATTATAGCCGCCCGGAATGGTCATCCACCCCGGGGCGCGCGGCAGGTGCAGCCAGGCCGGATCAGGATTCGCGCCGAACTGTCCCCAATAGAGATGCGGATGCGCGTTCAGGATCCCCAGCCCGCTGCCGATCATGATGAAAACGGTGATGACGTTGACCCAATGCCACACCCGCGTCGACAGGTTATGCTTGTAGAGCCAGCGCATCGTTGCTTCGCCCGTTGGCGAAGACGGGGCTGGACCGTTTTCGGGCAGTGTCGCCGCATGGGGGTCGGTCGTTGCGTCCATCATAAACCCTTTGAAACGCCGTTCAGGTGCCGCGCTGGCATCTTACGCGCTCCAACCTTACGTTGCCAGCGACCTGTGGCAGACATGTTTGTGGAGCAGTGGATGATAGGGCACCATTTTTACGAGCCGCGGCACGGGCACGGCCTGAAACATGATCCGCTGAACGCTATTATCGCGCCACGGCCGATCGGCTGGATCAGCACGATGAGCGCAGACGGGGTCCGCAATCTGGCACCCTATAGCTTTTTCAACATGTATAATTACACGCCACCGATCATCGGCTTCACCTCGGTCGAGTGGAAGGACAGTGCCGAGAATGCGACCGTGACGGGGGAATTCGTGTGGAACCTCGTCTCGCGCCCGCTGGCAGAGGCGATGAACGCCTCATCCGCGACGCTCGGTGCTGAGGTCGATGAGTTCGCCCTCGCCGGCTTGGAAAGCGCGCCCTCGCACATCGTCAAACCGCCGCGCGTCGCTGCCAGCCCGGTCAGCTTCGAATGCCGCACCAGCCAGACGATCCGGCTTACCAGTGCCGCCGGGGTCGATGTCGACAGCTGGCTGATCCTGGGCGAGGTGGTGGGCGTGCATATCGACCCCGCCATGCTCGACGACGGCGTGTACCAGACGGCGCGCGCCGAACCGGTGATGCGCGGCGGCGGCTGGGGGGATTATTTCGCGATAACGGAAGACGCCTTGTTCCGGATGCGCCGACCTGACTGAATCAGCTGCTGGCCGTCGAGCCGACGTTCAGCAGCTTGCCGCGCGTCACGATCACCTTGTCGCCGAGCTTCACCGCCGCGAATAGCTTTTCGGCGAAGGGCGTCGGCACGCCGATGCAGCCATGCGTCATATAGCCGTCCGCCACCGACGTGCCATGAATACTGATGCCGGTGTTCGTCAGCCGCAGCATAAAGGGCATCGGGCTGCCATAAATGTTGGAGACATGATCGGCATCCTTCTGGGTAATCGGAAAGGTGCCGAGCGGGGTCGGTTTGTCGTCCGCACCAAAAAGGATCGCCGCCGTCCCGATTTCGTGCCCGCCGCGAAACACTGACAGCGTCTGTGCGGCGAGATCGACCGTGATCAGGATCGGGCCGTCGGGGGCGCCGCTTTCGTCCCAATAATGATCGCCGAGATGGAGCGGGCCGTCGATCGGGAGGATTTGTTTGATGACATAGCCGGTCGGTGCGGCAGCTGCCGGCGGGGGAGGCGCCACCGCTTGTTGTTCAAGGGGCCTAGCAGGCGCTGGTGATTCAACGGGACGCGACACTGGCTTAATATCGGCGTTGGGCGTCGGTGTAACGGAATGGGCTGACAGTATGCCAGTTGCCAGCACCAGAAAGGCAGCGGCGAGGATTCCCGCAAGCGCCATCATGCCGATGATCTGGCCGCTGAGGGGCCGGTTGCGTTGCGTGCGGTGCATATCATTGTGGCATAATGAAAAATCGTCAGAGCGAAACCCGCCAATCGGGCGCGTTTCATCGCTGGACACAAGTGGTGATCGTTAACGAATGGTTGCCGTTATCGGCAGGAACGCCAGCCCGTTGCGCCCCGAGCGGCCTGATCCATGTGCAGATGATCGGCATGGGCAGCGTTGTAATCAGGCGACAACACGGTCGAGAACACCCGGCAGCCACCGTCACGCACCGCGCGCAGGAACGCGCCCTTTTCGCCCGGATCATTCCAGTCCTGCAGCACCGAAATCCGCGTGCCGTCGCTCAGCACGAAGCCGCTGATATCGATTGCGTCAGCGGTGGCATGTTCGCTCCAGCCAGCGTCCGACCGCCCGTAAAGCCGTCGGCACGAATAGCTGCCGAGATGCTCGATCCGTCTTACCCACACGCCCAAAATGCCGAGCGCGGCAGGCTGCACGACGTGCGATTGCCACGCGATCAGTCCGGCTGCGACCGGGCAGGAGGGCGTGACGCTGGCAGGGGACAAGGGCAGCAGCGGCTGGCGCGCAGATACCCGCACGGCATCCTCAACGATGCACCGGTTTTCGCCCCGGGTTGGCGCGGGCGTAAAGTCGATCCCGCTCGCGCGGAGCAGGGCGAAGCATGCAGGGCGATCGGCGGTGAGGCGTGCGATCTTGCGGCCAGTAAAGAGGCCGATCGGCTCGTCGAGCTTCAGCTGTGTCCAGGGCAAGTCCTGCGGCCCCGGCCGCAGCGCGGCAAAGGCGATCAGCAGCGCGGCCGCCACCAGCACAAGGATGATAGTGCGACGCAGCCAGCGGAGCAGGATCGGTAGAAGCTGAGGAAGCGGCATGACGCCGCTATAACAACCTAGCGCCGCAAGCGATGCACCCGGCTCAGCCCAAAGCGACTTGTTTTTCGTCGGCCAGCCGGTCGAGATCGGCGCGGCTCATGCGTTCGCTCGCCGTTTTCAGCTGGCCGCACGCGGCATCGATATCGCGTCCGCGCGGGGTGCGGACAGGGGCGGAAATCCCAGCACCGAAGACGATGCTCGAAAAAGACTTGATCCGCTCCGGCGTGGAGCACTCGTAAGTGGAGCCGGGCCAGGGGTTGAACGGGATCAGGTTCACCTTGGCGGGCAGCTGATAGTGCTTGATCAGCCGGACGAGCTCACGCGCATCGGCGTCGCTGTCGTTCTTGTTCTTCAGCATCACATATTCGAAGGTGATCCGCCGGGCGTTGTTGGCACCGGGATAATCGGCGCAGGCCTGGAGCAGCTCCTCGATACCGTATTTGCGGTTGAGCGGGACGATCTCGTCGCGCACTTCCTTGGTAACGCCGTGGAGCGACACCGCGAGATTGACGCCGATCTCCTCACCCGCACGCGCCATCATCGGCACCACACCACTGGTCGACAGCGTGATCCGCCGCTTGCTGAGCGACAGCCCGTCGCCGTCCATGATCAGCTTCAGCGCATCGCGCACCGCATCGAAATTATACAGCGGCTCGCCCATGCCCATCATGACGATGTTGGTCAGCAGCCGCCCTTCGGGCTGGCTCGGCCATTCGCCCAGCCCATCGCGCGCGAGCATCACCTGGCCGACAATCTCGCCCGCGGTCAGGTTGCGCACCAGTCGCATCGTGCCGGTGTGGCAGAACCGGCAGTTGAGCGTGCAGCCGACCTGGCTCGACACGCAGAGCGTGCCGCGATCCGCATCGGGAATGAACACCATCTCATAATCCTGCGCGCCCTGTCCGTCGCCCGCATCCGAGCGGAGCAGCCATTTGCGCGTGCCATCGCTCGATACCTGTGCCTCGACCACTTCAGGGCGGCTGATCACGAAGCGTTGTTCGAGCCAGGGCTGCATCGTCTTCGAGATATCGGTCATCACCGAAAATTCGGTCGCGCCGCGATTATACATCCAGTGCCAAAGCTGCTTTGCGCGCAATTTCGCCTGTTTGGGTTCGAGCTGTGCGGTTTCCAGAGCCATCCGCAGATCGGCCTTGCTCAAGCCGATCAGGTCGATCCGACCGTCGGCCCGCGGCGTAAACACGCGCGGTACGGGTACGGGATCGATGTGCCCGGGGATGGGCATGGTCAGCGCTTCGGTGGTCTGCATCGCGGGCACATAGGCCAAGAAGCGGCGTTTTTCTACCCGGTGCGGTTTAGCGCCCCACGCAGCCCAAAGCGGCTGCGTCGATCGCGGTGGCGGCACCGCGCAGCGCATAGACATCGACGAAGGGGCGGCCACCCTTGTCGAGGGCCTCGACGCTCAGCGAGCGGCCCGATCGGATCGCCGCGACGATCGCCGTGTCGGTGCGGGCATCGGGGGCCCAGGCATCGGCATTGCCGGCGACGAGTTCGAAGCGGCGCTCGCCCACGCTGATCGTCACACGAGCGCGCGGATCACGCTCGTGGCTGAGGCGGATATGGAGCTGCGCGCGCGCATTCTGGCGCGGCCAGGTGGCGATGCTGGCAAAGGGACGCCAGTTGCCGCCCCCGGCGCTTCGCTCAATGGGCGTCGAAATCGCGAAGCATTTGAGCGGGGAAGGATCACGAAACGCCCCCCAGCGATCAAATATGCCCAGCGGTTCGCGGGCCGCAGCCGGGGTGGCGACACTGGCCAGCAGCAGGAGGAGGGAGATACGCTTCACGCCGGGGCGCGCCCGGTGCCGCGATGGATGATCGTTTCCACGCCGTTTTCGATCATCACCAGCGAACCTTGCGGCAGCCCCGGCAGCGTCGGCGCACCGAGGACGGGATGTACGGCCGCGCCGGTCATCACCCCGCGCAGCACCCGGCTCGAAATGCCGTGCATGATCACGAGCCGGTCGCCCGGATCGTCATGAGTCTCAGCCAGCCAATCGCTGACGCGCTCGGCGATCTGCGGATAGGTTTCGCCATCGGGCGCGGGCAGCAACAGCCCGGCGGCAGGTTCGATGATCGTCCCGAACTCGGCCATCACATCGGCATAATAGCGCCCGCCCCAGCAGCCCATGCCAATCTCGACCAGCCGATCATCGGCATGCGCATCATGCCAGTCGAGCCTGAGATGTTCGGTCATCACTGCCAGCGTCTGCAGCGCGCGGCCGGTGCTCGATGCCCATAGGGTGAGGGGTGGCTTAGGTCCCAGATAGGCGGCGAGCGCTGCCCCCATTTCATCTGCCTGGGCAAAGCCTGCACGCGTCAGCGGCGTGTGCGGCGCGGTGCCCTGCAATCGCCGCGCGGCGTTGAAAACGGTTTCGCCGTGACGGGCGATAAAGTCGCGGCCGCGGCGGTTTGGTTGGGCATCCATGCCGCCTGTTTCAACCGGGTGTGCCCGAAAAGCAACGCTTTCCCGCGTTTATCTCAGGTTCATGAAACACCTTGCCTGCCCGATCATTCAGGATGCTGCCCCGTAATGAGGGGCGTGTAAAAAATGGAACCGTTACAATGCGTAAACTCATTTCCTCGCTAGGCATCGGCATGATCGCCTCGGTCTGCCTGGCAGCACCTGCGGCAGCACAGGATAGCGCCGCATCCCCCTTCACCGGTCCCCGCGTCGGCGCGATTCTGGGCTATGACGGATCGCGTCCTGGCAGCACCGCCGATTCAGATATTCGCGGTGACGATCAGACCGCACATGGCCTGATGTATGGTGCTGATCTCGGCTATGATTTCGCCGCCGGCAAGATCGTGTTCGGTATCGAAGGCGAGATTACCGGATCGACGGCGAAGGTGAATAACTCGCCGATCGACCCGAATAACTTCGGCTTCGGTCGGGTGAAGGCCGGTCGCGATCTGTACGCTGGCGGTCGGCTTGGCGTGCTGCTCAGCCCGTCGACGATGATCTATGCCAAGGGCGGCTATAGCAATGCCCGGTTCGATCTGACAGCCAGCGACGGCACCACCGAAACCGGCCGCAGCTTTAATCTTGACGGCTACCGGGTCGGTGCAGGCGTTGAAAAGGCGCTTGGTCCAAACACCTATGCGAAGCTGGAATATCGCTATTCAAACTATGGCAATGCCCGTCTGGAATTCGCAAACGGCACCAACACCAACAACTTCTCGGTGGACACCGATCGCCATCAGGTTGCGGTGGGTGTCGGCTTTCGCTTCTAATAACGGCATCGCCCCCAAAGGGCACAATTGAGCAGGGTCGGGGCGCTTGCCCCGGCCCTGTTTATGTTTAAGGAAAGAGACACGGCGAATTGTCCCCGGTGCAGTCCTTGCTTGGGTGAAGATGATGCGGCGGTGCGAATATCATGGGCGGCGGCCCGGGGGAGACCAATGAAAGCGACGATCGAACGCGCCACCTTGTTGAAGGGCTTGAGCCACGTCCAGTCGGTGGTCGAGCGGCGCAATACCATCCCCATCCTGTCGAACGTGCTGATCGAGGCGACGGCGGATGGCACGATCAAGCTGATGGCGACCGATCTCGATCTGCAGATCAACGAACATATCGCTGCCAGCGTCGAAACCCCCGGCGCGACGACGGTATCTGCGCACACCCTGTTCGACATCGCCCGCAAACTGCCCGAGGGCAGCCAGGTGAGCCTGAGCGCTGCCGAAAGCCGGATGACGATCATGGCCGGGCGCGCGAAGTTCCAGCTCTCCACGCTGCCGCGCGACGATTTCCCGGTGATCGCGGAAGGCGAATTGCCGACCAGCTTCGAGCTGCCCGCCGAGACATTGAAGCAGATTATCGACAAGACGCGCTTTGCGATCTCGACCGAGGAAACGCGTTACTATCTGAACGGCATTTTCCTGCATGTGTCGGATGATCCGCTGCCTGTGCTGAAGGCGGCGGCCACCGACGGCCACCGCCTTGCGCGCGTTACCGTCACCCGGCCCGATGGGGCGGAGGGGATGCCCGACGTTATCGTGCCGCGCAAATGCGTGGCTGAACTGCGCAAATTGCTCGATGAAATCGACGGCTCGGTCGGCGTGTCGCTCTCCGCCACCAAGATCCGCTTCGATCTGGGCCAGGCGCTGCTGACGTCGAAGCTGATCGACGGCACCTTCCCCGATTACAGCCGCGTCATCCCAACGGGGAATGACAAGATCCTGAAGATCGATCCGCGCGCATTCGAGGAAGGCGTTGACCGCGTCTCGACCATTGCCACCGAAAAGACCCGCGCGGTGAAAATGGCGCTCGATCGCGACAAGATCACGCTGTCGGTCACCAGCCCCGAAAATGGCACCGCGGCCGAAGAAGTGTCGGGCGATTACGCCGCATCACCGTTCGAAATCGGTTTCAACAGCCGCTATCTGCTCGATATTCTGGCACAAGTGCATGGTGACACAGTGGAGGTTCACCTGGCCGATGCCGCCGCCCCCACGCTGATCCGCGAGAACGACAAGGCACCGGCGCTGTACGTCATCATGCCCATGCGGGTGTGACGATCAGACGGCGACCAGCCCGCGCCGGGTGGAAATGACGACCGATACGATCAGATAGGCGCCCATCAGCACCGTCATCAGCGTCCAGCTGTCGACATCGCTCGCCAGCTTCAGCTTGGTGAGCGTCGCCCAGGCGAACAGGCCGAGCTGGAGCACCCAAAAGCACACCGCCCCGGTCTGCGCGATGACAGCACGCGTCAGCTCATCGCCTTCGCGCCACAGCCGCCAGTTGATCCAGCTTTGCACCGCCAGCAGCACGAACAGCCCCACCGCAATCGCGCCCAAGGCCTGCGTGCCGAACCCGTTCAACAGCGCAATCGGCGGAATCATGATCATGATCCCCGCCAGCGCGGCCACCGCCGCCTGAAACCGGCCCGATCGCAGCGAATCGGGATCGACGGGCTCGTCGGCCGGCTGTTTTTCGACCATTCGGTTCCAGCGCGTCGGGCTGGTCGTCGCGACATAGGCATAGCCTGCGCTGAACAGCAGCACGATGCCGATCATCACGCTCGCCACATCGGCGACCGACAGATCGGGCAGGGCGGTGCCCGATTGTTTCAGGGCGCGGCCGACAAAATAGCCGACCACCCCACCGATCGGCGCACTGATACCGAATACGGTAAGAAGGCGCCGCGAAAAGCCTTGGCGCGGCGATGGCGTGGATGGGGCATCAGGGCCGTTCATCGGGGATCCAATCATCGAGGAAGATGGCATCGACAGGCACTCCAAAAACCTTGGACATTCTCAGCGCGAGCGGCAGGCTCGGATCATATTTGTTCGTTTCGACCGCGTTGATCGTCTGGCGCGAGACGCCCAGCCAGCGAGCCAGATCGCCCTGGCTGATGCCGGCCTCCGCCCGCAACACGCGCAACCGGTTCTCCACGATCAGCACCGCACCAGCATGGCGCAAACGACTCGAAGGGGGCGAAGCGTGATCATATGACAAGAGCTCTTGTCATATTCTAGGGCAAATGACAAGAGTTCTTGTCATCAAATATCTAACAAAGCGGATCGACTGCAGTCGGAAGGAGGCCATAAGCGGGTGCAAAAAGATGTAGGTTGCTAATAGGGCGATTCAGGCGGCTAGCCACGCGCCTACCCCGTGGACTGATTTTCCCAGTCCCGTTGTATGATCGGTTCAAATGCCGAGCGCCTGTTCGATGGCTGCTTTGGTATCGACATCCTTTTTCGCTATGGATGCTGCGAGCCCAGAGTGAACCTGAAATTCAAGTATTCGGGAATTAAGCTTTTGTATTTTTGCTGCTTCCGTGAGCAATTCAGATGCGAGCCAGTCACGTTCTGAATCTTCCATGCCCAAAAGCTTTGCGTCGCCCGAACGAATGTCTACGGATACCGGGCGTAATGAACCACTCCGCGTACCACTTGTCCACTGATGATGTGCGACGGTGTTTCTGATCGGTCCAAAAGCTCCAAAGTCGCCTACAATTTGGATGAACTGCTCTTTCTGTTTTTGAGGAAGTAGCGATGCTTTTGTGATGCTTTTGACGACATTCCTAAGGGAGGCGGAGCTCATGGGCTCTGAGAGGATAAGGGCATCAAATGTGTGGATTCCTAATATTCCACCCATGGTTGCCTTGATGCCAAACTCAGCCGAAGCATAATAGAATGCGATAGCGCCGAATGCTTCGAAGAACTCTTTTGATGGGATTGAACCGCACCGGGATTGTCGGAGGCTCCAACTCCTGAGAAGGCGGAGCCGATAT
>CAZYOU010000083.1:0-12462 GCA_964649315.1 uncultured Stakelama sp. | reverse complement strand
CGGGCTATGTCCCCAACGACTATCAGGTCGGCCAGACCGGCAAGATCGTCGCCCCCGAAGTGTACATCGCGGTCGGCATCTCCGGCGCGATCCAGCATCTGGCGGGCATGAAGGACTCGAAGGTCATCGTCGCGATCAACAAGGACGAAGACGCCCCGATCTTCCAGGTGGCGGACATCGGCCTGGTGGGCGATCTGTTCAAGATCGTGCCGGAGATGACGTCGAAGCTTTAAGCGCCGTCTGTTTAGTGAAAGTTTGAAGGCCGACGCGCGCGCAGCACGTCGGCCTTTTCATGTTCGAGGCTTCGCTGCATGATGACCTAAGGGGTTTCGATGGCGCACTGCGTGTTCATTCACAAGGAGGGGTCGATTTACGATGACTCTCCGGCTGTCCGTTATCACTTCCCAAAAAGCTACTTGGAGCGTGCTAAGGCCTGTATTGGCGACTGGGTCGTTTATTATGAACCCGTGAAGGAGGTCGCATCGCGGGGCTATTGGGCGGTTGCCAGGGTCAGCGATATTACGGCAGACCCAACACAGGATGGCATGTTTTACGCGTGGATGGAGGAGGGGTCATTCCTTGAGTTCAGCGTGCCGGTTCCCCGAAAAGTCGACGGTCAATTGGTTGAAGCTGGCGTAGCGAATGCCCAATGGTCCGTTCGACCGCTGTCAAAATCGGATTTCAGCAGAATCGTCCGACTGGGCCTGCCGGACGATGCGGAGCTGCTTCCCCGAGACGTATTGTTGAACGAGACATTCTTAAGAGACGAGCGATCGAATTTCGATTTTGGCGAACCTGATCGCGCTATGCAGCTATTGTCACGCCCAGTTCGTGACCGCGCATTTCGGGCTTCGGTGTTGCGCGCCTATGATGAGCGGTGCGCCTTAACCGGGCTGAAGCTGATCAACGGCGGCGGACGCGCCGAAGTTCAGGCTGCCCACATCAAATCCGTTGCGGCGCGAGGCCCTGATATGGTCGCCAACGGTCTCGCATTGTCTGGTACAGTGCACTGGACATTCGATCGCGGTTTGATCTCTCTAGAAGACGATTTGACCATAATGATCTCTCGCCACGTAAATGATCGCGCGAGCATCGAAAGTCTGATCAATCGAAGCGGGAGGGCAAATCTCCCATTAGACCATCGAGAACGGCCACACCCGGCATTTCTAATGTGGCACCGAGAAAATTGCTTCAAGCAGTAGATGGCCATCTAGGCGATGTTCGAGGGAGGAGACCTCCCCCAAACTCCCCCCTGTAAATGTTGGAATTCATCTGCCATTTCTTGATTCGCCCGGTGGTGTTCGGCCTCGAACAGTGACGCGCGGGTTTTTTATATAGGTCATCACTTTCATCACCTTTCGCGAAAGGACGTTCGACGCATGACCACCCGCACCCGCCGCATCGCGGTCGTCCAGGCCGGTTCCACCCTGTTCGACACCCCCGCCACGCTCGACCGGATGGCCGCGCATGTCGACACGTTGCGTGCGCAGCAGGTCGAGCTCGCCGTGTTCCCCGAAGCCTATGTCGGCGGCTATCCCAAGGGGCTCGATTTCGGGGCGCGGGTGGGGTCGCGGACTCCCGCCGGGCGTGATGATTTCGCGCGCTACTGGCAATCGGCGATCGAGGTGCCCGGCCCCGAAGTCGCGCGGATGGCCGAGATGGTGGCCAGCGCCCATGCCACGCTGATCGTCGGTGTTATCGAGCGGGCGGGTGGCACGCTGTATTGCACCGCGCTCACCTTTGGCCCCGATGGCACGCTGCTCGCCCGGCACCGCAAGCTGATGCCCACCGCCAGCGAGCGGCTGATCTGGGGGCAGGGCGATGGCTCGACGCTCCAGCTGGCAGACACGCCCGTCGGCAAGGTTGCGGCGGCGATTTGCTGGGAAAATTACATGCCCGCGCTCCGCCAGCATTATTATGCCGGCGGGGTGGAATATTACTGCGCGCCGACGGTGGATGATCGCGAGATCTGGCAAACGACGATGCGCTACATCGCCTATGAAGGCCGCTGCTTCGTGCTGAGCGCCTGCCAATACATGACCCGCGCCGATGCGCCCGCCGATTACGACTGTATCCAGGGTAACGACCCCGCCACCGTGCTGATCCGCGGTGGCAGCGTGATTGTCGGGCCGATGGGGGATGTGCTCGCCGGGCCGGTCTATGGCGCGGAGGCGGTGCTGGTTGCCGATATCGATCCGGTCGATATCGTGCGCGGGCGCTATGATCTCGACGTCAGCGGCCATTATGCCCGGCCGGACGTGTTTACGCTGGCGGTCGATACCCGCGCTAAAACGCCGGTGATGCTGCCGACGGTTGATTTAGGGGAAGATTGATATGCTGACGCCTGTTTTGCTGATGCTCGCCCAGGCAGCGGCGCCACCCGCCACCCCGCCCGCCGATCCCGCCACCGCCGCGCGCATTGAAAAGCTGCTCACCGCCAACCCGGTGATCGACGGGCATAATGATCTGCCCTGGGAAATCCGCTCCAAATATGCGGCGAAGGTGGAATCGGTCGATCTCACCAAGGACACATCGAAACTGCCTTTCCCGCTGCAGACGGACATTCCGCGCCTGCGCAAGGGTCATGTCGGCGCGCAATTCTGGTCGGTGTGGATCACCGCGGACAATTTGGGCCCCCGCGCGGTGGAGATGACGCTCGAGGAGATCGACATCGTCAAACGTTTCGTCGCGGCCAATCCGGCTGCGTTCGAAATGGCAGGGACCGCCGCCGATATCCGCCGGATCGAAAAGGCCGGCAAGATCGCGTCGCTGATGGGGGTGGAGGGCGGCCACCAGATTGACGGGCGGCTCTCCGTGCTACGGCGCTATCATGATCTCGGCGTGCGCTACATGACGCTGACCCACACGCTCAGCCTGCCATGGGCCGATGCCTCCACCGATGATCCGCGCGCCAATGGCCTGAGTGCTTTCGGTAAACAGGTGGTGGCGGAGATGAACCGGATCGGCATGATGGTCGATATCAGCCATGTCTCCGATGCGACGCTGGCTGCGGTGTTGGAGGTGACCAAAGCCCCGGTCATCGCCTCGCATTCGGTGGCGCGCGCGCTCGATAATGCCCCGCGCAACATCCCCGATGAGCTGCTCACCGCGATCGGCAAGAATGGCGGCGTCGTGATGGTCAATTTCTACCCCAGCTTCGTCTCGCAGGCGTGGCGCAACTGGGACAAGCGCCGGAGCGATTACGCCAAATCGGTCGGCGCATCGGCGGAAGTCTATGGCCCCAACGCAACCGCGCCGGTGCTGGCATGGGAATCGCGCAACCCCGAACCCGTCGTCACCTCGGCGATCATTGCCGATCATGTCGAGCATATCGCGACGCTCGCCGGACGGGGCAGTGTCGGCATCGGCAGCGATTATGACGGCATCAACGGCACGTCCCCGCGGGACATGACCGGGGTCGATGGCTACCCCGCGCTGTTCGCCGAACTCGCCCGACGCGGGTGGAGCGATGCCGATCTCGCGGGCCTCGCGCGCGGCAACATCCTGCGGGTGATGGAAAAGGTGGAGGCCGTGGCGAAATCGATGGCGGGGATGCCGCCGATTGATGCGACCGACCGGCCTTAGACGAGACGACGATGCCACAGACCAGTAACCACACATCGAGTGCCGATCTGAATCGCGCCAATGCAGGCAAGCTGCCGGGGCATCTCGGTCTGGAAGTAACGCTTGTCGAGCCCGGCCGCGTCGAGGGGCAATTTACGGTGCGGCCTGGCTTGGTCGCGCATACGGGCTATCTGCTGGCTGGATCGGTGTTGTCGATCGCCGATATTCTTTGCGCGTACGGCGTGTCGACGGTTTGGCCCGAAGGCGCGACGGGGTTCACCACGGTGGAGGCAAAGTGCAATTTTCTTGGCACGGCGCGCGAAGGGACGGTGAAATGTGTCGCCACGCTCCTTCATGGTGGACGGACCACGCAGGTCTGGGATGCTGAACTGATTGCCGAAGCGTCGGGCAAGCGCATGGCTTCCTTTCGTTGTACGCAGATACTGCTTTACGCTTGATCGTACGTCAGAAGCCCGACAGAAAACTCGTCACATTCCCCCCAAGCGCGTCCACCGCATAACCGCCCTCCATCAGGATGACGGTCGGCCAGCCGCGCGCGGCGATATCGGCGGCGAGCACCGCGTAATCCCCGGTGGCGAGCTTCAGATGGCTGATCGGGTCGCCCTCCCAGGTGTCCGCGCCGAAACTGACGACGAGCAGATCGGGGCCAAAGGCGGCGATGGCATCAAGCGCGGTGTTTTGCGCCGCGCGGAAACCGGCAAGGGTCGTGCCTTGGGGCAGCGGCAGGTTGAGGTTAGCCCCCAGCCCCTCGCCAGCGCCCCGTTCATCGGCATGGCCCCAGTAAAAGGGGTAATCGGTTGCCGGATCAGCATGGAGGCTGGCGTAGAACACATCGCCGCGGTCATAAAAAATGTCCTGCGTGCCGTTGCCGTGGTGATAATCGATATCGAGGATCGCCACCCGGACAGTGCCTGCATCCCGCGCCGCCTGCGCGGTGATCGCGGCGGTGTTGAGGTAGCAATAACCGCCAAGATAGTCCGCCCCGGCATGATGCCCCGGTGGGCGGCAAAGCGCGAACGCCGCGCGGTCCCCCGCCTGCACCGCCGCCAGCGCGGAAAGCGCGGACTGCGTGCTCCAATAGGCCGCGTCGTACGTGTCGGCAGTCAGTGGCGTCGAGGCATCGAAGCTATATTGCCCCACCAGCGCATCGATCCGGCTGAGGGTCAAAGGCCGCCTGCCAACCACCGGCCACACATAGCCCATGACGTCACCCGGTCGCCCAGCTTCCGCCCATTTGCCGGGCGCGGTCTTGAGAAAATCGAGGTAATCCGGGCTGTGCACCGCCCGGATCGCCGCGTCGCCATGATCGCTCGGCTCCTCCAAACCACCCAGCGCCGCCGCCATCGCCTCGGCCCGCGCCGGGCTTTCGGCATAGGCGGTGAAGCCACCATTATGCAGCTCCTGCAGCGGCGCATGGGCAAGCTGCTGCGGGGAAAAGAAGCGGCGCATCAATCCGCCACCACCTCTTTTTTCGATTTGGCCGCGAACAGCAGCACGACGAACCCGGCCACTGCCGACAGGATCGACCCGCCAAGAACGCCAATCTTCAACTCCGTCTCGAGCAACTTATCGCCCGGAAAGGCGAGGCCACCGATGAACAGGCTCATTGTGAAGCCGATCCCGGCGAGCAGCGCGACGCCGTAAATCTGTGCCCAGCTCACCCCGCCCGGCCGCTTGGCAATGCCCAGCGTTTCCGCGAGCGCGATCGCACCGACAATGCCCAATTGCTTGCCCAGGAACAGCCCGCCGGCAATCCCCAGCACCAGCGGCGCGGTAATGATCTCGAGCGACATGCCCGCCAGCGACACCCCGGCATTGGCAAAGGCAAACACCGGGACGATGAAAAAGGCACTCCACGGGCTCAGCGCATGTTCGAGCCGGTGGAGCGGCGATTCCTGCGAATCGGGCGTGCCCGGAGTCAGCGTGACGGGGATCATCACCGCCGCCAGCACACCCGCGATTGTTGCGTGCACGCCCGACAGCAGCACCAGCCACCACAAGACCAGCGCGGCAAGCAGATACGGCCACAGCGTCATCACCCCGCGCCGGTTGAGCGTCAGCATGATCAGCAGCACGCCAGCGGCGCCCCCCAGTGCGATCCAGTCGATGCCGTGGCTGTAGAAAATCGCGATAATCGCCACCGCGCCCATATCGTCGACGATCGCAACGGTGGTCAGGAACAGCTTGAGGACCGCCGGCACGCGCGAGCCGAGCAGCGCCATCACCCCGATGGCGAACGCAATGTCAGTCGCCGCCGGGATCGCCCAGCCGCGAAAAAGCGTGGGATCGCCGCCGGTGATCGCCAGATAGATCAGCGCGGGCGCAATCATGCCCGCGGCGGCTGCGATCACCGGCAACCGGCGACGCGCCGGGTTGGCCAGTTCGCCATCGACCAGCTCGCGCTTGATCTCGAGACCCACCAGCAGGAAAAACAGCGCCATCAGCCCGTCGTTGATCCACAGATGCGGCGTCATCGGCCCGATCGCGGTGCTCAGCACCGGGCCGGTTTCGACATGGAGCAGATGGAAATACTCGTCCGCGATCGGTCCGGTCTGGTTGGCGATGATCAATGCCGCCGCCGCGGCGAGCATCAGCACGATGCCGCCGGTCGCCTCATTCTGCAGGAAGCGGCGCAATACCGAATCGGCAAAGGTCCGATTGTGCCCGCTGCTTGTCTTGCTCATGTCGAACCCCCTTTCTTCAGTGACCTGCCTAACGTCCTTCACGGCAGGGGGCGACCCAAAACCGACCCATCAGGTGCGATTCAGCGCCTCGGCAATCAGCTTGCGGCTGTTCTCGATGCCATAAAGCGCGATGAAGCTGCCCATGCGCGGGCCTTGCGACGAGCCGAGCAAGGTTTCGTACAGCGCGCCGAACCAGTCCCGCAAATTCTCGAACCCGCCCTCGTTGCCGATGGCATAGACGATGTTCTGGAGGTCCACCGCCGAAGCGTCGGCGGGTGCCGCCGCCAGTTCCCGGTCGAGCCGTTCGAGTGCCGCCACCTCCACGCCCGCCGGTGCGCGGCGAACCAAAGTGGGCGCGACGAAATCGCGATTATAGGCAAGCGCGTGGCCGATCAGATCGTCGAGCTCGGCGCTGATTTCCCCTTCCACATAGTTGGAGAGATAGCCCCGCACCTGCTGCGCCGTCGCGCCCGCGCCGAGCACGCCGACCAGGTTGAGCAACAAGCCGAACGTTACCGGCGGGTTGGTGCCCGGTACATCACCGTCATGGATGTGATGCGCCGGATTGCCGAGCTTCTGCTCCACCGGTTGGGCCGCATAATTGCCGCGAAATTGGAAATATTCGTCCACCGCGCGCGGGATGACGCCGATGTGGAGCTGCTTGGCCTTTTTGGGCTCGCGGTAAGCGAAGAACGCCAGGCTTTCCTGTGTGCCGTAATCGAGCCATTGCTCCAGCGTCAGGCCATTGCCCTTCGACTTGGAGATCTTCTCGCCCTTTTCATCGAGGAACATCTCATAGATCAGCCCCTCGGGTGGGCGACCACCGAGCACACGGGCGATCTTGCCCGACTGGATGCCGCTGTCGATCAGGTCCTTGCCGTACATTTCATAATCGACGCCGAGCGCGACCCAGCGCATCGCCCAGTCGACCTTCCACTGCAGCTTGGCCTGCCCGCCGAGGACGGATTGCGTCAGCACCTCGCCGTCGCTGTCGGTAAAGCGGATCAGCCCGGCCTCGGCATCGATCACCTCGACCGGCACCTGCAGCACCACGCCAGTCTTCGGGCTGATCGGCAGTACCGGCGAGTAAGTCGCCGCGCGCTCCTTGCGGAGGGTCGGCAGCATCACCCCCATGATCGCGTCATAATGGCGGAGCACGCCCTTCAGCGCGTCATCGAACACCCCGGCCTCATATTGCGAGGCAGACGAGATGAACTCATATTCGAAGCCGAAGCGATCGAGGAAATCGCGCAGCATTGCGTTGTTGTGGGCGGCAAAACTCTCATACTTGTCGAACGGATCGGGGATGCGGCTGAGCGGCTTGCCGAGATTTTCGGTTAGCATCGCCGGGTTGGGCACATTGTCCGGCACCTTGCGCAGCCCGTCCATGTCGTCCGAAAATTCGATCAACCGAGTCGGCGCGTCGGACATGGCCTGGAATGCGTGGCGCACCATCGTGGTGCGCAGCACTTCGTTGAACGTGCCGATATGCGGCAGCCCCGACGGACCGTAACCAGTTTCGAAAATAATCGCCTGTCCGTTCGGCTTGCCGTCCGGATAGCGTTTCAACAGCTTGCGCGCCTCTTCATAAGGCCAGGCCTTTGAAGCGAGTGCAGCAGCGCGCAGTTCAGTCACAAGTTGCCCTTTCGTTCCGGTATCGGCAGAGATGATGGGGATGTCTGTCTCTTTGCCTTATCCCGCGCTCCACGCAAGCCATGGCGGCATCTGGATCGCCCGCGATGGCCAAACACGGCAGGTCGGGCGGGGCGAGGCGATCAGGATTGCGGCCGATACACCTGTGATCGTGCTCAACGCAGCGCTGGTCGGGCAGCGGCTTGGTTATGCCGAATTGTCGGGGCTCGATCTGCTTGAGCTGTTCGCGTTCCTGCACCCGGCGCGCTTCATGGTGCCCACACCGCGCGGACTGGCGCGCGCTGCCGTGCTAACAGAGCCGACCCGCGACGACGAAATCGCGCCGTTTCTGGCGGCAGCGGCGGGCGCGCTAATCGCGCAGACCGCGGGTGATTGGCCCGAACGTGAGGGTGCGTGGACGGCGCTTCAAGCACTGGCAAGACTGCGCTGGCCATGGGTGCCGCTCCTGGCGGATCGAATTGCCAAGCCGGAGACCGCCGAGCGCTGGTTGTTTTCCAAACTGCCCGAATGGAGCGAAGGCGCGCCCCGCCCTGCACCGCGCAGCATCACGATCGATCCCGTCGACACACAATCGCGGCTCGCGTTGTTGACCGGCAGCACGGCTGAGCAGCGCCCCGGCCAGCGTGCCTTTGCCGATGCCGCTGCGCAGGCCTTTGCCCCGCGCATGGCGCGCGATGCCCCCAATCTGGTGCTGGCCGAAGCTGGCACAGGGATTGGCAAGACGCTCGGCTATCTGGCACCCGCCTCAGTCTGGGCAGAGCAGGCGGGCGGGGCGGTGTGGGTATCGACCTTCACCAAGACGCTGCAACGCCAGCTCTCGCATGAAAGCGCCCGGCTGTTTCCCGATGCCGCCACCCGCAAGGCAAAGGTCGTGACGCGCAAGGGGCGGGAGAATTACGCCTGTCTGCTCAATCTGGAGGATGCGCTGCAAGGCGGCTTTCAGGGGCGGGCGGCGGTGCTGGCGCAGCTGGTCGCGCGCTGGGCGGCCTATACCGTCGATGGCGATATGGTCGGCGGCGATTTACCCGGCTGGCTGCCCACCTTGTTCCGCCGCAACGGCCCGACCGCCCTCACCGACCGGCGCGGCGAGTGCGTTTATGCCGGCTGCCCGCATTACCGCAAATGCTTCATCGAACGCGCCGCGCGGGCAAGCGCTGACGCCGATATCGTCATTGCCAATCACGCGCTGGTGATGGTGAACGCCGCGCGCGGCCGCGAAACCGCGACCCGGCCGACCCGCTATGTATTTGACGAAGGACATCATCTGTTCGACGCCGCCGATTCGATGTTTGCCACCGCACTGACGGGGCAGGAGACGATCGAACTTCGCCGCTGGGTGATCGGCCCGGAGACCACTGGCCGCGGCAGGCGGCGCGGGCTGGCGGCGCGCTTGTCCGACGTGGCGAGTTATGACGAGGCGGGCGCGCGGGCGATTGCCGAGGCGGGCGATGCGGCGCGCGCTTTGCCCGCCGATGGCTGGATCGGGCGACTGAATGAAGGCCAGCCTTTCGGTGCGATCGAGGCGCTGCTCGCGGCGGTCCGGGGGCTCGTCTATGCCCGTGACAACAGCACCGAAGACGCAGGCTATGGCCTGGAAACCGAACTTGCCGAACCCGATGCCGCCCTGATCGAGGCGGCGGCGGAGGCGACGCAGGCACTCGATTCCCTGTATCGCCCGCTGGTGGCGCTGGGGCGGCGGCTTGAGGCGGTGCTGGAGGATGCGCCCGACTGGATGGATGGACCGGCGCGCGCGCGGATCGAGGGCGCGATCGCCTCGCTTGGCTGGCGCGTCGACACGGTCGCGGCGTGGCTAGCGCTGCTCGCACGCATTGGTGGCCCGACCGATCCCGATTTCGTCGACTGGCTGGCGGTCGAGCGGGTCGACGGGCGCGAATATGATATCGGCGTGCATCGCCGCTGGCTCGATCCCACCCGGCCGTTCGCCGAGATCGTGCTGAAACCGGCACAAGGCGCGTTGGTGACATCCGCAACCCTCACCGGCGGCGGTGCTGACCGTCAGGAAGGCTGGGCGGTAGCCGAAGCGCGCACCGGGGCGCTCCATCTGCCGCGACCCGCCACCCATTTCGAGGCACCAAGCCCGTTCGATTATGCATCGGCCGCCGAGGTGCTAATCGTCACCGATGTAAAGCGCGGTGACATGGGGGCGCTTGCCAATGCTTATGCCCGGCTGATTACCGCGGCGGGCGGCGGGACATTGGGGCTGTTCACCGCAATAAGGCGGTTGCGAGTCGTCCACGCACGCATTGCTGATCGGCTGGCGCGCGAGGGGCTGGCGCTCCACGCCCAGCACGTCGACCCAATCGATACCGGCACCTTGGTCGACATTTTTCGCGATGATGCCCGCGCCTCGCTGCTCGGCACCGATGCCCTGCGCGACGGGGTGGATGTGCCCGGCCATTCGCTGCGGCTGGTGGTGATGGAGGGCGTGCCCTGGGCCAAGCCGAGCGTGCTGCACGCGGCGCGGCGGCTCGCGGGGGGCGGGGCGGCATATGATGACCGGCTGGTCCGCGCTCGGCTGGCGCAGGCGTTCGGGCGGCTGATCAGACGCGCAGACGATCGCGGTTCCTTCGTGCTGCTGTCGGCGGCCATGCCGTCGCGCCTGCTCAGCGCCTTTCCCCCCGGGGTGCCGATTGCCCGCGTGACGCTCGACGATGCGATAAATCGAGTCACGCAGCGTCTTTCATCCGTCACGCCACTGGGGCATGACGTGCAGGCAGGCGCCTGAGACGGAGAGGGCATGAAAACGCTGACTTTGCTCAGACACGCCAAATCGGGCTGGGACGATCCAGCTGCGCGCGATTTCGATCGGGCGCTAAACCCCCGCGGCAAACGCGCGGCGGCGCAGATCGGCCAGTATCTCTCGGACCAATGCATCGCGTTTGACCATGTGCTGGCGTCGCCCGCGGTGCGCGTGGTGGAAACGCTAGATCATTTGGCGACAACCTATCCGTCGCTCCCGCCGCCCGAATGGGAACGCCGCATTTATTTGGCATCCGCGGCGACATTGCTCGATCTGGTGGCGGGCGTGCCGGACAGCGTCGAGCGGCTGTTGCTGGTGGGCCATAACCCCGGGCTGGAGGATCTGGTGCTGATGCTGGTGCCGATCGATCACGATCCCGATAGCGATTCGGGCGAGCTGCGGCTGCGCGATGAGGTGGAGATCAAATTTCCGACTGCAAGCCTTGCCCAACTGCGGTTTGATTGCGCACACTGGGCGGAGGTGGGAACGATATCGGCAACGCTTCAGAAATTCGTCCGACCCCGCGATCTTGACCCGAGCTTGGGGCCCGACGAACAGGATTAAGCTGGGTTTTGGCGATCAATCTTGCGCGCCGCCGAGTTTGGCCTTCAGCGCCGCCAGCCCGCTGAACGGCCCGACATCTTCCTCGCGCAGCACACCCGCTGCTTTCAGCGTCGCTTGGGCATTCGGGCTGCGGGGAAAGGGATCGAGCGCCAGCGCCATCGTTTCGGCCGCTGCCTCACCCAGATCGATGATGCCACCCGCATAGGGAATGACATCCAGTGCATCGGCGGTCAGCTCAATTTCATCGCCTGCCGCGCCCTCATCATCGACAAAGCGCAACGCCACCTCTTCATCAATGCCGGCGGGGACGCCTTCGCCGGTCACCACGCACGCTTGGATCACGTGCGCCGTCACCCGGCCCTGCGCGATAATGCCGTCGGCATCGCGTTGCAGCGAGAAGGTGCCGACAAGGTTGGTCACCTCAACAAGGCCGAAGCGCGCCGCGAGCGCCGCGCATTCAACTGGCGATGCCGTTACCGTCATGCTGCGCGCGCCCTCACCGATGGTATCGACACGCTCGGGCCGGTGGAATTCGGGCGGCATCACCCCCGACGTCCGGAAAGAATGTTGCCGGCCAGCACATTGTCGGTGGGAAGGCCCGATAACGCATCCCGGAACAGCAACAGCTGGCCGATCGTGTGCGCCAGGGCACGCTCCCCAGGATCATCGCCGCGATAGAGGTTGCGCTTGATCGCGGGGACCAGATCATTCGCGGCCAATCCGTCGCGATAGGCGCCAAGCCGCCCCCCCAACATGCTCATCATTTGGCCGACATATTTGCCGATCCCCACATCCCCGACCCCGTTCTGGCGAAGCTGGCTATCCATATCGGCGATGAATTGCTCGGTCAGACGGGCGCACGGCTCAGCGGCATCGGGATCGTCTTCAAGACGGAGCAGCACGAAAGCGAGCACCGCTGCGATCATGTCGAATCGGCCGTCCATTGTATCGGGAACGGCACCATCGAGATACCAATGCGGCTCGCGGCCGATGGCGACGACTGCGTCATATAATGGCGCGGTCAGCCCCGCGTCCTTTGTTCCGAACAGCCTGTCGATCAATCCCATGTCCATCCCATCTTCAAAGCGCGCCTTGTTTGCTGGCGTTCCCCGGCATATTGAGGCTCGACGGGCGCGATGCAATGCGTTGTCGATTACCCGAATGTATCAGCGTAGCCCGTCTGGGAGAGTCGAATGAAGCGTTTGTCCGCCCGCA
>CAZYOU010000082.1:0-12569 GCA_964649315.1 uncultured Stakelama sp. | reverse complement strand
GCATATGGCGATCGTCACGATTGGCCTGTTCGCGTTCAACCAGCAGGGCATCGAAGGCGCGATGATCGTGATGCTCAGCCACGGGCTGGTGTCCGCCGCACTCTTCCTGTGCGTGGGTGTGATCTATGATCGGCTGCACACCCGCGAGATCAACCGTTATGGCGGCCTCAGCATCAACATGCCGCGTTATGCCGTGTTGTTCCTGCTGTTCACGATGGCCTCGGTCGGCTTGCCGGGGACGAGCGGCTTCGTGGGCGAGTTTTTAAGCCTGGCGGGGACCTATCAGGTATCGACCACCGCGACCCTGCTCTGCACGACGGGTATCATTCTGGGCGCTGGCTATATGCTGTATCTTTATCGCCGGATCGCCTTTGGCGAGATCGTTCATGACGATGTGCGGGCAATGCCTGATCTGAGTTTGCGCGAAATGGCGCTGCTCGTGCCGATCGCCGCGGCGGTGCTGTGGATGGGCGTTTACCCCGAAAGCTTCATCGCGCCGATGCGGGATGATGCCGCGACCCTGGTCGCGCGGGTTGCGCGCGCTACGCCTGAGGGTGATTCACAGCCAACACCCGGTAAACCGGTCGCGGCCACGCCCCATGCGGAGGCGCATTGATGGACTACACCGCCAGCCTGGTCATGACCCTGCCCGAAATCGTGCTGTCGATTGGGGCATTGGTGCTGATGCTCGTCGCGGCATGGGGCGGGCAGGCGGCGTCGCGCGCGATTTCCTGGACGGCAGTTGCCGTGCTGATCGGTGCGGGTATCGCGCTGATCGGCCCCGCATCGAGCGGCGGCAGCGCGTTTTACGGGCTGTACCGCGCTGACGGCTTCGCGGCATTCTGCAAGGTGCTGATTTACGGCGCGGCGGCGGTATCGATCATCATTGCACCGCGTTTCTTTGATTCGACGGGTGGCGATAATCTTCGCCCCGAATATCCGGTGCTAATCCTGCTGTCGGCGGTGGGCATGGGGATGATGGTGTCAGCGGGTGATCTGCTGACGCTCTATGTCGGCCTCGAACTCCAAAGCCTTGCCGCCTATGTTCTCGCCAGCTTCATGCGCCAGGATGCGCGATCGGCAGAAGCGGGGCTCAAATATTTCGTGCTCGGTGCGCTGGCGAGCGGCATCCTGCTCTACGGCATGTCACTGGTCTACGGCTTTTCGGGTACGACCGTATTTAGTTCGATCGCGACCGC
Organism: uncultured Stakelama sp.; assembly: GCA_964649315.1. Lineage (GTDB taxonomy): Bacteria > Pseudomonadota > Alphaproteobacteria > Sphingomonadales > Sphingomonadaceae > Sphingomonas. Next base: position 11,370 of record CAZYOU010000082.1, on the reverse strand, counting down.
CTATGGCGAGGGGCATTCAAAGGGCCTAACCTTTGGTCTCGTGTTCGTGTTCGCCGGGCTCGCCTTCAAGATGAGCGCGGTGCCGTTCCACATGTGGACCCCTGACGTTTACGAAGGCGCACCGACCCCGGTCACCGCCTTTTTCGGCAGCGCGCCCAAGGTGGCAGCAATCGCGCTAACGGTGCGCGTCGCGGTGGAGGCAATGGGCCCGGCCGTCCTCGAATGGCGGCAGATCGTGATCTTCGCGTCACTCGCCTCGATTGTGCTCGGCGCGGCAGGGGCGATCGGCCAGACCAATATCAAGCGGCTGCTGGCCTATTCGTCGATCAACAATGTCGGTTTTGCGCTGGTCGGCCTCGCTGCCGGATCGATCGAAGGGGTGGCGGCAGTGCTTATCTACCTAGCCATCTATGTCGTGATGACGCTGGGGAGCTTCCTGATCGTCCTGCAGATGCGCGGCATGGACGGGCAGCCGATTGAGACTGTGGATAGCCTGTCGGGTCTCTCACGCACTCAACCACGATTGGCGCTGGCGCTGACGATCATGATGTTCTCGCTCGCGGGCATTCCGCCGTTGTTCGGTTTCTATGCCAAGTTCGCGGTATTCTGGGCGGCAGTGGAGGCCGATCTGTTCGCCTTTGCCGCAATCGGCATCGCCGCATCGGTAATCGGTGCCTATTATTATCTGCGGATCGTCAAGACGATGTATTTCGATGAGCCGAGCGGCACGGGCTTTGCGCCGATGCAGAGCAAGATCGAGGGCGGGTTGATCCTTGCGTCTGCCGCTTTCCTGTCGCCGCTTGGGTATCTCGCCATTCCCGCCATGGGGGTGTGGAGCATGGCTGCAGCCCGGGTGATGTTCCCATAATCACGATAAGATCGGTCGCCGAAACCGGATCGACCAATGCCGACATGATCGCGCTTGCCGCCTCGGGGGCCGCGGAAGGGCTGTGGTTGCGTGCCGATCGCCAGACGGCGGGGCGTGGGCGGCAGGGGCGAGCGTGGCAATCGCCGCCGGGCAATCTCTACGCGAGCACGCTCGTGCGGCTTCGCCCCGGCGATCCGCCCCCGGCGACGCTTGCGCTGGTGGCGGCGGTGGCGCTGGAGGAAGTGGTGAGTGCGTATCTTGGGCATCACGATGCCGCGCTCAAATGGCCAAACGACCTCCTGCTCGACGGCGCGAAGCTGTCGGGTATTCTGCTCGAGCGGGCTGGGGACGCCATCGTGATCGGCTTCGGCGTCAATCTGGCGCATCACCCGGTCGATCTCGATCGCCCTGTGACGAGCCTTGCCGCGAACGGGGTGACGCCGACGCCCGATGACTTCGTCGCCACGCTTGCCGATGCGCTAGCGCGCTGGATCGGGCGATGGCGTGGCGAGGGGCTTGCCCCCGTACGTGACCGCTGGATGGCGCGCGCTCATGTGCCCGGCACGGCGCTGACGGCGCGCCTGCCGGATGGCAGTGCGGTGGATGGCATTTTCGAACGGCTGGACGGTGACGGCGCGCTGATCCTTCGCTTGGCGGACGGGACCGCGCGTGTCATTTACGCAGGTGATGTGTTTTTGATCTAACTCCCATCATCCGTTTGCCCTGAGCGAAGTCGAAGGGCTGCCTTTCTTTTCGACCGTGCAAAGGAAGGACAGGGCTTCGACTTCGCTCAGCCCGAACGGGTTTGGATTATTGGAGGCAGATATGCTGCTCGCGATCGATGCCGGGAATACCAATATCGTTTTTGCGCTGGTGAAGGACCGCGCGATCATCGCGCGGTGGCGCATCGCCACCGATCCGCGCCGCACGGCGGACGAATATGCCGTCTGGCTCAGCCAGTTGTTGCAGCTCGAGGGGCACGATCGCAGCGACATTCACGGCGTCATCATCGCCACGGTCGTGCCACGCGCGCTCCACAATCTGCAGACGTTGGCGCGCAAATATTTCGGGGGCGAGCCGCTGATCGCCGGGCAGCCGCCGGTCGACTGGGGAATCGAGATCGACGTCAAGGAACCCGGATCACTGGGTGCCGACCGCGCCGTCAACACGATTGCGGCCCATGCGCTCTACCCCGGCGATTTGATCGTGATTGATTTCGGCACCGCGACCACCTTTGACGTGGTGGATTACACGGGAGCCTATAAGGGCGGCATCATCTGCCCCGGCATCAACCTGTCGCTCGATGCGCTGGTAACAGCGGCGGCCAAGCTGCCCCGCATTGCGATCGAGGCACCGGCGGACATGAGCGTTATTGGTCGCGATACCGTCAGCCAGATGCATATCGGCATTTACTGGGGCTACATCGCGATGATGGAAGGGCTGGTCGCGCGGATGAAGGCGGAGGTCGGCCGTCCGGTGAAGGTGATCGCGACGGGCGGTCTGGCCATCCTGTTTGAACGGCAAACCGATGTTTTTGATCATGTCGAACCCGATCTGACCATTCAGGGGCTGGCGATGTTGTGGGATCGCGCCCATATAGCGGCCTAACGTTTTCCCGGCGAAGACCGGTGTCTCCTTCCCCTATAGGGCGCCCTTGCGGCATGAGAATCCAGCAGGCGCTGGAATGACGCTGAGAAATTAACGCGCGTATCCGCGCACCTCCATGGCCGTTCGCCCTTTGCGATAGGCCGAAACAGAAAGAACAATGATTTAGTGACTACCCCTAAGAAAGAACTCCTGTTCCTGGCCCTGGGTGGGTCGGGCGAAATCGGCATGAACGTCAATCTTTATGGCTGCGACGGCAAATGGGTGATGGTCGATTGCGGCATCACCTTTGCCGATCCCAGTTACCCCGGCGTGGAGGTGATCCTGCCTGATCTGGCGTTCATTGAAGAGCGGATCGACGATCTGCTCGGCATCGTGCTGACGCACGGGCATGAGGACCATATCGGGGCGCTGCCCTATCTGGCCGAAGACCTGGGCGTGCCGCTGTTCGCGTCACCGTTCACCGCGGGGCTGATCCGCGGCAAGCTGGACGAGGAAGGCATAGCCGATCGGGTGAAGCTGAACATCGTCAAAGCTGGCAAGGATTTCCAGCTCGGGCCGTTCGGCTTCCGCTTTGTGCCGGTGGCGCATTCGATCCCCGAGGGGAATGCGCTGCTGATCACCACGCCCTACGGCAAGGTGTTTCACACCGGCGACTGGAAGCTCGATGACGAACCGGTGATCGGCGCCCCGGCGAGCGCCGAGGTGATGACCGCGATCGGCGATCAAGGCGTGCTCGCGCTCGTGTGCGATTCGACCAATGTGTTCAATCCCGAAGCGTCAGGCTCCGAAAGCAGCGTGCGGCAGGGGCTGTACGATGTCGTTTCCGCCGCCAAGGGCCGCGTGCTCGTCACCACCTTTGCCTCTAATGCCGCTCGGTTGAAGACGCTGGGCGAAGTGGCGCGCGATACCGGCCGCGCAATGTGCGTCGCGGGGCGCTCGCTCGATCGTATCCTGAAGGTCGCGCAGGCCACCGGCTACCTCACCGATTTCCCCGAAAGCGTCGATTGGGACAGCGCGATGCGGATTCCGCGCGACAAGGTGCTGATCGTGGCAACAGGCGGGCAGGGTGAGGAGCGCGCCGCGCTGGCCCGCGTTGCATTCGGCTCGCACCAGATCTCGCTCGATGCGGGCGATACCGTGGTGTTTTCATCCAAGCAGATTCCCGGCAACGAAGTGGCGATCGGCCGTATTCAGAACGCGCTTGCAGCCAAGGGCGTGATCATGATCACCGATCGTCAGGCACATGTGCACGTCTCCGGCCATCCCGGTCGCCCCGAACTGGCGACGATGTATGGCTGGATCAGGCCCGAATTACTGATGCCCGTCCACGGCGAGATGCGCCACATGATGGAACATGCGCGCTTTGGTTTGTCACAGGGCGTGCCCCGCGTGCTGGTGCAGAGCGACGGCGATATCGTTCGGCTCGCCCCCGGTACCCCAGAGAAAATCGGCCATGCGCCGGTCGGGCGGCTCGTGCTCGACGGGGATGTGATCCTGCCGGCCGATGGCACCACGATCAACGAACGTCGCAAATTATCACTCAACGGCCAGATTTCGGTCGCCGTCGCGGTCGGCAAGAACGGGGCGCTGATGGGGCAGCCCCAGCTCAAGATTCAGGGGATTCCGGTCGAAGAAGACCGCGAGCCATTCCTCGATGAAGCCAGCGATGCGGCGGCCAAGGCGGTGCGCGATGGCGGCAAGGACCGTGACAAGACGCGCGAGCAAGTGCGCCTTGCCGTCCGCCGCGTCGCGGGGCGCTGGACCGGCAAGAAGCCGATTGTCGATGTGCTGTTGATCGAGGCCTGAACCGATGCAGATTACCTCCATGCTCGCCATCTATTTTCTGATGTGGGCATTCTCGATCTTCCTCGTCCTGCCCTTTGGGGTGCGGACGGCGGAAGAGGCAGGGGCGGAGCGAATCCCGGGCCAGGCCGAAAGCGCGCCGCACCAGTTCAGTTTCGGCAAGATCGCGCTTCGCACCACCATCGTCGCGACAGTGATGTTCGTGCTGTTCCTGCTCAACTATGAATTTGGCTGGGTGCGTGCGGAAACGTTCGATTTCTTTGGCGGCATGAAGCCGGTGACCTCAACGGTCTGATCGGCACACTGACGATAAGATCACGCCGAGATCGCGCGCCGCAAGACCCGGCATCGTCAACCGAACCAGATATTAGGTGCGCAGCCGCTCAATCGCCTGCGCGAGTGCGACATACAGTTTGCCCATATCGGACGACAGCAACGTTACGCCCATCGGTGATCCGTCGCGCTGGGCGAGTACGGTCCGCAGCATTGCTTCGAAATCATGGATGTAGCGGTTGACCTGCTCGCGGAAAGTGCCGTCGTCATCATAAAGGCGGGCGACATCGCGCGCCTTGCCCGCATCAAGCAGGCGCACCGCGCGCCGGGTGAACACACCGCGATCACCCTTCAGATATGCCGACCAGGCGCTGTCGGTCACTTCGGTCGAAAAGCTCTTGGCGATATCGATTGCGCCGGAATTCAGCGCTTCGATCAGCAGCGATGCACGGCGCGCGAAACTGTCGCTGTCGGCCTTCTCGCGTTCGGCGCGGGCATCCTCGATGCGGTTTTCGACGAGTGACGTCGTCTCGGCGATTGTCAGCATCTGGCGCGTCAACCGATCGGACGCGCGCGCTGCCGCCTCGACGGCATTGTCAGCGGCCTCAGCGATTGCGTTGACCTGCTTTTCAACCGCATTGCCGACTGCGCGCTGCATCGCCTGCGCACTGGCAAGTTCGAGCGACTTTGCTGCTTCCGGAATCACGGTGGAGAGCGTTTCGCGGGCACGATCGGCAGCGGTGCTCGCGGTATCGCGGACGCGGATCAATGCTTCGACAAGGCGCGGTGCGGCCTGTTCGGCGAAATCATGCGTGCGGCTGATCGCTTCGTCGAGCGTCCCGCCGATGGCACCTGCCTTTTCGCGGCCATCCTCAAGCGTTTGTAGCAACAGCGCAGAGAGCTGATCGAGGGTGTGTCGCTGCGTTTGGATCACCTGCGCAATCGCTTCGATCGCATCATGCGTGCTTTCCGCAGCCGTCACCAACGCAAGCAGTTCGGGCTTGGCGCCCGCCACGACGGTGCGGCTGCTGGCAATACGTGCGTCGAGCCGCGCCAGCGCCTCTGGCAGGGTTTCGTCGATTTCGCGCGCGGCTGCGTCCATCGAAATGAGCAGTTCTTCGGCCGTGCCGATCACCTTGCGCGCCATATCCTCGCCGACCTTCAGCGCCTCAGTCATCGCGTCGGTCGATCCGCCCAGCGCGCTGATCGATGCAGCGAGCATTTGGGTGCGCTCAATCCCGCTATTGTGGAACGCGGCGACCTTGTTTTCGACCTCGGTAAAGCCCGCGTCGACGCTGCTCACCAGCGTTTCGCTCGCAACGCGTTGGTCGTCGAGCCGGGCGGCAATGCGGTCAATGACCGACTCAATGGCACCGATCCGATCAGCCAATGCCTCGACAGCTTCCTTGCCGGTCGTTTGCAGCGCGGTCTGGTTCACTTCGACCAATGCACGCATCGCCTCGCCCTGCGCGGCAATGTCCTGACGTGCTTGGTCAACGGCATTCGCGGTTCGCTCGATCAGGCCGTCGACCGTGCCGGACATTTCGGCGGTTACGCTTTCCAGCCGCGCGCCGGCAGTTTCGCTGGTGGTTTCCATCCGCGCCATGTGCGCGGCGAGCTTTTGCGCGGCCATTCCGGCAACAGCATTGGCTTCCCGCCCGCGTTCGGCCAGCGCCGCCATTTGCGCGTCAAGCGCGGCGGCGTGCTCGCTGGCGACAAGAGCCGTCGCCTCAAGCGTCTTGGCCATGCCCGCCGTTTCGCCGTGTGCCTTGGGGAGCGATGCCAGCAAGGTCGACAAGTTTGATTGCGCCATGCTGATGGCCTCAGCCAGTTTGCGCGCCTGATCGTCGGCCGTCGCGATTTCGTGGCCCATGCCGTTGCTGATCGCGGCCAGCCGCTCGCTCGCCCCATCGCCCATTTTCATCAGATCATTGGTTTGTTGAGCGAGCGCTTTGCGATTGGCGTCGATCTGGCTGGCGACAATGGCCATGGTGCGTTCCAGCGCTGCCGCTTCGGCCCGCATTTGGCGCGCGGTCGCGCCGAAACGGCGGGCCTCGGCGGTGCTCGATCGCATCGCAAGCAGCCATAGGATTCCGATGAGGGTTGGCGGCACGCAGAGCGCCGCAACGAACTGGACGAGTTCGATCGGTGCCAGGCCCAATTCGAGCCGGGGCCAGCTCAGCCACAGCATCGTGCCAAGCCAACCTGCCACCGCGAGGATCGCCGCGACTGGCCCGACCAGCCGACCGGCGCCATCGCCGGGCAGATCGCCTTCATCCTCAGCGGTCAGGTCAGTCACGTCATTCATATCAGCCTCGGCAGCAACGGGCTGCCGCTCAGGCGTGGGTGAAATGGGGAGCGCGGTGGTTGGCACAACCATATCATCGCCCGTTGCCCCGGCAACGTTCAAGCGCAAATCGACGATGCGTGAACCCCCATTCATGCCCCTCGTTTACCACGATTTCGCGCTTCGCAAAGGAAATAGCATAACCTTGCCTTAAGAGTTGGCGGCTATCCTTTTGGTATGGCTTATGATCCCGGTGCAATTGATGCGACTTTGGCAGCGGCTGTGGGTGACGAACCCGAGCTGATTGCGGAACTGCGCGAGGCTTTTGTCGACAGTGCGTACCGTGCTGTCAAAGCGATGGAGGCATCGGTTGCGCCGAGCGAATGGCGCGCCGCCGCGCTTCGGCTGAAGGGCCTTGCCGCAAGCTTTGGCGCGGTCCGCCTTCTGGCGATCGCCACAGAGGCGAGCGAGAGCCTGCCCCATGCCCCCCAAATGCTGCAGCGTGTCCGTCGCGCGGTGGAGCGCATTTAGCCCCTTTGCCAAGCCCGTCCGATGGTCCTAAGCGCCTCAGATGCTTGCAGGGCTGATTTTCGCAACCGACGACGCCCATGATCGTCCCGATGTGCTCGCAGCGACGCTACCGTTCGGTGGCGCGACGCTGATCGAATTTCAGGCACGCCTGCTGATCGGGGCTGGGGCAGGGCAGCTCATCATTGTCGTCACCCGGTTAAGCCCCGAACTTGTCGGGGCGGTATCGCGCATGAAGCGCCGGGGTATCGCCGTCGACGTCGTCCGTTCGGCACGCGAGGCCGATGCGAAGCTGCACCCGCTTGCTCGCGTGTTGGTGGTGGCGGACGGGCTGGTGACGACCGAGCCGGTGATTGCGATGTTGAGCGGTGAGGGCAGCGACACGTTGCTGGTGACGACCGATTTCGATGCGCTACCGGGGCTCGAGCGGGTCGGCGCCGATGCGATCTGGGCAGGGTTGGCGCGGGTTGAGGCGCAGCGCATTGCCGATGTTGCCGCTTTGCCACGCGATTATGATTTCGAATCAACCCTGTTGCGCGTCACGGCGCAGGCGGGTGCTGATCATTTACTGCTACCCAGCGGCGATGTGCGGGCAGGGCATGGCATCGAACGCGACGCCGCTCGCCTGCGATTGCGCAACGATGCGATTGTGACGGCATTTGTTTCGAACCGTGTATCCTGGGTCGATCGCTATGTGATCGCGCCCATGGCCCGACGCGTGATGCCGCTGCTCGTCGGGCGGGCCACGCAAACGCTTGCCGTGGGCGGGGTGGCAACGGGATCGATGCTTGCCGGGCTGGGGTTGATCGTCTGGGGCTGGACCTTTTTTGGGTTGGTCACGGTCCTTGTGTCGCTGTTCGGCCTGTCGATCGCTGGCGTGCTGGCGTGGATGCGCGATGAGCAGCTTCAGGCCCGGTTGCTGCGTGGTGCGATTAACGGTAGCGCAGCGACGACGGCGTTGATGCTCGGTTTTGCTAACAGTGTCGCCGAGGGCACGGGGACGGGCATCACGCTGGCATCATCGCTGGTTGTGCTGAGCGGACTGGTGGAGCGCGGGGGCAATGACCGCATTCGTCGTCGCTGGTGGGGCAGCCCAATTGCCTATCCGTTGATCCTGCTGCCCTTTTACCTCTGGGGCTATCCCCAGACCGGGCTGGCGCTGACGGCGACTTACGCTGCATTGTCACTTGCAGCGGTTATTGAGGCTTTGCGAGAAAAGCCTTAGCCTGAATTTAACGCTACATGCTTACGTCGGGAACCATGTCGATCGACCCTTCCGACACGAATGATGGCACTGCGATTGGTGCCAGCCAGCTGCTCGCGCGCGGAGCGGCCGATGACGTGCGCGCCGATCGCCGGATCGTTGCCGCAATCGACGATTTTTTCGTGGACGATCATGCCCGGCTTGATGATCGTGCGCGTGCAGCGCTTGCCGAAGTGCTCGACGGGCTGACCGACGCGATTGAAACCGAGCTGCGCCAACATGCGGGCCGGTTGCTGATCGGGCGCGATGAGCCAGAACTGGCCAATCGGCTGGTCGGCGATCCAGCTTGCGTGCACCAGGCCTTGGCCCGTGCCGGATTGCTTCGCGACGGTGAGTTGATGCGCGAATTGCTGGCACGCGTGCGGCAGGAAATTCTTGGCGAGGCGCTGACCCCGGTTGCGCCTGATAATCCCGATACGCCAAGCTTCGTTGCCCGGCTGGTCGGCCATCCCGACGGTATCGTTGCTGCTGCCGCCACTGCGCTGTTGACCGCCGATGCGCGCCGCCGTGCGGCCATCGAACCCGGAGCGGCCCCACGCAGCGATTTGCCGGCGGAGCTGCATCACCGTCTGGTGTGGTGGGCGGCCGCTGCGATCCGCTTGGCGATGCCGCCGACCGCCGCGCTCGACAAGGCGCTCACCGAAGCTGCGTTACGAAGCCTCGCGGCACATGACGAGGGCGATCGGCTGGAGGCCGCCGCCATGCGGCTCGCCGCTGCGCTCGGTGCGCAGCCGCACGAACTGCCGCAATTCCTGATCGACGCATTGGGTGACCGTCGGGTTGCGCTGTTCGTCGCCTTGCTCGCCCATGCGCTCGGATTCAGCTATGGTCTGGCGCGTGACATTGTTCTTGATCCCGTCGCCGATCGGCTGTGGCTGGTGCTGCGCGCTGTAGCACTGGATCGTGCGTCGATCGCATCGATCGGGCTGGCGCTGTGCGAAGCCGATCCGCGCCGTGACATCGAAGGCTTTGCCGATCAGCTCGACGCGATCATGGCCGTCTCACCTGATGACGCGCGCACGGCACTGGCGGCACTCAGCCTGCACCCTGATTTCCGCGAGGCGCTGCTGTTGCTCGCCAAGGCGCAAGCACAATGAACGTCATTGACCCCGGATTGCCACCCGTGCGCGGGTTGGTCGATGCCGCCGGACGGCTGATCGAGGCCGATTCGCGGCTTCATGACCTGAACGCGCGTGCGGGCGGCGCCATTGGCGCGCCACTCGCGGTGCCGCAACTGGCGACGCTGGTCCGGCTGGTGCAGCGACTGCGTATCCTGGTGTCGCGCGCCGTGGTCGCGGCCGATGGTGACGATGATATCGACATGTGGGTGCGCGCTGATCCCGATCCGGACACTGGCGGGGTGCGCCTGTCGATCACCGGCTGGAAGGCGCGCCAACCCTGGCAGCCGATTGCCGACGCCGATTCCCGTGCGCGCGACTTTGTGCGCAGCGCCGCAAACTGGTTGTGGGAAACCGATTCGGCGCTTCGACTGACGCATGTTTCTGCCAATGCCGGCGCTCGCCATGGCTTCGAAGCGGGACCGCTGCTTGGCCAGCCGCTGACCCGGCTTTTCATCCTTGCCGAGGATGCCAGCGGGATGTTCCCGATTCTCGGCGCGCTGGCGTTGCGGCAACGGTTCGACAATCAGCCTGCGCAAATCCGCGCAACTGGTCGCCCGGTACTGCTGTCGGCTGCACCGCGGAACGATGCGGCGGGTCTGTTCGCTGGTTTTGCGGGGGCAACGCACATGGTTGATACCCCGCGCCCGCCAACACCACTCGTTCCCCAAACCCCCGAACAGGGTTTGCCCGAGGCCTTCAGCACCCGGCTCGACAAGGCCCTGCGCGCGCCGCTAGGACGGATTATCGCCAACGCCGACAGCATCAATGCCCAGTCGGAAGGGCCGTTGCGGCAGGATTATGCCGATTACGCCGCCGATATTGCGACCGCGGGGCGGCATCTGCTCGGGCTGGTTGACGATCTGGTCGATCTGCAGGCGATTGAGCGGCCAGACTTTATCGTGGCGCATGAAGCGATCGATCTCGCCGATATCGCCCGCCGCGCCGCTGGGCTGCTTGGCGTTCGCGCCGCGACCAATAATGTGCGGATCGACCGGCCAAGCACGCAGGAATCGCTGCCGGCCACGGGCGAATTCCGTCGCGCGCTGCAGGTGCTGGTCAACCTGATCGGCAATGCGGTGCGCTACTCACCGCCCGACGGGATGGTGTGGATCAGGGCGGAACGCGATGGTGATTTCGCCGCTGTGGTCGTCGCCGATCAGGGCAAGGGCATCGCGCTGGCCGATCAGGCGCGAATCTTCGAAAAGTTCGAACGCATCGACGTGACCGAGCCGGGTGGCAGCGGCCTTGGCCTTTACATCGCCCGCCGCCTGGCGCGCGCGATGGGGGGCGATGTGACGGTCGACAGCGCCCCCGGGCAGGGCGCGCGGTTCGTCTTCACGCTTCCCTATCGAGGAGACTGATCCGCGCGGTTCTTCCGCGTCGAACCAGTCCCTAAATCGACACGATCAGCGTGTGCTGAGCGGCGGATAATCGCGGAAGGTCGGCCCCGTGTAGAGCTGGCGCGGACGGCCGATCTTCTGCTCTGGATCGGCGATCATTTCATTCCACTGCGCGACCCAGCCGACGGTGCGGGCGAGCGCGAACAACGCCGTGAACATCGTCGTCGGGAAGCCGATCGCCGACAGGATGACGCCCGAATAGAAATCGACGTTCGGGA
>CAZYOU010000081.1:0-12770 GCA_964649315.1 uncultured Stakelama sp. | reverse complement strand
CGCTGGTGAAGCAGTATCAGAAGCTGTTCGACATGGAGAATGTCCAGCTCGACTTCACCGATGATGCGCTGGTTACCGTCGCCCGCAAGGCGATCGACCGCAAGACCGGCGCGCGCGGGCTCCGATCGATCCTGGAAGGCATCCTGCTCGACACGATGTTCGACTTGCCGGGCATGGACGGGGTCGATGAAGTGATGATCGACAAGGACGTGATCGAAGGTCGCAAGGAACCGATCCGCGTCTACACCAAGAAAGAAAAGGCCGGCGACGCCGCGTGATTGCAACGCCGACGTCATCTGATGCGATGGCGCCGGCGGTGTATCCTGCCCGGAACGATCAGCGCCGGGTGATCGCCGCAATGTTATCGCGCGCCTTTTTTGACGATCCGGCGATTGGCTGGATTTTTCCCGATCCGGTGCTCCGATCAAAGCGGCTGGCGAAGCTGTTCATGATTCTGTTCGACTCGGATGCCGACAAGGGCATGCGGCTGGTGACCGAGCGGGGAGAGGCCGCGACATTGTGGCGCGCACCGGGCCGGGCCCAGACCAGCATGTTGGATACATTGGCGCACCTGTTGCCGATGATCGGCTGTTTCGGATCAGCGATCGGTCGCGGCATGGCCGTGGGTAACGCAATCGATGCGCATATGCCCAAGGGCGATTTCTGGTATTTGCACATCGCCGGGTGCGATCCGATCCATCAGGGCAAGGGGATCGGTGGCGCGGTGGTGCGGGCGGGGCTGGAGCGCGCGGTGGATGGGCGCTTCCCCTGCTATCTCGAAACGCCGCTGGAAAAGAATATCGGCTTCTATCAATCGATGGGCTTTGCCGTGATTGACGATTGGACGGTGCCCAAGGGTGGCCCGCGCTTCTGGTCAATGTGGCGGTCGGCGTAGCGCCGTCGCTATTGCTCGATCAGGGCGTGACGCATTCGAACAGGCGGATATCGTTGGCACTGGCGCGCTCGTGCCATGCGCCACGCGCCGCGACCTGCTCGCCGAATTGCGGATTGATATAGGCCAACAGGATCGGCCTCGAGCGATCACGCGCTTTCGCAGCCTCAAGCTGGTCGAGGCAGCCCGCCAAAATCTCCGCGCCGAACGAGTTATAGAGATAGCAAAAGAGCGGCCCGGCGGGCGGCACATAATCGGCTGCATTGCCCTGCCAGAATTCAGGGGTCACCTTTGCGCCACCGCGATCGGTGAAGATCATGCTGTTGGTCTGCGCAATCGCGGTCAGCAGCGCGGAATATTCGACACCGATCGCCCGTGCAAACGGCTTGGCGGCGGCGAGCAATACGATCCGGCCCTTGCCGCAGCCATAATCGATAAAGGCGTAGTCAGCGGGGTCGATTGCAGCGAGCGCGATGGCTTCATCCAGAATATGCGTGCCGCTGGCTTGATAGTGAAAGCTGCCCTTCTTCAACGCTGTCGGAAAATCCAGCGCGTTCATGCCGATCTGGCGACTGGTATCGGTGCCCCACTGACGATCGAAAGCCTGATCGGCCCTGGCGGCGGCGCGTGCCGCTGGGGTGGACTGTTTCAGCCACGACGCGATGGTCTTGACGGTGACGCGCGCCAGCTCGCCCGGCGAGCGTCCAGCAATCCCCTGCTTCACACGGGCAAGACGCGACGGAGGTGGTACGGTTTTCAAGATCAACGACATCTCAGCGCAAAAAAGCAGGGAATGATCGTTGCTTATAGGCCGTGGTGCGTTGAATTTGCCTTAATCATGTGCCGATGGCCAAACCCGCAACCGGTCAGAGCGTCGCTTCGATGGCGCGGGCCGCCAGATCAGGATCCGCTGCCTGCGTGATCGGCCGACCGATGACCAAGATCGATGCACCCGCATCAAGCGCGGCGCGCGGCGTCACCACGCGCTTTTGGTCGCCGACATTGCTATCGGCTGGGCGAATTCCGGGCACGACCAGGAAACCGCGTGGCCACAATTTGTGCACCGCCCCGACTTCAGCGCCGGAACAGACAATGCCGTCAACGCCCGCCGTCATCGCCAGTTCGGTCAACCGCATCACCTGATCATGCGGGCTGCCGCCGACACCGATCGACGCCAGATCTTCACTGTCGAGACTGGTGAGCGTGGTGACGGCGATCACTTTGGTGCCGATCGGGGCAGCAGCCTTTGCGTCTTCCAGCATGGCACGCCCGCCGGCCGCGTGGACGGTCAGTATCGCCGGTTCCAGATGGGCGAGCGCCTGCACCGCCTTGGCAACGGTGTTGGGAATATCGTGGAGTTTGAGGTCGAGGAAAATGGGTAAATCATATTGCGCCATCTCGTGCACGCCGGAGCGGCCATTGGCGACGAAAAACTCAAGCCCCAGCTTGATACCACCGACATGATGACGAACCTTGGCCACCAGCGCCTTTGCCCGATCGAGGTCGGGCGTATCGAGCGCAACGTATAGCTTCGTTCTCATGCGACGGTGGCCGAGGGGGAGAGTGGATCGGGAACGTCCACTGCCGGTGTTGGCGGCGGTGATGGGCTCGGCACAGGGGCCACAGAAACAGGTTGGCTGGCGGCAGCACGCAGATCGGCGATCGTCCGCTCGGCGGTCGATAGCTTCTGCTTCATCCGCCACTTCACCGCATGATGATACAGAAGCACCGGGAACAGCCCTGCGAGGAACGTCAGTACCAGTAACAGCGGCAGATTGACCTCCGCGATCAGTCCCGCCCACAGCTTGATCGGTACCGTCGTCCAGTTGCCGATCGAGAAGACCGCGACGACCACCGCGAGCAGGAACCAGAAGAGCGTTTTCAGAAACTGCATTGGATGCTCCGTGCTACTGCGCACTGGTGTAGGACGAAGGTGGCGCCATTGCCAGCCTAGCCGATTTCCGTGCGCAACGATGCGATGAGTGTCGCAATCTGGGTCAGTTTGGGCTCTTCCTCATCGAGGATCGCGTGGAAGGCATCGCGCTTGATCGCAGCGACCCGGCCCGGCTTCATCCGCATGCTTGGTGGCAGGGCGGATACGACGATGTCGATTAGTCGTTCAGCGCCGTGGAGCCGCCCCCACAAATAGTCATTTTCGCGATACGCACGGCTGAAAAACGCACCGAAGCTGTTGAACTGAATGCCTTTCAGCGTCGCTTCTGCACCGCCGGCGCGGATCGCGGTTGCGTCGTCCGGCGCGATGCGATCCACCTTGATCGCGTCGAATTCATCCATTCCCTCTCCCTGTAACAGCGGCAGGGTGGCGACGTCGAAATACGGGAAGCCCAGATAGGCGAGCAGTATCGGTCGCCTGACGTCGCGCGAGGCCTGAGCGAGCGCGACCGAGAGCCGAACTTCGGTTTCGTCGTCTAGCGGTTTCAGGTTGAGTGACTCGGCGAGCCGCTCGAGCAGCGGCCCGGCATCACTCCGCAGCGCCTGAACATCGCGTTTCAGCGCCAGATGCGTCTCGGTACGCTTGCATTCGATATAGGCTGCGAGCGAGGTGTAGATCGCTCCCCGCAATCCGGCCAGATCGCCTTCCTCGAAATTGCCTTCCACCTCGCTCAGGCGGCGCGCCATCATCCGCAGTCGCCGGATGCGAAACCCCAAATCATAGGATCGCAAAAATGCAATCGTCGCCGGGTTGGTGCCCCCCGAAAAGGTCGGCCCCATATCGTTCATGCCCTGTGATCTGACGGTCGCTGCCACGTGACGGCGGATCTGCTCCAGCCGGTCATGGCTTTGCTCACCGCCCACGCTGTGCAGCAGCTGGGTGATGTAATCGATGACGCCAGCGATTTTCAGATGGCCGTATGCGGCATAGCCGTACCCCGCCTTCGACGCGGCCGCGATCTGGGCACGGCGGCGCCAGGCGTTGAGGCGCGCCACCGTTGGGCGATCGAGGAACAGCGTATACCCGAACAGCGCCTCTACTTGTTTTTCGACCTCGGGCCGAATGCCTGCGATGATTTCGCTCATCCGTTCGATGCGCTGTGATCGTTCGGCAATCGCCTCCAGATTGTCGCGGATCGGTTGTTGGCGGGGAAGTTCCGAGACCGCGCCGATAATCGTCTGGAAAAAGCCCGGCACGCCGCCTTTGCGCGTCCCAAAATCGAGCTTTCCGCCGGGATAGGGATCAATATAGACGAACCGGCGATCGACCTGTCGGCGTGCGGGGCGTTCCCGCAACGCCTCGATCGCTGGTCGAAAGGGCGCATTCGCGAGAACCGACCCGTCGATGAGTACCGCTTGTTCGGCACTGTTGGCGGCATATTGGCGCGGCAAATTACGCTTGAGGAAGTTGTCACGCTCGGGCCAGGCGACGTTGCGCGCGGTGAGCACCTTGTCGATTTCGCCGACCGTGCACGGCGGGAACGCGCCCGGAAAGCTTGAGGTGGCGCGCGCGGCGAAGGTGAGTTCACCGGGGTGGGCAAGCGTTTCGGTCGCATTGCCGTGATCCGAGAACGAAAAAATCAGCCGGTGCTCGGTCTCGATCACTTCAGCAGGGGAATTGAGCGCAAGCCGCTCGGGGTGACCGGCAAAATCGGTGACGGTGACGAATAGGTCGAGCGGCTGTTCCTTGGGCAACAGCCTCGGCCCCTTGGGCGATGCCGCCATCGCGTCAAATGCGTCCAGCACGAGATGGCTGAACCGTTCGCCGCCAAAGGGTGGTTCAAACCAGCGCGACCGTACGAATTTGGAAAGCTTGGCGCGCACCTCATCGCGGGCGCCGGCTTCAACGAGAACATCGATCCGGTCACCGGACCGCCGCTGTGCCATCCACGCAAGCGGTAGTGCCCAGATTTTCGACATGCCGTGTTTGGGTGCTTGAGTGGGGTCGATCAGCGCCTCGATATCGGCGCTGTCGAGCCAGAGATTGGTCAGCGGCTCGAGCGACTGGCCGGTCGAAATCGCCTGGCCGAGGAAAACGCCGTTGATCCCGCCCGCACTCGCCCCGGCGATGATGTCGACCAGCACCCGCAGCCGCAGGCCGTGATCCTCTTCGATTTCCTGCAGCAGCGCGCGGTACACGCCCTGGCTGCCGCTGGCGGGCACGCTCCCTTCGTGGAAGGCGCAGCTAGCACGGGCGAGCCGCCAGATTTCCTTGGAGATGCCGTGCATATAGACGGCAAGGCTGATCCCGCCATAGCAGACCAGTGCCAGCCGTAGCTCCTTCTCACGGATCATCGCACCCCCTCTATTCGCGCCCAGATCGGCAGGTGATCGGATGCCACTTTTGCCAGCTTCCCCGTTTCGACCCCACAGGCGATAATCTTCAGATCACGCGATACCATGATCCGGTCGAGCCGCGCTACCGGACGGCGGGCGTGAAAGCTGTTGCCGGTATCGGCAATCCGGTAATGGCGCGCGAATTCGTGAAGGCAGCCCGTCATCGCGCTCCATTCGTTGAGGTCGCCCATCATGATCGTCGGCAGTTGCTGCTGGCAGGCAGCGACATGCGCGACGATTGCCTGAGCCTGGCGCGGTCGGCGCAGGCCGGACAGATCAAGGTGCATCCCCACAATTCGCAGCTGCTGGCCGTGGCGGGTACGCACATCCGCCATGATCGCGCCGCGCGGTTCGAGCGAGGGGAGGGGAATGGCGGTCTGATCGACCACCGTCATGTCCTTGCGCACCAGCATCAGGTTGCCATGCCACCCCATGCTTGCCGGGCGCGCGCCAAAGGTAACGGGTGCCCAACCGAACCGGTCGAGCAGCGTGCGCGAAAGCACCGCAGCACGCTTACCGAACCGCTGATCGGCCTCCTGCAGCGTGACGATATCGGCATCGATTTCGGCCAGAACCTGCAAAATGCGCTCCGGCATGGCTTTGCGGTCGATGCCGATCCCCTTGTGCATATTGTAACTGGCAACGGTGATCATAGGCGCACTATCAGACGCGGGGCACCGCCTGCCAAGCGGATACCGTGCGAAGCGGAAATTTTGCGGGGAGGGTGGTGCCGGTTGCAGGAATCGAACCCGCGACCTTCGGTTTACAAAACCGCTGCTCTACCAGCTGAGCTAAACCGGCATTTCGATCAATCGACACGCCTCATGCGTCAGACGACGCCGAAGGTCCAGCCCTCGGTACGGGCAATTTCTGATTTCAGCGGTGGGGGGGTCCACAACGCGACATCATTGGCGTGCGCGCGCAGCCATGCGGCAGTCAGGATCGCATCGGTCGCGTGATCGTCATAGCGCGCGAGCGGGGCGTGTGGGCGGCTGCCGATAGTGGAGTGGGTCAGCGCGGCATCAAGTGCTGCGGCGTCCCGCATCTTGCTGACCCCCTTTCGCAGGCCCGCCGCCCGCGCCGCGATAGTCGTGTAAATCTCTACCACAAGCGCGCCTGTACGCGGCACAGGATCGATCGGCCAGACGGAAACGTCACCCCCAAGATGATGGAGCAGGCGCATGCCGGCAAAACTGGCTTTGGCGACCTGCGCGGCGCCGATCGCATCGTACACCGTCGAGGGCTTGCCGCCACCACTGGCATTGAAATGCGCCTCACACCGGCGAAAATGCATGAAATCGGCCTTGGGCCCATCGGCTGCACCAAGGTAGAAATGGCGACCGCGTCGGCTGTGCAGGAATGTCGCGGCACCCAAATCATCATCTTCGCACGCCGCATCGACATAGGCCCAAAAGGGACGGGCGGTGTCGGGTGTCGCTTCGCCCGGCAGATAGGCGCCGCGTTCGATGAAGGGCGGCGCAAAGCTGAAATCGAACCCTACCAGCAATCGGTCGCCGGCGCGGGCGCGCAGCCAGTTGAGGATCGCGGTGCGCGACCACACGCCGCCGGGGGCATCAATCAACCGCGGGGCGGCATCGCCCGCCGCGCACATCGCGAGTGCGATGCCCTTGTGGCGGCTACCTTTCGCGCCCGACCAGTCGATTGCGGCAAAATGATCGAACCGGCTCACTTTGCCTTGCGCGGGCGAGCCGCGACACGGATAGCTGCTTGATCGCGGGCACGCTCGATCATTGCTGTGACGCGCTTCGGATCGGCGCTGGCGTAACGGACGAGCAGGGCGGGCCAGCCATGATAATGCGGCGTTTCCCAATAAGTATCGGGATCGGTTTCGATTAGCAGTGCCTTCGTATCGCGATCGATCTGCAGAACGAACGATCCGTCCTCGCTGCTGGTTGAAAGAAAGGCGCGATCATTGGCGGTCACCTTCACCGCCGGTTTGCCGTAACGCGCCCCAACGTGCGTGCCGGGTAAAGACAGCGCAAAAGCAACAAGTGTGTTCCAATCGTCGATTGTTGCCGTCATTTCACCGCCACAAGCACATCGGCGGTGAACTTGGCGATATCGAAACTGCCCGGATCTTCGCCGCGGCGGACGATAACGATACCGCGGCTTGGCACCACCACCACGAACTGCCCACGATTACCGTTTGCCGAATAGGTATCAGCAGGCACCCCGGGCGACTTGTTCATCAGCCAGAAGGTGGCGCCATAGCCGAACGCCCCGGGGGGTTGCGGGCCGCTTGGCGTGGTCGCGTATTTCATCCACCCCGTGGGTAACAGTCGCTCGCCGTTCCAGACGCCGTCGTTTAGGCAGAATTGCCCGAACCGGGCCAGGTCGCGGGCGGTCGTCCATACGCGGCTCGACAGGATATAATCCCCCTGCAAATCGGTTTCGGCGACGCTGTGGCGCATCCCCAATTTGGCGAAGAGCGCGGTATGGGGGAAAAACCTGAAGCGCGCGTCGCCAAGCCCCGACCGAAGGGAGAGCATCGCCAACAGGATATCATTATTGGCATAGCGAAAGCGCGTACCGGGCTTGGCCTCAAGGGGCCAATGTGTGGCATTTTCCTGCACACCGGTGCCGCCGAAATAGATGGCGTCAGTGCGATTGCCCGCGGTGTCGCTGTGCAGGCCGCTTGCCATCCGCAACAGATTGTCGAGTGTGATTGTGCGCCGCGGATCGCGTGGATCCGCCCAAGCGGCAATCGCGGCTGGTTGATCGACCTTAACGGCACCTGCCTGCACGGCCATCCCGGCCAAAATGCCGGTCATGCTCTTGGCGACAGACCAGGTGCGCTGCGCAGTATAGGGGCCGAAGCCGGGACCATATTGTTCGGCGATGATCTGGTTTGCCTTCACCACCACCACGCCGGTGGTCTTGGTCCCCCGGCCATAGGCGGTCGGATCAAAGGCGCGCGCAACCGGTTCGAGCTGTTGAAGCGGTTTTTTGAGCAAGGCATCGCCGCGTGGCCAAGCACCGGGAGCAGGGCCAGCCGGGCCGGGCTTGCCCGGCGCCGGCGCGGGGATTGCCTGCACGGGCGTCCCGATTGGCAAGGTCGTGCAGCCGGTCCGCGCCGACCAGACTGCCATGCGCGGCGGCAAATCGGCAGCGAACGGCACTGAAACCGCCCGCGTCCGCTGATCAATCGTGGCGGTGAGCGTGGGGACGATTGGCGCATATTCGGGATAGATGCCCGCCAGCTCATCAGCGGCGATTTGCGCCTCCGTTCGGCCCGCGACGAAGACGGCCCCGCAGGTGATCGTCGCCTTGTAGCCGGCTGCCAGCGCCATATCATAAGGCGTTGGCTGCCGCGCCGATTGCGCACCTGCCGGCAGCGCGATTGCCGCCATCGCCACCCCCACCAAGCTAGTCGTCAGCCGCATGTTTCAACCCCTCCCAATAGGCAATGCGTTCGGCAATCCGCTTTTCGAAGCCGCGATCGGTTGGCCGGTAGAAGGTCTGCGCGGCCAGCGCTACTGGCCAGTAATTCGCCCCCGAAAATCCCGTATCCACATCGTGATCATAGGCATAATCTTTGCCATAGCCGATATCCTTCATCAGCTTAGTTGGTGCGTTCAGGATGTTGGGCGGCGGCATCAGCGATCCGGTGTCGCGAGCTGATTTCCAAGCGGCTTTCTGTGCTGTGTACGTGGCGTTCGATTTGGGCGCGGTCGCGCAATACAGACACGCCTGCGCGATCGCCAGTTCACCCTCTGGTGAGCCAAGGAAGTCATAGGCATCCTTCGCGGCCAGGCACTGCACCAGCGCCTGCGGATCGGCGAGGCCGATATCCTCGCTCGCGAACCGGGTAATGCGGCGAAGAACGTACAGCGGTTCCTCGCCCGCCGTCAGCATCCGCGCGAGGTAATAAAGCGCTGCTTGCGGATCGGACCCGCGCATCGATTTGTGGAGCGCCGAGATAAGGTTGTAATGTCCCTCGCGATCCTTGTCGTACACCGGCATTCGGCGTTGGAGAAATGCCGACAGCGCGGGCGGATCGAGCGGTTCGGGCAATTCGACGGCAAATAGTGTTTCGGCCTGGTTGAGCAGGAAGCGCCCGTCGCCGTCCGCGCCCTCGATCAGCGCCGTTCGGGCATCCGGGGTAAGCGGCAATGCCCGGTCCTCGAGGGCCACCGCCCGGTCAAGCAATTGGCCGAGTGCTGCCTGATCGAGCCGGTTGAGCACCAGCACCTGCGCGCGGCTGAGCAAGGCGGCGTTGAGTTCGAATGAGGGATTCTCGGTGGTCGCACCGACCAGGATGACGGTGCCGTCTTCGACATAGGGCAGAAATCCATCCTGCTGCGCGCGGTTGAAACGGTGAATTTCATCCACGAACAACAAGGTGCGCTTGCCGATCCGGGCATGATCGCGAGCCTCGGCGAAAATCTTTTTGAGGTCTGCCACACCTGAAAATACCGCTGAGATGACCGCGAACCGCAGGCCGACGGCGTCGGCGAGCAGTCGGGCGATCGTCGTCTTGCCGGTGCCGGGCGGGCCCCAGAGAATGATCGAGGACAGCCGACCGGCGGCCACCATTCGCCCGATCGCGCCTTCGGGTCCGGTCAGGTGATCCTGCCCGACAACATCGGTGAGGCTCGCTGGGCGTAAGCGGTCTGCAAGCGGTGCCTGTGCTGGCGGAGCGGGTGCCGGTTGATCGGTGGGGGGGAACAGGTCGGCCATGTCCGCCAAGATAGGCGCGTTGAATATTATTGCAGCACTTCTTGTTTGGCAACGTTCAAGATATATCTTCCGCACATCATATACACTCAAGAGGGTGGCAAAATGTTTCACGCTTATGGAAATCGCCACTGCGGCCCACGCGGATCACGCCGTTGGGGCCCATTTGCAGTCAGCTGGGAAATCGACGCCGCTGACATGACCGGTCGCGGGCGCGGTCGGCGGGGCCGGATGTTCGACGGCAGCGAGCTGCGGCTCGTTCTGCTCAAGTTGATCGCCGATCAGCCCCGCCACGGGTATGATCTGATCCGCGAAATCGAGGAACTGACAGGTGGTGCCTATGCGCCAAGCCCTGGCGTGGTTTACCCTACGATCACGCTGCTCGACGATATGGGCCTGATCGAGGAGCAGAAGGCCGAGGGTGCGAAGAAGCAGTTCGCGGTGACCGAGGCGGGGACAGCGCATTTGGCCGAGCGGGCCGAGGAGGTAGCAGCCCTGTTCGCGCGGTTGACGGAACTGGGTGCCGAACGCCAGCGTACCGACAGCGCATCGGTGCGACGGGCAATGGGTAATCTGCGTTCAGTGCTGCTGCACCGGTTCAGCCGAGGTGATGTGGATACGGCGACGCTGCACCAGATCGTCGCGTTGATCGACGAAACGGCACAAAAAATCGAACGGCTGGAGTAATCAAGCGGAAGGCGGGGCGGGTTAACTCGCCCGCCGCGCAATCACTTCGAAATACTTATCGAGCACCTTCTGGTTGATCGCATCCCAGCCATAGGCGGCGCTACGTGCTTCGCCGGCGAGTCCGTCATTATCGGCGAGGTCGCGATCCTCGGCATAGGCCTGAAGCGCGTCGGCATAACCCGCGATGTCGGTCGGCGCGACGAGCCGACCGGTGACGCCGTGCTCGACCAGGCTTGAGCTACCCGTGGCGATCGCGGCAACCACAGGTACCGCGCACGCCATTGCCTCTAGTGTCACATTGCCGAAGGTTTCAGTCACGCTGGGGTTGAACAAAACGTCCATCGAGGCAACGGCGCGCCCCAGATCAGCACCAACCTGAAAACCGGCGAACACGGCATCGGGCACGCGTTCGGCAAACCATTCGCGTGCGGGGCCTTCGCCGACGACGAGCACACGGTGCGCCACGCCGCGCTGCTGAAGCTCGGCGATAACGGCGGCGAACACGTCCAGCCCCTTTTCGAGTACCAGCCGCCCGAGGAAACCGATCGCGATTTCATCATCACGAATGCCAAGCTCGCGTCGCCACGTCGTGCTGCGCGCTGCGGGCGTGAAGATCGTCCGGTCAATCCCGCGCGACCAGATGCCGATATCGTCGTTCATCCGCTGATCGCGCAGCAGATCGGCCATTGATTGCGATGGCGGCATAATCGCATCGCAGCGCTGGTAAAAACGCCGCAGCAGCGCGACCGCGCCGGGCTCCAGAAACCCAAGGCCATAATAGGTCAAATAGGTTTCGAACCGGGTGTGGACCGACGCGACGACCGGGATGCCTTTGTCCCGCGCATAGCTGACCGCGCGGTGGCCAAGAATGTCGGGCGCGGAGACATGCACCATGTTGGGCGCAAACGCATCGAGATCGCGCCGAACCTTGGCCGGAATGCCCCGCGCAACGCGGTATTCCTTGCGCGTCGGGATCGCAAAGGCAGGCACATCGACCAGATCGCCGGTGGGCGGAAAGGCGGGGTGGGGGATCGTCGGCGAATACACGCGGACCTTGCACCCCTGCGCCAGCAAATGCCCGACCAGCCGGTTGAGCGCCTGATTCGCACCGTCGCGCACATAGTTATAATTGCCGCTGAACAGGGCAATGCGGAGATCGGTCGCTTTCATCGCGGGAAGCCATAGCGCGGCAGCGCTGGTGTGACTATCTCCTCCGCATCCCGCCCCCTTTAGGAGCTGTCCCATGGCCGATCTGTCCGCCTTTCCGATCACCGCCCGCTGGCCTGCGCGGCATCCGGATCGTTTGCAGCTTTATGCCTTCCCGACGCCCAACGGGGTGAAGGTGTCGATCATGCTTGAGGAGATCGGCTTGCCTTATGAGCCGCACCTGATCGACATCATGGCGAACGAAAGCCAATCGGACGCGTTCCGCACGCTCAACCCCAACGGCAAGATACCCACGATCATCGATCCCGATGGCCCCGACGGGGTGCCCTTTGCGCTGTTCGAGAGCGGCGCGATCCTGATCTATCTCGCCGAAAAGACCAGGCGTTTGCTCCCCGCCGATCCCGCTGCACGCTATCAGGCGATCCAATGGGTGATGTTCCAGATGGGCGGGTTGGGGCCGATGACCGGGCAGATGGGCTTTTTCACCAAATTCGCGGGCAAAGACTGGGAAGACAAGCGCCCGCGCGACCGTTTCGTAACCGAGGTGAAGCGCATCCTCAGCGTCATGGACGGCGTACTGGCCGACCGCGACTGGTTCATGGGGGATGATTATACGATCGCGGATATCTCGATGATCGGCTGGGTTAACGCAATTCCGAATTTCTATGGGGTCGGCGATCTGTTGGAGTTTGATGGCTTCACGAATGTGACGGCCTGGCTGGAACGGGCACTGGCGCGGCCAGCGGTGCAGCGGGGGTTGAAGATACCGGCGCGGGAGTGATCGGGGTATCGGTTCAAACATTATTTGTTCTCCTATCGTTCTCACTCTGCTAATCCAGTCCCATGGCCAAACCCCAGAAACGCTATGTCTGTCAGTCCTGCGGATCAGTGTCGCATCGCTGGGCGGGGCAGTGCGCGGATTGCAGCGAATGGAACACGCTGGTCGAGGAAGCGGGCGGGGCGGTGACGCCATTTGCGGCGAAGCATAATCTGCAATCCGGCGGACGGACGATGCAGCTGGTGGGGCTCGACAGCG
>CAZYOU010000080.1:0-12780 GCA_964649315.1 uncultured Stakelama sp. | reverse complement strand
AGCGCCAGATCGCGGTGCTGGAGGATGGCGGGCGGATCGTCCAGGAAACGCGGCTTTACGACCCCGATCGCAACGAGACGCGGTCGATGCGGTCGAAGGAAGACGCGCATGATTATCGCTATTTCCCCGATCCCGATCTGCTGCCGCTGGTGCTCGACGATGCATTTCTTGAGGAATGCCGCGCGAGCTTGCCCGAACTGCCCGATGCGAAGCGCAAGCGCTACGAAGCGCTGGGGATCACGCCCTATGCTGCTGCGGTGCTGACGGCAGATGTCGATGCTGCGCGCTGGTTCGATGCGCTTCTGGAGGCGGGATCGCCGGCGGTAGCGGGCGCGAACTGGGTAACGTCGGAACTGTTCGGTGCGCTTAACCGGTTGGGCCGGGATATCGCCAATTCGCCCGTCAGCCCCGCACAGGCGGCGGAATTGCTGGGGCTGGTCGCGAACGGCACGCTGTCGGGCAGTCTTGCGAAGCAGGTGTTCGAGATCATGCTCGAGACGGGCCAGAACGCCGGCGTGATCGTCGAGGAGCGCGGGCTGAAGCAGACCAGCGATACCGGTGCGATCGAAGCGGTGATCGCCGATATCCTCGCCGCCAATGCCGACAAGGTCGATCAGTTCAAGGCGGGCAAGGAAGCGCTGTTCGGGTTCTTTGTCGGCCAGACGATGAAGGCGATGGGCGGCAAGGCAAACCCGGGCGTGGTCAACGAATTGCTGCGGAAGGCGTTGGGGTAGGGGATTTACCTGACCTCTCTTTGCTTCGTCATGCCGGACTTGTTCCGGCATCCACCTTGGTTACTGCGCAACGACTGCATTGCTATCGGCACGGTGGGCCCCGGAACAAGTCCGGGGTGACGACGGTGGTTTAGCGGTGCGCACCTTAACCCGTCACCCCGCATCCACCCTTCAGCCCGGCGATCCACTGGTTGATCAGCGCCACCCCTTCGGCGTGCGTCAGGCTGCGGCCGGTTTCGGGCATCATCTCGCCGGGGTCGTTCGTTGCCAGGCGATAGGCGAGGATCGACTGATCGGGATGGCCGGGGACCAGCCCGAATTCATGGCCGCCAGTGCCCTTGCCTGCGGCGATCGGGGGCTTGCACGCCCCCAGTTTGCGCAGGTCCTTCGTGCCTGAATCAAGCCACAGGCCGGAGACGCGTGCGGGGCCGGTGGCGCTGTGGCAATGCGCGCAATTGATGTCGAGATAGGCGCGGGCTCTGGCACCCACATCGGCGGTGGAATCATCGTACCGCGCATTGCGTGCCGCGGCGGCAGGCGCAGGCGCGCCCTTCAGATAGCCGATCATCGCCAGCCGTTTGAGCTGGTTGATCTCACCGCCCTCACCCGGAAAATCCCGGTTCAGGTGGCGCGCCTGCAGGCCGATCGGCATCAAGGCCTTGGTCCGGTCAGTAGCGTGGCATCCTGCGCACTGGTTCACATTTGGGACGGCATACGTGAACCGCGTGGACTTGCCGCCATCGACGAACTCGAGCGGGATCGCCGCCCCCGTGCGCTGCAGCGTCGCTTCGGTCTGCTCGGCGTTCCAGACATAGGGCAAGGCTTCCCAGCCGCCCGCGCGGCGGACCATCAGCCGGGTTTCCATCAAGCGACTGTGCGACAGGTCCAGCCCGGCCACGCCGGCTTGATAGCTGGCCGGTGTCACCTTCATCACCCGGCTGCTCTGGCCGGGCGCGACGCCCGCCGGGGTGGTGTAGTAAAATGTCTTGGCGATCACCGTGCCGACCGGGAAGTCGAAGGTTTTTTCGGGATCATATTTGGCGGCCATCCCCTTGGGGACGAAAACCGCACGCCATTTCTGCGCGTAATCGCTGAACAGCGGGGTGGCGAGTTCATAGGTGACGAGGCCCGGGCGCGCGGTGATGCGCCCGTCCTTGATGTCAAACAGCCCCCAGTCGTCGAGCGATTGGGGGTTCTCTTCGGCGTGGAAGGTGACAACGGTCGGGCCGGTCGCGCAGCCCGCAAGGCACAGCGCCAGTAATCCCAGAAACAAACAACGCATCATCTGGCTGTTACTTCTTCTCGATCATGGCCGGGGGCAGGCTGATCGTCGGCAGCCGCGTGGCAGGCGCACAGTTCACGCTGTCGTCAATCCGCGCGCCCGCAAACTTATTGGCGGCATCGATGTTGAGCAGTTTCGCATCGCCATTCTGCACACAGATGCCGGGTTTGGCGATCTTGGGGTTGACGAAACCGTCCCACAGCACCGCGGGCAACGCGCCGCCGCCCAGCGCCTTCAACGGCGCGTAACGCGCACCGGGATTGTCGCCGCCGCCCGAAATGCGGTTGCCCGTGACATAGATGTTTTCCGGATAGGGATCATAGGCGGCCGCTATCCCGCGCGTTGCCTCAAAACCCAGCGAATAGAAGCTGGAGATGATGACGTTCGCGGTCTGGTTGTCCTTCAGATCATTGTCGAAAATTTCGACATCGTCGTTGGAGTTGATGATGACGCCAGAACCCGGCGGGACGGAAGCGACGGCGGTGCCCTTGGTCGCGAAATTGGCGTGGTTGTTGGCCGTCACCTTGTTCTTATAAACACGCGTCTTGCTGCCGGGGACGGGCAGATCGGGCATGTTGAACACCAGGATGCCGCCCGCATTATCGGTGACGACATTGTCATGCACGTCGGCGCCCGTTGAATTCTCGATCTCGATACCGGCGACATTCTGTTCGGCGCGGTTGTTGCGGACGATAACGTTGGTCGACTGGCCGACATAGATGCCCGCGTCCGATGCGCCCTTGACCACGCTGCCCTCGATCAGCACGTTGGTGACCTGAACGGGGTACAGGCCATAGGCGCCGTTCGACGTCTTGGGGCCGCCGGTCCACTCGGCGCGGACGCGGCGCATGACGGCGTTCTTGGTGCCGTTGATTTTCAGCGCATCGCCCTTGCTGTCCTCAATCGCGACGTCCTCCAGCGTGAAATCATCGCCCGTGACGAGCAGCCCTTCCGCGCCGGAGCTTTGGCGCTTGAACGACAGGATTGATTTATCCATGCCCGCGCCCCGGATCGTCACGCCGGGCACCGCGACGCTCAGCGAGCGGGTAAGCGCATATTTGCCCGCCGGGATCAGCACGACCGTGCCGGGTTTTGCATCGAGCAATTGTTCCTGCAGCTTCGCTTCGAACCCGGCGTCGATCACGAATCCTTCGGCATCGGTCTTGGGCGCGGCCGAGCAACCAGCAAGAAGCAGTGCCGTGGCGCAAAAGGGCAGGGCGGCGGTGATGACGTTGTGGCGCATGGCGCATCTTCTCCCGATCACCGGTATCGCCGGCTTGTCGGGGAGCATCCTAGGGGGAGCGATGTGCTGCTGGCAACGCCCCCGGTGCTCTATCCGCTTAAAAAGTGGCTCCCTGAGTTGGTTGATGCAAACATTCATAAGTCTCCGTAATTAAACACTTCCATTTGATGTCGGCTCAGCGGTGCCCCCAAAAGTGCCCCCTGGTAGGGAAAAAAGGGGGGCTAGCGAGGGTGTCGAGCATCGGGACGCTGCGCTTTCCAAGTGGCGATGTCGGCTTCACTCCAGCCTGTGCACCGCGGGCTGATTTGCACCTTGGGTGGAAAGTCACCCCGGCGGTGGAGACGGTTTATCGTGGCCTGGCTGAGGCCGACCGATGCGACGACATCGGGCATGCGCAGGAATCGTCCGCCGCGCGAGGTGCGGTTTTCGTCAGATGTCGGCATTTTGATTTCCACTGGTGGGTTGCAGGTGGTCGGGCTGATGCTGTTGCGGCGAAATGGATTGCAGCAGCAGCGGGTATGCGGGGCAGGGTCTTGCCTGCAGGGGTGTTGGCACCGAGCCGAGCGGTGTGAGGATCGCCAAGCGATCACGCTTGGCATCTTCACGTGCTAGATCGTCGACAAGCGCCATCGCGAGGCCAAGAAGCAGCGGTTGAGTCATGCTGCCACCGCCAGATCATGCGCCGCGATCGCAGCTTCGATGCGGCGCGCTGCAGTCTCGAAATGGGCGGGGTTGTGCTCGATGCCGATGAAGCGTTTGCCTGCGCGGATCGCGGCGACGCCGGTGCTGCCAGTGCCCATGAACGCATCGCACACGGTGGTGCCGGCAACGTTGGCCATGATCTTGTCCATCAACGCGTCGGGCTTGATCGTGGGATGATTGAAGCGAGACGGCCCGCGCGGCGACGTGATCCGGCTCACCCGGAGCTTATCCGCCAGCTCGCCGGCGGGGTGATAGCCGCGGTTCCAGGCATGGACGTAGAATTCGACATCGGGCCGATAATGCTTGTTGGCGATCGGTTGCGGGTTTGTCTTTTGCCAGACGCACAGCGCGTGGCGATGGAAGCCGCCAGCGACCCGGGTGAGCAGCTCGGCGAGCTGATCGTTATGGGCGAAGACGATTGCAGCGCCGCAGAGCAGCGGGTTGATGATCGCCATATCGAAACCGCGATGCAGGTTTTGCACGAGCAGCTCGTCCATGTTCGGGCGGCGTTTGCGATAGCGGCCCGCACCCTCGGCGCGGAAAAGGTAGGGCGGATCGATGCAATCGCAGTCCATCCAGCCTAGCTTGGGCCGGATTTCGTAGGCGTCGCCCAGATAGAGAGTGGCGTGGTGGCCGAAGGTGAACGGGGTGGTCATCGGTCTGGCCGAGTTGGCCACGCGCGTATGATGGCAGCGGGGAAATGACCCTCGTCGAAAGATGGGCAGTAGGGCTTTACCATCATCACAGCATCCCTGCCGAGATGCCGTCTACGCCAACGCCCGAATGCGAGTTAGGTCGGGATATCGCACCATTCTGGTATTGGCTTGTCGGGATCACCGCCAAGTCTGTCTGCGCCCCTCGCGGAACGCGCACCGACGACATAGCATCCGCATGTGCCTGTGATCGGAGGATAAAAGCGCTCCCAGAATGGATGTTCGGGTGGCAAGGCGAGCCCGTTAAGGTCTTCGTGCTGACCTTCGCAGCCAATGCCGTCGTGGCGATAGACCCAGAGCTCCCAGTCTTCCGCTCGCAACTGTGCAAGGCGTTCTTTGGCATATGCCGTGTAGTGTTTTTGTGTTTCGTCCATGGTTCGACTCCTTCCGGAGCGAAGCAAAGCGCGTGAACAAGCGAATGGCAACCGCTCACCGCGCCGGTGCCCAAGCAATCATCCCGCCTGCAAAACCGACCGGCCGCCGCGATGATGGTGAGCAGCAAATCGTTGCCGGTCATGTGCTCACCGCCTTGGCCGCATCATATGCCGCCTGCAGTCGATCCCATTCGACGCGCTGCCCGCCCTGATCGGGGTGCGCCGATTTGGCATGGCGTCGAAATGCCTGATCGATGGCTTGCCGGTCGGCCGTGCGATCTATTCCCAGCACCACCCACCAGGGATCAGGTGCTGCCAAACGGACGTGACCGGCAAAAGCCTGGGCCAGGTCGGCGACACCCCATCGTTCCTGCCCGCGTAGCGCGTCGATATGGGCCGCGATCGCGGCGATGTTGTCATAGACCGTATCCCAGCGATCGCAGGCGAGGACGTGTGCGCGGCCGTCGAGCGTGAAATAGAAGGCGACGCCAGGATCCTGCGGCTCGCGCCGACTGACTGATTGGTCTCGAGTGCCCGAGAGCGTGAACCTGATATTCGTCGACAGGATCATGTCGGTAACGCGCCACGGCTTGCCCGGCCGGGTCATCCTGTTGACCTCTTCGACAAGGCGACGCCGAGCCGTTGTCATCGTCATTCGGCGCGAGTCATATCGAAACAGCGCCACTTTGCGGTGCTCAGCTAGGGTACGCGCCCGACCCGGAGGCCATTCGAGCGGATAGCCATGATCGATTGCGGGCATCGTCATGTGCCGCGCTCCCCCGGCAGGCGCTCATACAGCTGGTGAACCTGCGCGGTTGGCGATGCTGCCGGATCCCGATCCGCGCGGCTGGGCAGGCTAGCGATTGAGGTGATCATGCTGGCGAGCGACGGCGCTGCGCGCACTTCGCGCACGTTCTGCGACCGGCCAAAATAGCCGATCTCGGTCACGTATTTCACTTTTGAAACCATCTCAGGCCCTCGTCACTGTCTTCGGTTGGTGGGCGTGCAGATGCCGGCGCGGGTGTGTGGGCAGAGCTGGCGAGCGCTTGGGTGCCGCATTTGGCGCGCTGCGCGTCGCGTGCCTGCCAGCGCGCCTCGACCAAGCGGCGGCGCGCCTCTGGAAGGGTGATGTTCGCGGCCTGGGCGAGGCAGAACGCCTCACGCCTGCCGCGGATCAGCTGCGCCTCAACGGTGGGATCGAGGCGGGGCATCATGCGAGTCCCAGCGCGGCCTTGTACGTCTCGAGCAGCATCTCCGCTTCGTCGCGGTGGTGCTTTTCCATTTTACGGAGGCGGATGATTTCCCGCACGGTTTTTACCGGGTGGCCGGTCGCCTTCACCTCTGCGTAAACATCCTTGATGTCATCGGCGATTCCGCGCTTTTCCTCTTCAAGGCGTTCGATACGTTCGATCAGCAATCTCACTTGGTCGGCGGCGATGATGTCTGACATGGCAAAATTCTCCTGGTTAAAAGCCGAAAGCGGCGAGCAGGCCGGGGCCACCGATCGCCGCATCGATGATCACGATAATGGCGAGGCCCGTGGCGACGCCGGTGAGGGTGAGGATGGCGATGCGATCGCAGCGCGTAAGCGGTGCGCGAACGGCGGGGCCGGGGGGCGCACAGCGACTGCAGGGGCAATCGATATCGTGGATGACGCTGGCCTGGTGGTTAGGGCGCGCGTTCATGCGGCCGCTCCGGGCTGCGCAGCGCGGACGAGGGCTGCTGCTGCCTGAGTAGCGGCTTCGGACTCGATCTTGTTGGCCACCTCGATCATTTTGGCAGCTAGGCTGCGCATGGTGACCACGGTCATCGCCGCATGCAGGCCGAAGCCGTTCTGCAACGCCAGAAAAATGCTGCCGAGCCGCGTGCCTTCGGAACCGATGACGTCGCCGAATTCCCAGTCGGGTGCGGGCAGGTAAGTGGTGCCGTCCATGCGGATCGTGAATTGTTCGACTTGCTCATCGGGATCGTCGACCGCGACAAAGGCGCAGCCAGGCATCACTGTTCGTGAAGATTGCCGGTTCATGCCGCGATCTCCTGTGGCTGGGGGATGATGTCGTTGGCGGGGTGGCGTTCAGTGTCGCCGTCGCTGCGATCGTCGGGATCAATTCCCCAGTTCGGATTGATGCCGGCGTGATCGCCGCCGTCGGGATCCTCGGGCGCCTCAGGATCGGCGCAAGCCGAGCAAAGATCATCCTCTGCCCAGCTGCAGGCCCAGCTCGGCGCGGTTTCATCACCGCACGCATCACGCTCACTGCAGGCACATTCCCGGCACAGGCGGGGCGGCGGTATGATGGTTGCCCGGGCCGGTGCGAGCTGGATCGCCACGAGATCCTCGAGCACTTCGATATCGAAGGCGAAGCAGCAACGCAGGCAGGCGATGGTGCGGAAAGTGGCGGGCACCACATCGGCCTCGATCCTATCGAGCCAGTAGATCAGTTCATGTTCGGGCAGCCGCGGTTCGGTGACGATCATCGCCGTGACATCGGCGGCCGACAGGCCAGCTGCCTCGCGGCGCAACCGCAGATAAGTGCCGGGGGATATTGCCATCGTTCTTCCTTTCGGCTGCGCCGTTCAATTGCGGGGCAATCAGTCTGCGCGCGGCAGGCAGCAGTTTTCCCGACGCACCGAAGGGGTTCGGCACGCTGGGTGTGGCTAGGGACTTGGGGTGCAGGATCGGTTGGGTGAAGCGCGAAGGGCGCTAGCCCGTGCTGATCGCTCGCGTGGCATCATCGTTGGCGGGTGGCGGCACCGCCGGGCCGCTCGGGTTTATGGGTGAATTGTGGATGGCATTATGCCGGGGCCTTGCTGGTGCCTGGCGGAGATTGACCGATGGGTTCGGCCGCGCGCTGGGGCTAATGGCGTGGCTGATTTCCAGCGTGGCGCCATAAGTCGCACCGCAGTGCGTGTTGACGCAGTGAAGGTTGAGCTCGCGGCAGGTTTGCGAGGCAAGGCGGCTTGAGCGGATGCGCATCGCCGCGCCGCAGTGCGGGCAGGCAAGCGCAGTACGGCGTCCCCCATCGGCACGCGGCGTCATGATCCGTCTCCATCAGGCTTGTTCAATAGCAGCGGCAGCGTGCTGTTGGTGGCAATGAGCAGCTCTTCGACCTGTTGCGCAGCGGCGGAACGATCGCGATCGCAGGCACCGGGCAAGCTGGCCGTGATCAGCGCGGCGACTGCCTCGCCCGCTTCCTTGGCGACGGTGCTGGTAAAGATGGAAAGCTGGCGTTCATCGGCAAAGCGTTCGCTGCGCGCGACATCGAGGCGGCGGCCATAGGTTTCGAACATCGGCGCGCCTTCGCCGCCAGCAGCCTGAAAGGCGAGATCGAGCAGCTCGGCGCATTCGATCGGGCAGGATTCCTTGGCATCGGGATCGCCCCAGTTGCGCACGGTGCGTTCGGCACGGTCGGTTGCAGTTGCCATTGCTGGCCAACCGATCACGCCGGCGATGCGCGCCAGCGCGCTATCGTAAGAAAGGGGGCCCCGGCGCTTCGTCATCGTGCGGCTCGTTGCCCGTCGTGTTGAGGGGCTGCAAAAACCGGCGTCGACCGCAAGAGACGGCCGACGCCGGTTCCGATACGCAGGCCACACGCTGAAAACGCGGGTTTGCGCAGATCTGGCAGGATGGGGCTCTCACACGGTGCGGAAGGTGACACGAACACCCGGGGTGGGGTGCCCGCACCGCGCGAGACCTGACCGGACTGCCACCGGCCAAGGGGGGAAAGGGATGTGCCTTTGGGGGAAGCCGGTTGCCGCGAGCCTCCCCCGCTGGCTACGGTGTTGGTGCGAGCAACCACCGAGAGGATTATGTGTTGACGAGAAAAGTAATACCGATTGCCATGCTCTGGCCCGAGGAGCACAATTTTGCGCGGTTCCGGGAAGTTTGCGACGACATTCTTACGGACGACATCGATATCTATCGGGAAGGACTGAGGGGCTACGTCAAAACAGAGGAAGCGCGCGGGATCGAAGTAGAATGGTTCGAGTTCGATCCCAACCAACTGCTCATCTTCGCTCTTGCTGCCGGATTCGAACGGTGTGTAGGCCGTGTATGTCGGCTCTACGCCCTCGCCCTGCAGACACGACTCTATTCCAGTCGCGAAAATGGTCGCGACGAGAACGCAGCCATCGGGTGACTGACCAGGCGCGCTGGCGATCATGCCGCGATGGACTTCTTCGTCGAGCGGGCACGACGTGGCGCGCGCATCACGTCCTGGGCCCGGACCATGGGCGGCACGCGCGACCAGTCGGTGGGTGGATAGATATCGGGGCGCAGATAATGCCGCGATACGCCCGTCGCTCGTTCGACGGACAAGACATATTCGGCGGTGAGGCGCTTGCTGCTTTGCAGCATCTTCCAGACCGAAGGCTGGGATATGCCGCAAATTTCGCCAAAAGCGGATTGCGAACCAGCGCGGCGGACAGCTTCCTCGAGCGCTTCGAACATGGTGGGGTGTTTGCTCATAGCCAAAGCAATAGCGAAAGCTATTGCCAATGCAAGTGCAAAACGCAACGCGCAGAAAATAGCGAAAGCTATATTCTCAGCCTGTGTTGAAAATCGATCGCCTGAAGGGAAAGATGGCCGAGCAAGGCATCAGTCAGGCTGAGCTTGCGCGGCGTGTCGGTGTCGCCCAGGCAACGATCGCGAAATTAGTCGGCGGGCAGACCTATGGTTCGAAGCACCTGCATATCATCGCTCGCGAACTGAACACGACTCCCGCATTCTTGACGGGCGAAGTGGATGACCCTGCGGAGGACGCTAGACAGCTTCCGACGGCCACATCCGTCGCCGATCAGCTCGATGCGGTAATGCTGCCCGAGGTGCAGGTGAGTTTCTCCATGGGTGGCGGCAACGTGATCGACGAATGGCCGGTGGTGCAGATGGTGCCGTTCAGCCGGTCCTGGTTGCGCGGGCTCACCAACTCTCCGGCGTCAGAGCTGATGGTGGCGCGCGGTGAGGGTGATTCGATGATGCCGACGATCCTCGATCAGGATATCGTGATCATCGATCGAGCGCAGCGCACCATCAAGCAGCAGGATCGGATCTGGGCATTGAGTTACGGCGATGTCGGGATGATCAAGCGCGTGCGTGCGTTGCCCGGCGGGAGCTATCAGATCAACAGCGACAACCCGGCCGTCACGCCGATCGCGGCCAGTGAAGAAGAAATGTTCACGATCGGCCGCGTCGTCGGCGTGTTGCGGCGGATATGAGGATCCTAATCGTCTAGCCGGTGACGAGCAGTTGAAACGTCGGCTATTGCGCCGATGTGATGCGGCAGTTTGAGGGGGGATAGAGCATGAAGTCACGATTCGTGCTTGCAGCAATTGCGATTCTCATTGCCGTTGGGGCGGGGTGGTACTTCGGATCGCCGCGATGGACTTTGTACCAAATGAAAGCGGCCGCCGAGGCCGGCGATGTCGAGAAGCTTGCCAGCTATATTGATTTCCCGAAACTGCGCAGCAGCCTCAAGGAAGAGTTGAAGGCCAATGCAGCCGCGCAGCTCCAGAAGGCGAAGGGCATGGAAGCGCTGGGTGCGATGCTTGCCATTAACATGGTCGATGGGCTGGTCGACGGCATGGTGACCCCATCGGTATTGCGAAAGGTGTTCGTACGCGACAAGAGATCGGGGCCGGAGGGCATGACGGCCGTCGACGCGACGGCCAATGACGTCGTAATCGATCGATCAACGTTCGACCGTTTCGTTCTCCGCAGCCCCAATGCTGGTACCGGTGCGTTGATCTTCGACCGTTCTGGCCTTGGTTGGAAACTCACGGGCATCCGCATGGGCGACGACAATGCGAGCTCGGTGCCCGCCAAGGAGCAAAGCCCGGTGGGCACTCCGCCCGCTAGCGCGTCTGAAGAAGCTCCGGCGCAAGCCGCCGAGCAATTCCTGCCCGAGCCGATGGCCGACGCCGTTGATGAACCCATCGTGGAGCGCCAGGCCGAAATTTCACGCCGAAAGAACCGCCCGACCGCAAGGGTTTCACCAGGCCTTGATCCCGAAGAAGTCGCGGCAGATGCTGTGACCGGTGAGGTCAATGCACGGCGCGCGCAAGACGTGCCGCAGGAATAGAGCCGATGTCCAAGCGCGCATGATCGCACTGCTCCTGCTTGCCGCTACCGTCGTCCCCGCCGGCGACCGTTTTGCCTGCACGCCGATCCGCGTGTGGGATGGCGACGGGCCGATCTGGTGTGCGGAGGGGCCGCGGGTGAGGCTGGCGGCAATAGGCGTGCGCGAACTCGACGGCAGCTGCCGACGGTATCAACCTTGCCCGGCAATGTCGGGCGTCGCGGCGCGCGACGTGCTCGTTCGGTTCCTGGGTGGTGAGCGCGGCGTGGCGAATACCGGACACATCATTGTGGACGGACCCACGATGGCGTGCCGATCGCGCGGTGACGCAAACGGCGGTCGAACGGCGGCAACGTGCGCCGTGCCCGGATTAGGGGATCTGAGCTGTGCAATGGTGAAGGCGAAGGCAGCACTGCCGTGGCGATGGTTTGGCGGCGACGCGGTTTGCCGGTGATGGGTTATTGAGCGACAAAAGGAAAACTCGGCCGCGCACCGACTAAAGGGGGCATTTATGGTTAACCGTACATCCGAGTGTCTAAAGTCGCTCTCAGATGCTCAGCTCTCTATGGACGAGCATTATCGTCACTGCGACCGTTTGCACGGCGGCAGTTACAACGAACACGGAGTTGAAGCAAAAAAGCGCCTAACTCAGATGCAGTGGTTTTTGGAAGAAATAGGTCGACGTATCGATCGCGAATCAGAGCTCCATGTTCCGCGTCAGCAAATTGGAGACCAACTCCACAGTGGCGAAATCACACCCGAACAATGGGCTGAAAAAGTCAATGCACACGTTATGCAAATGGGAGGGGAAATGTTCCGCCTCATGTCGGAGCTCGAGACGTTGACGGAGGCGTTTTACTGGATAAGTTTTCGCACGAAATCCGTCATCTCTAAGCTACCTGGGCTACGCAACTTCGACCCTATCGGTGTTCGGAATGTACGAAACAAGCTCTTGGAACACCCCGAGGGTGCAGACAGTGGCGTAATCTGGGGGGGCTTTGCTTCTGGGGGACCAATGGGCCCCGTTCTGAAGGCGCCGCGATACGATCACCAAACCGATATATGGCCGGACGCAGGACTATTTGCCAACGCTATAGAGTTTTCAAACGATTTGAAGAGACACGCTGAACTGTCGGTAGTCGGCAATCCGCCACCAGTGGATCGACCTCATTGGCCTAGAGTGTAGTGAGATTGTAAACGAGAAGTTTTCTAGAAATAGACCTTGTGGTGGGATTAAAGATGTAGCGTCCAATGTCAGAAACAATGCTAAGCATGAGTAAAGTCACCGTGATGCTTTTGGTATTTCTTCCCGTGGAACATTCGACCCTCGATGTGGCATAAACTGTCTAAACAGACGTCGGCTCCACGTAAGGTCGGCGTGATCGGCAAGTTAGCGATACGCCTTGGCCGGCTTGTCAGCTTGATTTGGCGCGCCGTTAGTCACGTGAGTACCGCCCAATGGATCTTCTCACTTGTCATAGGCTCCACGACTGGAGTCGGCGCTTGGGTTGAAAACCAGCCAATTTGGTTGACTGTGTCCGTGTCCATCGGCGTCGTCGTGATGTGCCTAATTGGGTGGTCGCTAATTAAATCTTTGACTAGGGGAGTGAACTGCACCGGGATCACCGGAGGCCGTTTGGTTTAAGTTACGCGGCCATGGG
>CAZYOU010000079.1:0-13063 GCA_964649315.1 uncultured Stakelama sp. | reverse complement strand
TCGCCACCCGCTTGGCAAAATCGCGCAGGCCCAAAAACTCGCGGCTGGAGACGATACGGCTGAGATACGCACTCAGCCCGCCCACCGGCGGGGCAATCGACATGTCGTTGTCGTTCAGGATCACCACCAGCCGGTTGCCCGCCTGTGCCGCGTTGTTCATCGCCTCGTACGCCATGCCCGCCGACATCGCGCCGTCGCCGATCACCGCAATGCCCTTGCCGGGCGTGCCCGCGATCTTGTTCGCGATCGCAAAGCCCAAGGCGGCGGATATCGAGGTCGACGAATGTGCCGCGCCGAACGGGTCATACTCGCTCTCAGACCGCTTGGTGAAGCCGCTCAGCCCCCCGCCCATCCGCAGCGTACGGATACGGTCGCGGCGTCCTGTCAGGATCTTGTGCGGGTAGCATTGATGCCCCACGTCCCACACCAGCCGGTCATCGGGCGTGTTAAACACATAATGGATCGCCGTTGTCAGCTCGACCACGCCAAGCCCCGACCCCAGATGACCCCCCGTCACCCCAACCGCCGAAATCACCTCCGCACGCAGCTCATCCGCCAACTGCGGCAACTGATCCGCCGATAACTTACGGATGTCGGATGGGGTTTGAACCGTATCGAGCAACGGTGTGTCAGGACGCTGGGTCATGATAACAAACTAACCAAGCGATTGCACCGAGTCGACCGCCCGAACGCAGGTGGACCGAATTGCGCCAGAATGTGACAATTCTGCAAGATGCGGCAGTCCGCAGCGCGGATTGGCAAGCCGCTTTAGCGCGTCAGTCGCACGTCGCGCACTTGCCGCGGACTTCGATTACCGGCCGCTCGGGCGAGAAACCGGCGGCTTCGGCGGCAGACCGCACGCCACGGGTCACGACATCATTATCGAGATGGGTGGTTTGCCCGCAACTGTCGCACACCAGAAAAATGCAATCATGGAGGCAATCGGGGTGAGCATTGGCGATATAAGCGTTGGCGCTCTCAACCCGTCGGGCAAGATTGGCGGCAACGAACAGATCGAGGATGCGGTAGACGCTATTGGCAGCCACGCGGCGACCGGCGGCCTTTGAGACGGCCTCGGCAATGTCATAAGCCGATGCCGGTTTGTCGAACCCCGACAGCGCTGCAAAAATCTGTGCGCGCATCGCCGTCCATTGTTCGCCCGACCGCTCAAGCGTTGCCTGTGCGGCGGTGGCGAGCGCAACGCCCTGATGCTCGTGGTGCTGATGACTGCCCATGTGGCTAATCTATGCGCTCACCCGCGCCGCGACAAGCGCGGCTATGGGCGGTATCAGGATGCAGCGCGCTGGTTCAGATCATGGCCGAGGGCCAGCAGACCGACGCCGACCAGCGTGAACAGTGTTTCGCCGCTGCCGTCATGCGGGAGCGATACAGCACCCGCCATCACACCGAGCCCCAGCGCGCCGATCGACATCGGCATCATATAGCCATGCTGCATAACGCCCCGTCCGAGCGCGATCGCCCCGATGATGATCGCCATCGACAACCCAATCTCATGGACGACGGGCGCAAACAACAAGCCGCCCGCCGATGCCGCGAGCGCCAGCAGGACGGCACTTGCCAGACAATGCACCGCACACAGACCGGAAAGACCGATCGCAATGCGATCAAGGCCAATCGAATTGGTGGAGAGAGAGTCGAGCCGCATCGTCGTCATGCCGCGCATGTGGCACGGGCGCGTCGGAGTTACAATATATCATTGCGACTGGCAGACGAAATTTTTTGGCGACGCCGCCGCGATCGCCCGGCGTTTCACTACCACCGATGGGCGGTGATGACGCCGTCTGCGATTTCGGATAGAGAGCGCCCGATGTTGATGCAGTCTGCAACCATGCTCCGTACCCGGCCGCGCGTAATTTCGCTGTGGCTATTTGCGGTCGCGGCCTTGGTGATCGCGATGATTATGGTCGGCGGCATTACGCGACTGACCGACTCCGGCCTCTCGATCACGGCCTGGAAGCCGATTAGCGGCACCTTGCCCCCAATGACCGACGCCGCGTGGCAGGCCGAATTCGACGCCTATAAAAAAATCCCGGAATATCAGCAGATCAATGCCGGCATGACGATGGCCGGGTTCAAGGCGATTTTTTTCTGGGAATATGTTCACCGGCTATTGGGCCGCGTGATCGGCTTGGCCTATGCGCTGCCGCTGCTTTACTTTGCTGTGCGTCGGCAAATCCCGCGCGGCTATGGCTGGCGGCTCTCCGCGTTGCTCGCGCTTGGTGGCCTGCAGGGTGCAATCGGGTGGTGGATGGTCGCATCGGGCCTGTCGGTCCGCACCGATGTCAGCCATGTGCGGCTCGCGGTCCATTTATCGACCGCGCTCGTGCTGCTCGGCGGGCTGATCTGGACCGCGCTCGATCTGCGGGCGCTGTCGATGTTGCCAGTGGCGCGACCGGCCCGGCTGACCGGGGTCGCCGCCGTCGCGATTGGGCTGTTGGCGGTGCAGACGATCTTCGGCGCGTTCACTGCCGGGCTCGACGCGGGCTATGCCTTTTCGAGTTGGCCACTGATGGGCGATGCAGTTTTTCCGGCAAACACGCCGATGGTCGATCCCGCATGGCGCAACGCCGTCGATAACCCCATCGTCGTTCAGTTCATCCATCGTTGGTTCGCCTTTGCCGCCGCCGCAGGACTTGGCGTGCTTGCCTGGCAAGTGATCCGGCGTGGCGGCACCCGCCTTGGCAATGCAATCATCGCGCTGGTTACGCTGCAGATCATCCTTGGCATCGCCACGCTGATGACGGGGGTCGCTATCGAAATCGCCGTTGCGCATCAGGTGAACGCGGCGCTGCTGCTGATTGCGACCGTGGTTGCTGCGCATTCGCTCGGGCAACGTGCAGCTGCGGCATAGCATCGGGCTGATGTTGGCGATTGCCGCGCTATGGCAGGGCGCGGCAATGGCGCGCCTCGCCCCCGTCACCGGCAAACCCTATCGCCTTGTCCTTGTCGAAGAACGCCGCGACGATCGCGGCGTGCAGCGCTTCACCAGTGAGCGTCAGCTTGTGTTCCACACGTCGGCGGATCGCATTGCGCTTGATCTGTCGGTGATATCCAGCGCCGCTCCGCCCGGCGGGCCGGGCGCAATGTTTGCTGCTGCCATGGCGGGTCTGAAAGGCCGCACGATCCGGTTTCTGCTTGATGCGGACGGCGCGGTGACGGGCATCGATGACGAAGAGGCCGTGTGGAATGCGATGTGTGCCGCGGTCGACCGTGCTGCCAACGCGACGGTGCCGGGCAGCACGGCACGAACGCGCGCCGCACGTGCCATGGCGGCCACCTTTCGGTCGTTGCCGCCCGATCGTCGGCGCGCGATGCTGACATCGATGGCCGCCCCGGCCCTTGCTGGCGAAACGACTGACCAGCAGCGCGAAGCAGACTCTGCAATTACACTGCCCGCGCGAAGTCCGGCAGGGACCACCGCCCACATACCGGGACGGAAATCGGTGCGGCTGGTGGATGACCGGACGATGACCATCACGACGACGGCCGAGGGTGATGTGGCCGCACCCGATGCAGCGAGCACAGGCACCGCGCATATCAAGGTATCGATCACCCGCACGATCGATCGGGTGGCTGGCCTTGTGCTCGAATCGCGAGAAGAACGCGAAACGAAGATTGGTTCTGGTACGGATTTGCGCCGGTCAATCAGCCTCTCTACCAGTCGCCTGATTATCCCGGTATCCTGATACCCGTTCGCAATCCCCCGCATATGCTTGACTTTCAGGGTATCTCGCGTAGATGCCGACGCAACATCGCCGCTCCGATCCGGGGCGGCGTGTTCGTTTTTACCGGCAGCCGCGGTTGCCAAAGCAAAGAAGGTCTGGCCCCATGAAGGCGCTGATGAAGACCACCAAGTCGGCCAAGCCGCACGAAGTGGAAAAGAAATGGCATATCGTTGATGCCGACGGCCTGGTGGTCGGTCGCGCGGCGACGATCATCGCCAATGTCCTGCGCGGCAAGCACAAGCCGAGCTTCACCCCGCATGTCGATTGCGGTGACAATGTCATCGTCATCAACGCGGACAAGATCCGGTTCACCGGCAAGAAGCTGAAGGACAAGATCTATTACAAGCACACCGGTTATGCCGGCGGCATCAAGGGCGTGGCTGCGGGCAAGGTTCTCGAAGGTCGCTTCCCCGAGCGTGTGCTCGAAAAGGCCGTTGAGCGCATGATCCCGCGTGGTCCGCTCGGTCGTGATCAGATGCGCAATCTGCGCGTGTTCGCCGGCTCGGAGCATCCGCACGAAGCCCAGAACCCCCAGATCCTCGATATCGCGGGCATGAACCGCAAGAACAAGGTGGGCAACTAATGTCCGATAATCGTCAGTCGCTTTCCGATCTGGGTTCGATGACCGGCGCTGCAGCGCAGGCACCGGTCGGCGCCGCCACGCTCGGCGACGTCATGCCCGTCAACAATTCCGGCCCCAAGCCCGAGCCGATGCCGCTGCGTGAGCAGATCATCGACAAGCAGGGCCGTGCTTATGCCACCGGTCGCCGCAAGGACGCGGTTGCCCGCGTGTGGATCAAGCCCGGCTCGGGCAAGATCACGATCAACGGTCGTGATCAGGAAGTGTATTTTGCACGTCCGACGCTGCGCCTCGTCATCAACCAGCCCTTCGGCGTCGCCGAGCGGACT
Organism: uncultured Stakelama sp.; assembly: GCA_964649315.1. Taxonomy (GTDB): domain Bacteria; phylum Pseudomonadota; class Alphaproteobacteria; order Sphingomonadales; family Sphingomonadaceae; genus Sphingomonas. The sequence goes on along the minus strand of CAZYOU010000079.1, from coordinate 8,408 downwards.
GGCCAGTATGACGTGATCTGCACCGTCAAGGGCGGTGGCCTTTCGGGCCAGGCCGGTGCCGTGAAGCATGGCATCAGCCAGGCGCTCACCAAGTACGAGCCCGTGCTGCGTGCACCCGTCAAGGCCGCTGGTTTCCTTACCCGCGACAGCCGCACGGTGGAGCGCAAGAAGTACGGCAAGGCGAAGGCCCGCCGGAGCTTCCAGTTCTCGAAGCGCTAAGTTTTCTCTCTTTTACGTTACACAAAGGGGCGGTCCGGCAACGGGCCGCCCCTTTCGGTTGGCGCACACCAGAGCGAATACTGCCAGCCTCGGCGAGAACCGCTATACCTTCTCGCGGAGACGAGTCGTGATGACGCCGTCATCGATATGCAGTTCGTTGAACGACGGCCGCGTGCTGCGCACGCGTTCGGAAAGCGTCCCGGCACCAATCAAACGCACCACGCGATTGCCGACCGGATGGGCAATATCGAACGGATCATGGACATGGCCGGTCAGCACCGCATCAACCCCTGCTGCGGCCAGCGCTTGAAGTGCCGCCGTTCCGCCCCTTGTTCGCGCCGTGCCGCTCGTCCCCGATTCGATCAGCGGATGGTGGCAGGCGACGAGCACCGTGGCATCTTTCGGGGCGGCGGCCACCCCGGCCAGCGTCGCTCGCAACTGCTGGCCACGGACGATCCCCTTCGACCAGTTAAGCCGCAGCTGGAGCCGCGACGTTGTGCGCATCGGCACAATATGCAGCCCGTCGAGGTCCAGCGGACGTTCGATCATCCGCTCAAGCCGACCATAGCGCGCATAGGGGCGGACGAAGCGGGCAAAGGGATTGAAGTAGGGGACGTCGTGATTGCCGATTTCCACCGAAACCGGCCGACGTAGCGATTCGAGCCAGTGTGCGGCTGCGGCAAATTCCGCGTGGCGCGCCCGCATCGTCAAATCGCCTGTCACGATAATGGCGTCAGGCTGCTCATCATGAACGCGCTGCGCGAACCAGGCGATGGCGGCCTTGTCCTCTGCGCCGAAGTGAATGTCGCTGACGTGAAACAGGCGGATCATGCGGCCGGCAACGTGCTGATAAACCGTGCCGGGGTTTTGCCGCTGTGGATCGGCACGCCCGGCGCCAGCTGTTCGGGTTCACCGTCAAACAGCGCCAGCACGGGTTTTCTACCGCGTACATGAACCGTATCAGCACGCACCTGCGTCACCCCGGCTGCCGCCACCCAATCGCCGGTCAGCCAGTCCCAGCCGAGCTTTGCGATCGTGCCCCAGTCCCGCGCATCGACTGCCGAGAGTTTGAGCGATTCCCCGTCCGGCGTCACCAATATCGCCTGCGCCCCGGATGGCAGCCCCGCTGCACCGCCGATCCGGATGCCACGACCAAAGGTCCGCGCCCAGGCATGCCGCACCGCCCGCGCCAGCCCGCGCAACCGCCCGGCGCGGACGAGTTCGCGCGGATGGACCCAGCTTGCTGCCGGGCCCAGGATCAACCCGACATAGGCGCGGTGATCGCCCGCCGCGACGAACGGCAAATCGACCAGCGTCGTCTTGCCATGCGTTGCCAACATGATTGAGGCTGGATCGGCATTGCCGTGCAGCGACTTGGCCAGCAGGTTCATCGTGCCGCCCGGCAGGATAAGAATGCTGCCGTTCCAACCAGCTAACGTACGGATCGCAGTATTGATCGTACCGTCGCCAGCGAACAACACGACAGTATCCACGCCGGCAGAATCGAGCGAGGGGGGATCGGGCATGTTATCCGCCGGGAAAGTCGTTCGGCCCAAAAGCGTCAGGCCATGATCAGCGAACAGCGCGGCGAGCGCCTCACATTTTTCGACAGTTGACGTTCCGGAGCCGGGATTGGTGATAAACCACAAATTTCTCATCGCTATCCAACGCGTGGTACGGGATTTGGTCCCGGAGCCTCTTGCGCGTCACGAAAAGTCACGCAATGGCAATGTTGCACGCGGCGTTTTCCGTGTAACCACCGCTTGACATGGGCGGCCTAGAATCGCGACATGTCAGGCAGGCCGGGGGTATCCCGGCACTCGATGCAGGAGCAGGAACAAATGCACTCTAACTCCACGACCCGTATTGGCGGCATCGCGCTTGGCGTTGCCGTGTCCGCACTCGCACTGGCGGCATGCTCGCCGCAGCCCACCACCGAAAAGGCTGATGCACCTGCTGCCGATGCCATGGCGTCTGCTCCAGCCGAAAACGCAGCAGCACCTGCCGCACCAGCGGCTGCCGCTGCCGTCGCCCCCGACAATGTCGACACGGTCAGCGGCGCGAAGTTCGCATCGTTCACGGGTGACGCTGCCAAGGGCGAAGCAACGTTCGCAGCCTGCAAGGTGTGCCACGCGGTTGAAGCTGGCGTGAACAAGATCGGGCCGTCGCTCAGCGGCATCGTCGGTCGTTCGGCCGGCACCGTTGCCGGCTACACCTATTCGGCAGCCAACAAGAACAGCGGCATTACCTGGTCGCCCGAAAAGCTGTTCCAGTATCTGGAAAACCCACAGCGCATCGTCCCCGGCACCAAGATGACCTATCCTGGCCTACCCGACGAACAGAAGCGCGCAGACGTGATCGCTTACCTCGGCACGCTGAAGTAAGGTAGCAACTGAATGAAATGATGGGCGGGCCTGGAAACGGGCCCGCCTATTTTTTTGCGCGCATCCCGGGGCCGAAGTACAGATCGGCAAGGTGGAACGGGAATGACAGCGTCAACGGCAGCGCGATCAACACCCACCCCTGCCCCGTCAATGCGGCGCGGAGCGCGAGCATCATCAGGGCGCCGGGCATTAATCGGCAAAGGATCGCCACGATGTGCCAGCGTTGCGACAGCCGAAGCCAGACCGCCTCTCCGGCGATAACCAACAGAATGATGTCTGCCGCCATGCCACTGGCGAACAGCCCGGCCATCGCGTCGTCGATCAAGAAAACGGGCCGTTGAGCCGAACGATCATCATATTGAGATAGCCGGCAAAAGTGACCCAGAGCAGATACGGGATCACCAGCATCGATGCCATCATCGATCGCCGCCACGTATAGACAAGCAGCGCGCCGACCGAGAGCCACAGAAACAAAACCTCGACCAGTGCCCAGTCAGGGCGCTGCAAGCGAAAGAACAACAGGCTCCACAAGATATTGAGGAACCCGTTCGTCGCCCACAGTGCGATCAACCCCTCGGATTCGCGGCCGCTCGGCATGGCGCGCCACGCGGTGACAAGCGCGATGACGTTGATCGCGTAAATGAGCGTCCAGGCAATGCCATATGCCCCCTGGGGTGGTGCCCAGCGCGGTTGAATCAGGCTGTCATACCACGGGCCGATCACGGTAATGGTCGCCCCCATGATCGCAACAATGGCGGTTGCCAGTGCCGCGATCAGAATGGGGAACAGTGAAGCTCGGCTCATGCCGTCACGCCACGGATCCCCAGCAAATGGCCCATGTCCTTCAGGAAAATGCGCACGTGCGCCATTGGCTTACGGCGAACAAGCTCCTTGTTCATATAGGCTTGCCAGGTCAGTTCCTGCACATCCTTATCTTCGCAGATCTTCACGAAGCGTTCGCGCCTTTTGTCGTTGGCGTACCAGAAATACTGCATGATCCCGAGAACCATGAACACCTTGCCGTGCGCCCGCATGAATTGCTTGCGCGCACCCTTCAGCGCCCGAGCGTCTCCGGTCACCAAAAACGCCTGAACGGCATCGGCAGCAAAGCGCCCGGCCGCCATCGCGTAATAAATCCCCTCACCCGACGCCGGTGCCACAACACCAGCCGCGTCCCCCGCGACCAGCACGTCACGGCCATTGTCCCAGCGCTTCAGTGGTTTCATGGGGATTGGCGCGCCTTCGCACCGGACCGTTTCACAATCGTCCAGCCCGTTTTCGGCGCGCAACCGGGTAATGGCATCGCGCAATTCATAGCCCTTGTGGGCGCTGCCCACGCCAATGCTGGTCGTATCGCCATGCGGGAACACCCAGGCGTAGAAATCAGGTGAATATTTGCCCTGATAAACAACGTCGCAGCGCGATGGATTGAATTCTGCGCTGGCCTGTGGCGACTTGACGATCTCGTGATAGGCGAACACGCACGGCACTCGGCCTGCCTCTGGCAGTTCCTGCCGAGCAACCGCAGAACGCGCGCCATCCGCGCCAATCACACAGCGTGCCCGCACCCGGTGCTCATCCCCGCCGCGCCGCTCGGTGTAGACGACGACGGCGCAGCCATCCGCATCGCGATCGATACGGGTGAAGGTGCCCGTGCGGCGCTCTGCCCCGGTCAGGGCGGCGCGTGCCCGCAGCCATTCGTCGAACACATCGCGATCGACCATGCCGACAAAGCCGTCGCCGACCGGCATATCGACTTCCTTCGATGACGGCGCGATCATCCGCGCAGAGGTCGCCTTTGCCACCAGCAGATGATCGGGGATGTCGAAATCCTTGATCAGTCGGGGCGGTATCGCGCCACCACACGGCTTGATCCGCCCGGCACGATCAAGCAGCAGCACGTGCCGGCCCGCCCGCGCCAGATCAGTCGCGGCGACTGAGCCGGATGGCCCGCCGCCGATCACCACGACATCGAAATCGACTTGCTTCTGCTGCTGGCGCGTCATGCGGCCACCTCCTGTGTCATGGTAACTTTTCTAACCAAACCGGCATCCGTCGCGCGCGCACGCGTAACGCCCATTGCCAGCCATGCCGCGACGAGGAACAACATCGCCTCACCCGCAAAAACGACCAGAAATGCAGTCGAATCGACCCCGGTCATTGCCCTGCCGATATCAACACCAACCGCGCCGATCAGCCCGCCCAACCCGAATGCCATTGCTTGGGATGCGCCCCATACGCCCATGCGGATGCCAGCACGTGATGGTCCATTCGCGCCCGCAAGCCCCATCATCGCGCCGATCGCGGCGACCGCGAACACGCCATTGGCAAAACCGAGCAGGATGATGTTGAGCGTCAGCGGCCATGCACTGCCGACTTGCGCGGCCATCGCCAGCCCCGCCAGTGCGAGTGCCGAACCGAGGCATCCGCCGACAATCCAGCGTCGCAGACTGGCGGGCGTGCCACCGCCAAAGGCGCTGCCGAGCACACCGACCAGGATCATCCCGACGAGGACGCCGCTATGCTGGGTGCCCGATAAACCGGTGGATTCACCCGGCGTATAATCAAACAACAACCCGGCAAACGGCTCCAAAATCATGTCCTGCATCGAATAGGCGAGCATCGAGAGAAACACGAAAATGGTGAACTGGCGCGCATCGGTTTCCGCGAGCATTTCCCGCAAAGCGGGGCCGAACCCGATCGACGGCGCCTCATCCGCCATCCCCGTCACCGCACGTGGTTGTTCGAGCCCCCAAAGCGCGAGTAACGACACGACGAACGCCGCCAACGCAACGCCGCTCGCTACCATCGCGAGCCGTTGCAGCGAATAGGGATCGATCAGCGATCCGGCGATGCCTGCCGTCACCACGATACCGAACACCATCATAATCCAGGTGATCGACGCTGCCGCCGCGCGCCTTTCGGGCGCGACTTGCCCCGCGAGCAAGGCCAGCAGCGAGGTGCCCGCTGCGCCAACACCTGCCCCGATCATGCTGAACCCGATGATCGCGACCACGTAGCCAAGCCAGCTGCGCACCGCGAGCAATGGCACGGCATTGACCGCGACGAGCGCACCGAGCGCGAGCAATGCCATGCCGAACACAATCCACGGCGTCCGGCGATTGCCCTTGTCCGATCCATGCCCCCAGGCAGGGCGCGAGAGCTGCACAACATAATGCCACGCGACCAGCCCGGCCGGAAGCGCGGCGGGCAAGGCATATTCCACCACCATGACGCGGTTGAGCAGCGACGTGACCAGCATCACCATCGCGCCGATCGCGCTTTGCACCAGCCCCAGACGGACGATACCGATCCAGCCCAATGTCTTGCCGGGCGCAGTCCCGAACGTGATCGCGGTCATATCCCCACTGCTCCACCAAGGCCGAAGGCGGCGGCCAACATGCCGAAAACATACAAGGTCGTGCCCGTCGCGTTGTACCAGGGCGTATTCTTGCGCGGATCGTAAAGCAGCCGCGGCATCAGCGCGAGTTGCGCCACCAGCAACACCGCAACGATCAGCGCTGCGACCGAATGCCCCCATTGCGCCAGTAACGCGACGACGATGAACTGCGGCAAGACCATCGTCCCGCACGCAATCTGCGCCGCGCGATCGACCCCCAGCATCACCGGCAGCGATCGCACGCCCATCTGCTGATCGCCCTCGACCGCTTTGAAGTCGTTGAGCGTCATGATGCCGTGCGCACCAATGCTGTAGAGCAGCAGCGTGATCAGAATCTCGGTGCCCGGCAGCGTGCCCGCCATCACCGCCGCGCCGGTAAACCAGGTAAGCCCTTCATAGGTGAGGCCAACAACGCCCGGCCCCCAGATACCGCTCATCTTCAGGCGGAATGGCGGCGCGCTATACGCCCAGGCACAGGCAAGGCCCAGACAGGTTGCTGCAAACACCCATTGCCCCGCGATCAGCGATACCAAAAGCGACAGCACAGTGCCCGCAATCGCGATCCACAAGCCCCATTGTCCGGCAATTCGGCCCGATGGAATCGGCCTTTCGGGTTGATTGATCGCATCGACATGCCGGTCGAACCAGTCGTTGATCGCCTGACTGTTGCCGCACACCAGCGGACCCGTCAGCAGGATACCGATAATCACGAAAGGCCAGCGATCGGCGAGCGACTCGCCTGATGAAATGCAGCCGCACATGAATGCCCACATCGGCGGGAACCATGTGATCGGCTTCAGCAATTCCAGCACGTCGCGGGGCGCGGGTGGGCGCAGATTCAGGGTCGACATTCCAGCATTGGCCATGCCTGCCAAGCTATGGTTGACACCTCAAAGTGTCAAACCAAATTGTCACTTTCGGCGCGCCAAATGAGGTGAATTCAGTTGGCGTCGGAGACCAGATTGCCCAGCCCGTGGCGGTGCAGTTTGGAATACAGACTCTGCCGGCTGACCCCCAGGATTTCCGCGGCCGATGCACGATTATCCGACGTGTAGGTGAGCGCCGCTTCGATACACAGCCGCTCGATCAAATCGGTCGATTCGCGAACGATGTCCTTCAACGACATGCGACCGACAAGCTCCGTTAATTGTTCGACCGAGCGCGGCAACTGCTTGTCATTGGTCGGCGCATCGCGAAGCCGTCGGCCGACCGTGCGGATGGCAAAGCCATAACAATATCCATCCCCATAGGGAGCGGAAACGGCCGAAACCTCTACTTCTTCCTGCGTGCCCGCCGCGCCCCGGAAAATCGCTGACACGTTCCGCACGGAGCCATGCTCGCGGAGCTGGCCGAGGATAAGGTCGAGATCGATTCCCGGTCGGCCCAGCCAATCGCCAAGCTTTAACCCGCGCAGCCGATCGATCGATGCCGACTCGGTCAATTCGACAAATGCGGCATTGCCCGTCATCACGCCCATTGTTGCATCGACGAGCACGAACGCATCGGGCATCCGCTCAATCACGTCGAACAGCTTGGCATCGTGTTGATGCCCCTCGGCCGGCGCATCAACCGCGGCAATGCGCACCAACAGCAGTGACGTTCGCGCCTGCCGGAACAATCGTGCCGAAAAAGTCGCGTCGATCGGCTGGTTTTTCAGACGGAGCATCACCGGTTGCACATCGTCAGACGCCTCGGCACCGCCCAGATGCGCGATAAAGGATTCGCGGTCCTTGGGTTCGACGAGACCGCTGACCAATTGATCGCTCAGCGCGCCTTCCTTGCTGCCAAACAATTTGTGCGCCGCCGGGTTTGCCTCGCGAATGCGCCGGGTGGTCGCATCGACGATCAACACTGGCTCCGATGCCATATCGAACAACAACCGGTAGCGTGCCTCGGCCTGGCGCAGCCGCACATAGTCGCGCTCCAGCGATTGCTGCGTTTGCAGCAGGCGTTGCTGCATCACCGCGGCACTGCGCATATCCCGGCCAATCGCGATGATCTGGCCTGCGCGACCCATATTTACCGTCAAATAACGGACCGGCAGGTCACCCTCCAGACCGAGGTGATTGATCTGCCGCCAGCGCGCAGGCACATTTGCCGCTGCATCCGCCAACATATCCTGCACCTTGCTGCGGCTGTCTGGCGTCGTACTGTCGATCCAGGGCTTGCCAATCCAATCGGCCAACCCACTACCAACCAGTTCCGCCTCAGCGATCGCCACATCGAGGACGATCCCGTTGGCATCGAGGACAAAGGCGACATCGCCCACCGATCCGAGCAATGCGGCGGTCACGGCGGGAGACAAGGCGCCCGGAAGCTGGTCGGGCGCCGAAAAGGGCCGCGACCGAATAGGGGCGTGATGCTTGTTCATCGGCGAGCCGCCGCACTCCCTTGGGCCCCGAGTA
>CAZYOU010000078.1:0-13066 GCA_964649315.1 uncultured Stakelama sp. | reverse complement strand
CGGTCTGGATCGTCATGTGCAGCGATCCGGTGATGCGCGCGCCCTTCAGCGGCTGCGATGCGCCGAATTCCTCACGCAGCGCCATCAGGCCCGGCATTTCAGTTTCGGCGATGTTGATTTCCTTGCGGCCAAAATCAGCAAGGCTGATATCGGCGACAACATAATCGTTCTTTTCGAGCACAGTAGCCACTGACTAATCTCCAGGCATGAATCGAGGCGCCGGAAATCGCCGGCGACCATGCTGCTCCCCCTAACCAATGCCAACGTCGAGCGCAATCGAAACATAAAGATATCTTTATATCTGGTCCTTCTGCGGCGTTACCGGGACAATGCCTTGCGCCACAAGACAGGTTGTTTTGGCCCGTTTGTTATGCCTAAAAAATCGCCGGTCAGTGACCAAAGGGGAAGGAATGACGGATGAAGCTCAAGACCTTGCTGGCGATCAGCGCAATCGCGTCGGCGAATATAATCATATCGCCCCCGATGATGGCTCAGCAAGTTCCGCCCTATCCCGTTTTTCCCGAAGAGGATGCCTATTGCCAACCGGCGCGTCAGGCCATGTTGGGTTACTTTGCCGGAACGCGTGATCTCAACGCCTCGATCGGAGAAGCACAAAGTGCAGCAAAGCTGTGCGAAACGAGCAATCGACTGGGCTACCACCTGTCAATGGCACAGATTGCCGCGCTGACTAACCAGCCAGCAGCGGCGATTCGCTTCGCCGAAGCGGCGTTGGTGATTGCACCTGAACATCCCGAAGCGCTTCGCCGCATCTGTCAGACCGAGCCAAATTATGCGAAGGCCATCGATAGTTGCCGCCGCGCCGTAGCCGCGGCGCCGAACAGCACGCTGGCGCATCGGGCATTGGGCGATCGCCTGCGAGTGAACAAGGATTATCAGGGATCTATTGCATCCTATGATCGATCTTTGTCGATCATGGCGAACCATTTTGCCGCAAGGATCAATCGCGCGGTTTCGTTGGTGGCGCTAAAGCAATACGCCGCAGCATTGGCCGATCTGGACATCGCCAGTCGGCAGATATCAGCAACGCATCCTGATGCTTCTGTCATTGCCCAAAACAAGGCCACAGCATTGGCCGGTCTCAACCGCCCGACGGACGCTATCCAGGCGCTGAACCTGCACCTCAAAGCCGTACCGAAGGATGACGTTGCTCGACTACAGCTGGGCCAGCTGCTCGGACAGTCCGGCAAATGGAAGGAAAGTTATACGGAGTGCACCGCCGTGTTTTTACGCAATGGAAACAATTTAAGCGCGTTTAGGTGTGCTGCGGGAGCAGCGGATAAGTATAACGAAAACATTCAGGCGCGCTATGAAAGCTGGAAGAAATTGGCGGCCGAACGCACCGCTCGATGCTCTCGGCCCATACCGATTAGCACGGGCAAAATGGCGAATCTAAAGCTGACAGTCTATGAAAGGGGTGGGCGATCATTTCTGTACACTGTAGATAACGAGATCAGGTATGAAATGTTCACCAATGAACGCGTGAAGGTCAATTTTGACGTTAAGTACGAGAGCAACTCTACAAATATTGACTATTTTTCAGCCGGCATAGGCGTAAAAAATGATCTACTTTGGAATGCAACTCCCCAGGAAAAGGCGTTTTATAACGGAAGCGTTCTGGCAGCCTTGAATCTTTATAGCGGGAAGGGATATCCGATCCGCGTTGAAATAATCTCCGGTGGACTCGCGTTCACGACTGAAGAGGCAGATGACTATGTTTATATCAGTGGCGCGAAATACGAAACCGAGAAAGGGGTAAACCAAAAGGCAGCCGTTATCCGCAAAATTGCAGAAACCGGGCAGTTCAAAATTCGGATTCAGAATGTGCGGACCGGTGAGGTCCTGCTCAACCGCTTTGTATCGGTCCCCGGTTTCGCCGCGGATCGCCGGGCCATCAGTCAGGGATTCGAAGCGCTGCGTCTCGCCAGCCCCGGCCAGAAATGCGTGTACATCGAACAACCCGATATGAAGCGGTTGGGAGAGCGGGAGGACTCCGGATATGACGATGATTGGTAAGGCCGGTTTTTATCACGCACGCGACGCAAATCGCCTAAACGAAGGGATGTGCTATCACGCGGTCCCTGCACCGCTCGACAGCAGCCGCGGATCGATTCCCGCCCCGCCAAATGCCGTGCTCCAGCGGTTTTGCGCCGCAACATCATAGATAAGGTCGGGCGACGCTGCGGTGTTGAACCATCCATGTCGGGTCATTTCTGCATCGAGCTGGCCCGGGCCCCAGCCCGCGTAACCAAGCGCAACCACCCAGCGCGTTGGCCCCCGCCCCTCGGCAATCGCGCGCAAGATATCGATCGTGCCGGATAGCGACCAGCGGCCCGCGACGTTAATCGTGTCCTGACCACCCCAGTCGTTGCTGTGGAGCACGAAACCGCGCCCGGGTTCCACCGGGCCGCCGAAATGGACCGGCGCATCGGGCGCGCTTCCGATTGCAATATCGAACTGATCGAGGATCTCGTGCAGCCCTAGATCGTCGATCTGCGCGCCGATACCTATGCCCATCGCCCCCTGCCCGTCATGAGCGCACATCGCGATAACGGCATGGTCGAACCGCGGATCGCTCATCCCCGGCATCGCCAGCAGGAGTTGGCCGGTCAAGGAGAGCTGATCTCGCATCGTGCCAGCGTACACCGATGCTCCTTCCCGGTCCAAGACATCCTGCATCGTGCGGGCGATCGCAGCATCAGGCACCGATGATCAATGCCTCGAATCAATAATGCGCCTTATCGCTGATCACCGCTTCAAACCCGGCTTGGGGTAGCCTAGATGTCCTCCAGCACTTTACCAGAAGGAACGATGGCATGACGATCAAGCTCGGCGACAAGCTACCCCAGACGATGCTGACCAAGGTGACGGAACAGGGGCCCGAGGCAATCGACACCACCAGCTATTTCGCCGGCCGCAAGATCGCACTGTTTTCGGTGCCGGGTGCGTTCACGCCAACCTGCTCCGCCAAACATCTGCCTGGTTTTGTCGACAAGGCAGCGGCACTGAAGGCAAAGGGCGTTGATGAGATCGCCTGCACCGCCGTTAACGATGCATTCGTGCTGGGCGCGTGGAGCAAGAGCAGCGGCGCGGGCGACAGCGTGACGATGCTCGCCGATGGCAATGCCGATTTTGCGAAGGCGGTCGACCTGGTATTCGACGGATCGAAATTCGGCATGGGCACCCGCGGCCAACGCTTCTCGATGCTCGTGGAGGACGGGGTCGTCACACAGTTGAACGTGGAGGGACCGGGCGAATTCCGCGTCAGTTCGGCTGAATATATGCTCGAGTCGATGTGATCGCCGCCACGAAGCGGAACATCGGCCATCTGCCGTCGTTGAACGTGCGAATGTGATTTTGGCAACTGAGGGACGATCACCATGAACGATGAGACTATTCGCGAAACGGTCGAAAACGCCGTGACCAGCACGGGCCAGGACATTGCCAGTGCATTACCCAAGTCGACAGACCTGATGGCTGAGGCAAAGTCGTTTCTGGAGCGTGCGCAGGAAGCGATCGAAGACGCCGTCGAAACGACCGTCGAAGCGGTCAAGGAAAACCCGCTGACTGCTGCTGCGATTGCTGCCGGCGTGGTCGCCGCTGCCACGGGTGCTGCCTATGGCGTAAGCGCCTTGCGCAGCGACGATAAGAAGACCGACGACAAGTAATGATCGACCGCGATCGGGCACCGCACAGCCGGTGTCCGATCGCGCTGCTTTGTGCGGGATGATCGCGGCTGTATTGCCAGTGTCGCAACGGTCGATTAGCGGCAAAGCATGAAAAACGCTGCTGCAATCGTCGCTGAGCTTGATCAGCTTTACAACGCCTCTGTCGAACGTCTGCGCACTGCGCTGACCGCGTATCTGCAAGACGGCACAATTCCCGCCGCGACGATGCGGACCGATGGCTCGTTTGCTTACCCTGAAATCCGCCTCACCTATCGCGGCGCTGATGCGCGCCCCACGCCGCTGCGCTCGTTCGGGCGGCTGGTATCGCCGGGAGAGTACCGGATCACCGTGACCAAGCCGGCGCAATTTGCGGGCTACCTCACCGAACAGCTCGGTCTGCTGATCGAAGACTATGATGTGTCGGTGGAGGCTGGTGCGGGGCGGCAGGAAATTCCCTTTCCCTACGTCCTTGATGCCGGCGCGGTGCTTTCGCTCGACGATGTGTCAGCAACCGAGCTTGCGCGGCATTTTCCGGCGACCGAGCTCGCCTTTATCGGCGACGAGACGGCCGACGGGCTCCTTGAAAGCCATGATGGCGTTCGCCCGCTTGCGCTGTTCGATGCGCTCCGCACTGATTTCAGCCTTGCAAGACTTCGCCACTATACCGGCACCCCGCCCGAGCATGTGCAGCGTTATGTGCTGTTCACCAACTATCACCGTTATGTCGACGAATTCGTGCGCTGGGCGGCAGCGCAGCTTGGCCCCGATACCGATGGCAACCCGAGCCGGTTTACCGCGCTGTCTGGCGCAGGCGGCATTTTATTCAAGCACGGCGACGATATCGAGGCCGTCCTTGCCGATACCAGCGCGTGGCGGCGACACCAGATGCCCGCCTATCACCTGATGGCGGACGATCGCACGGGTATCACGCTCGTCAATATCGGGGTCGGCCCGTCCAATGCGAAAACGATCTGCGATCATCTCGCCGTTGTGCGGCCAGAGGCCTGGTTGATGATCGGCCATTGCGGCGGCCTGCGCCCCAGCCAGCGGATCGGCGATTATGTGCTCGCCCACGCCTATTTGCGCGACGATCATGTCCTCGACGACGTACTGCCGCCCGAAATCCCGGTGCCTGCCATTGCCGAAGTGCAACTGGCCCTCGCCCGCGCTGCACAAACCGTATCGGGCCAGTCAGGGGATGAACTGAAGCGGCGACTGCGGACGGGCACGATCGTGACGACCGATGATCGCAACTGGGAACTGCGCTATTCGAAATCGGCGCTGCGCTTTTCGCTCAGCCGGGCGGTTGGCATCGACATGGAATCAGCGACGATTGCGGCGCAGGGATATCGCTTCCGCGTGCCTTACGGGACGCTGCTGTGCGTGTCGGATAAACCGCTCCACGGCGAGCTGAAGCTGCCCGGTCAGGCCAACCGGTTCTACGAACGCGCGATTGCCGAGCATATGAAGATCGGCATCGAGGCCTGCGAAGAGCTTCGCCGTGAGGGTGCAAAGTTGCACTCGCGCAAGCTGCGGGCGTTTAACGAGCCGCCGTTCCGGTAGAAATATAATGAGGTTTGTTCGCGCGGACCATCCCTTTACCTTGCTCCGCTTGTTTCGAGCGAAGTCGAGAAACGGGCCACAAGCGCTGCGCAGAGTGTCTCGACTTTGCTCGACACGAACGGGTGGGGCAGTGATTCAGCCTAATGTGATCCCGCTCTAAGCCTTTGGCGGATCAGCGATCATCGCGGTGAAGCTCGCTTCGGCCGCGAGCGCGCCATCGATCATGGCCTTGCCGCTGAACTTGCACACACTTGATCGCTTCTGGACGAATTCCACGTGCAGCTTCAGCAGCACGCCCGGCTCAACAGGCTTACGGAATTTCGCATTCTCGATCGCCATGAAATAAACGAGCTTGCCCGATCCCGCGAGGCCGAGCGATTCAACCGCCAATATGCCTGCCGCCTGCGCCAAGGCCTCGACGATCAAAACACCGGGCATAATCGGACGACCGGGGAAATGCCCCTGGAAGAACCCTTCATTGATCGTCACTGCCTTGATCGCCGTAATCGACTGGTCGAGGATCAATTCCTCGACCCGGTCGACCAGCAACATCGGGTAGCGATGTGGCAGCGCCGCCATCACGCGCCCAATGTCGAGCGCGATCGGCGTCGCTGCCGTTTCTTTCGCGCTCACCGGGTTGGCGGCGTCGTTTTGGCGGGCTGTGCAGGCGCAGTTCCGGCAGCCGGTGCCGGGGCAGCTGCGTTCTGCTGCGGCGGCGTGATCGATACCGTCGTCAGAATAGCGTTGACCTGCTGAAGCGCGGTCGGCGTAATATCAAACGCCGGATCATACGCGAGCACTGAGGCGCGAGGCACCACCAGATTACCCTTGCGGTCTTTGCGGATCTTTTCCGTAATCGGCACCAGCTTATCAAGGATCTGGTACTTGATGTACTGATCAGCGTACTGAATTTCCTGGCGGAGCGCATTGAATTCGTTCTGCGATACGGTCAGTGCCTCGCGTGCCTGGCCGAGCGCGGTTTCCGTCGCTGGTGGTACGGTGCCGTCAGGCTTCGCGACCTTCTTGGCAGCTTCAAGCTGGGTGTTCCAATTGTTGGCGGACGACTGCAGCTTTTCTTGCGCAGCCTTCAGCCGCGCACCAAACTTGGTTTCGAGCTGCGTATTGCCGCTCTTGCCGCCAAGGCTGTCCTTGTAGATCGCGTCGACATCGACGGTGAGCGTCTGCGCAGAAACGGCGGTGGGGGCGATCAAGCTACCCGCAAACAGTGCAAGCGCGACGGTGGTGCTTTTGAGAAAAATGGTCATTTTAGAAGCTAGTCCCTACGTTGAAGGTGATGAGTTTATCGTCGTCGCCAAACTGCTTCAGTAGCGCACGGGCGACGTTAATTCTGAGCGGCCCGAACGGGGAATTCCAATTCACGCCGATACCGATCGTGAGGCGCGGCGATGCCGAGTTGCCGACAAAGCGCTCAAGAAAAGGTGCGGTTTGCGTGGTTGCCGCGGTATTCATCGACGTTCCAATGCACGTACCGCCAAACGTTGATGAAAATCCGATTGGACAGGTTGTGGTCAGGCCAGGGTTGGTCGGATCATCGCCGGGGGTCACAAACACCGGCGTCGCCACATTACCAACCAGCGTCGTCACGGGAGTCACGAGCGGGAGCACGGTCACGCGCCCGGTAACCGGATCGGTGGTTGTTGGGAACACTGCCGTCGGCAGTGGCCGCGTGACACCGAACAGCGCGCCAAAGTCCATAAAGACCGACGGCCGGATCCCGAGTTCACGCACGCCAGAACCGAGCGGAATTTCAAGCTCTGCCCGACCTAGATAATAGGCACGCCCACCCAGCGGGTCATCAATGAACTGGTTGCGGCCATCCTGCAGAACCTGATTGCCGTCCGCATCGAGGATGTATGACAGGCGCTGGACGCGCGGCCCGACGCCGCGAATGTCGAAACCACGGAACTGAGGCTCACCGAGATAGTAGCGATCGTTGATGCGGATTGCATCGATCCCCGGGCCGCGACTGCTTTCGAGCGGGAGAATATACGCCGCTTCCAGACCGACCGAGAAGACGAAACCGCCACCGACATTCCAGTATTTGTCGGCATCGAACCGCGTGCGCAGATAGCGAACATCGCCGCCGAGGCCGGCAAAATCCTGGCTGAAGATCAAACGGTTACCGGCCGTCGGCCGCAATCGGCTGTTGAGGCTGTCATAAACCAGCGAATAACCGATTGAAGACGTCGCACGATTGCCGATCGAGTCGCATAGGAACCGACCAGCACGCAGTGGATCGCATACGCCGTTGGTAAAGAACTGCGCTTCATCCAGACCAACCTCGTCATAGGTCAGGCCATAGCGCCCCGAGAGTGAGAGATACTCGGTGATCGGAATACCGGCGCGAATCTGGAACCCGGTCGACACCTGGGTAAAGGTTGTCTGGCGCTGGTTGTTGTTGAAGTTGAACGAATTGAAATCGCGGCGGAAGATGTCACCGCCGATGGCGATCGTTTTGCCGAACAGATAGGGTTCGGTGAACCCCAGTTCGACCGAACGCGAGAACTGCGAATAGCTGGCGCTGGCACGCAGTTCCTGCCCCTTGCCGCGGAAGTTACGCTGCCGGATCGACGCCTGAAGAATGAACCGCTCAAGGCTGGAAAAGCCCGCCGACAGGTTCAATTCGCCCGTCGACCGTTCTTCGACGTTGGTTTCCAGCACCACCCGGTCAGGCGCAGAGCCTGCCTTTTGCGTGACTTCCAGCTTTTCCTGAAAGAACCCCAGCGAGTTGATACGGTCTTGCGAGCGCTTGACAAGGAAGCTGTTGAACGCATCGCCTTCCGCCAGACGAAGCTCGCGACGGATCACCTGATCCTGCGTTACGGTGTTGCCGTTGATGTCGATGCGCTCGACATAGGTGCGCTTGGCTTCCGAGATATGGAAGTTGATCGCCATCGTGAGCTCTTCACGGTCCGGCGTGAACTCAGGGTTCACCTCGGTAAAAGCGTAACCGAACAAGCCAGCGGTCTGGTTGATCGCCTCGACCGAATCCTCGACCTTTTTCGCGTCGTACCACTGGCCCTTTTTGGCGATCAGTGATTCAGCCAGCTTCTTGTTGTCGAAATCTCGAATATCGCTGTCGACCGTAACGTCGCCGAATTTATACCGCTTACCTTCCTGCACCACATAAGTGATGATGAAGTCTTTGCGGTCCGGGGTCAGCTCGGCAACGGCGGACGTCACCTTGAACTCGACATAGCCCTCGGTCAGGTAAAACTGACGCAGTTTCTGCTGATCGTAAGCCAGCCGATCCTGATCATAGCTGGTATTGGAGCTTAGGAACGTCGTCAGCCGCGCCTGTTTCGTCGCCATCTGGCCGCGCAGCTTGCCGTCCGAAAACACCTCATTGCCGATGATGTTGATCTGGCGGACCTTCGACTTCGGCCCTTCCGAAATCTCGAACACGATGTCGACGCGGTTCTGATCGAGCGCGACCATCTTGGGGCTGATTGACGCGGCAAAGCGACCCTGGCGGCGATAGAGTTCGATGATCCGGGCGACATCGGCTCGGACGGCCGTACGCGTGAAAATCTGGCGCGGGGCGAGCTTGATTTCCTTCTGGATCTTGTCGCTCTTCAGCCGCTTATTGCCCTCCAGCAGGACGCGGTTGATGATCGGGTTCTCGCGGATCTTGATCACGATATCGCCGGTCTGGGCGCCGTTGATCGTCACATCGGCGAACAAGTCGCTGTTCAGCAGGTCCTTGATCGCCTGATCGAGCGATTCATTGTTGAACGCCTGGCCGATGCGCAGCTTCGTATAGGACAGCACGGTATCAGATTCGATACGCTGCGACCCTTCGACCCGCAGGGTTTTGATAACCTTTACGGGGGCATCCGGCACCACGGCGGGTGCATCGGCGACCACGCGGGTTGGCGTTTGCGCCATTGCGGTGCCGGGCAATGTCGACAGCATCGTGCCAGCCAACAAGATGGCGACCGCCCGCACACCGAATTTGGAAACCTTGGTCGCTGTCACTATTTCACCCCAAACCGATATGTCTGCATCGCGGATTGCCCCGCCCTGCCCGAAGCGGATCAGCCAATCAACCCGGCCAGTCGATTCCCCAATTGAGTCCACAGCCCCAGGCTGCCCAGATCGTTGAAGGTCACCAGCATCATCAATGCCAGAACCGCCGCCAGCCCGCCGCGAAACGCCCATTCCTGCACATGCGCCTCAAGCGGCCGACGGCGGATCGCCTCGATCGCGTAAAACAGCAAATGCCCGCCGTCCAACACTGGCACTGGCAAAAGGTTAATGAATCCCAGATTAATGGAAACCAGCGCGATCAGGAAAACGAAGGATGCCGTCCCCAGCGCCATCTGCTCGCCTGACACCTTTGCAATGCTTAGCGGGCCGCCAAGTTCCTTCACCGAACGCCGTCCCGAAATGATCTGGCCGATCACGTCGCCCATCATCCGCAGGATGCTGCCGGTCTGGCGGATCGCCACGACAGGCGCTTCGAGAATGCCCACCGGCACCAATGTCGCCGCGGTTCGGCCGATCCCCAACCGTCCGATCTTGGGCTCGTTGCCGAACCGGTCACGCTCGATATGGGTGCCCACCGTCAGGTCAATCGCCTGCGGCGCATTACCGCGGACGAAATCGACGCGAACCTGTTGCCCCGGCCTGATCTGGATGAACCGGACCATATCTTCGAAGCTGTCGACGCTGCGACCGCCGAGCGCCACGATCCGGTCGCCGGGCTGAAGCCCCGCTGCCTGTGCAGGGCTGTTCGGCTGAATGGTGCCAACGACGGCCGGTGTCCGCAATTCGCCGAAGCTGAGGGCAAAGCCCATCAGGATGGCGATCGCGACAATAAAATTGGTGACGGGGCCCGCCGCCACGATAATCGCGCGCTGCCAAACCGGCTTTGCCTGAAAGGTGCGTTCACGCTCCTCGGCGGGCAGGGCAAGCCATTCGGGATCGGGCTTGCTCGATGCGTCCATATCACCGGCGAACTTCACGTAACCGCCAAGCGGCATCCAGCCGAACTTCCACCGTGTGCCGCGCTTGTCAGTAACGCCAAATACTTCACGACCGAACCCGATCGAGAATTCGTCCGCCTTCACCCCGAACACCCGGCCCGCCAGATAATGGCCAAGCTCATGAACGAACACCAACGGCCCGATCACCAGGATGAACGCCATCACCGTGTAGAAAAAGCCCGGATTCTCGATCAAGCGACGCAATCCCTTACACGCGCACCGGCAAGCCTTCGCGCCTCGGCATCAACCACCAGCACAGCCTCCACGGTATCGGGGGCCGCCGGGTCGTAACAATCAAGCGTATCCTCGACGATTGCGGCAATTTCGAGGAAGCCGATGCGACGATCGAGAAAAGCCGCAACCGCCACTTCGTTCGCGGCGTTCAAAATTGCCGGCCGGGCGCCGCCCGCTTCCAATGCTTCGCGCGCCAGCCGAAGCGCGGGAAAGCGCACTGGATCAGGGGCTTCGAAGTCGAGCCTCCCGATGGATACGAGGTCGAGCGGAGGCATTGGTGCGGCCATCCGGTCGGGCCAGGCGAGGCAATAGGCGATTGGCGTGCGCATATCGGGCGGGCCCAACTGGGCGAGCACTGATCCATCGACATATTCGACCATCGAGTGGATCACCGACTGGCGGTGGACGATGATTTCCAGCTGATGGTTCGCAACCGGAAACAGTCGCGCCGCCTCAATCAGCTCAAGGCCCTTGTTCATCAGCGTGGCCGAATCGACCGAAATCTTCGCGCCCATCGACCAGTTGGGATGTGCCACTGCCTGCTCAAGCGTCATGTGCCGCATTTCATCGAGCGATTTGTCGCGAAACGGGCCACCGCTTGCCGTTAGAATGATGCGGCGGACGCGGTGCGGCCGGGCGGCATCGAAGCACTGGAAGATCGCATTATGCTCGGAGTCCGCCGGCAACAAAGTCGCGCCGTGCTTCGCCGCCGCCGCCAGAATGACATCGCCCGCCGATACCAGTGGCTCCTTGTTGGCCAGAATGATCGTGCCACCTTGCTCAATCGCCGCGAGAACCGGCTCCAGTCCCGCACAGCCGACGATCGCCGCCATCGTCACGTCGGCACCCATCGCCGCCGCTTCGCACAAAGCCTGCGCGCCACCAGCAGTTTCGATCCCCGTCCCGGCCAGCGCTGCGCGCAGATCAGCCAGGCAGCCTTCGTCAGCCACCACCGCGCGGCGGGCGTTGGTGCGGATCGCCGCAATCGCGAGCTTGTCGACGTCGCAATTGGCGGTGAGCGCCAGCACCTGAAAATTCTCTGGCTCGCGTTCGATCAAATCGAGCGTCGACGTGCCGATCGACCCGGTCGCCCCCAGAATCGTTACCGTTTTCATTCCGTCAGCCCCTGTAACAAGCCCTGTACCACACCGGGCATCAGCCCGCTCGCCATGTCCCTTATTTCGGGCAGCATCGCCAGAAAAGCCGCGATCGGCGCAACGGGCATCAACCCATCGAGCCGATCCATCAGCCCGCCATGCCCCGGCAGCATCGTGCCGCTATCCTTCACGCCAGCCTGCCGCTTCAGCCAGCTCTCATAAAGATCACCAGCTTGCGCGACGACCGCAAGTACGGGCGTGGCCAGCGTCAGCCGCCACGGCAAGCCCCAACCGATATGCAGCACGATTGCGAAAACCCCCGCGGCGACAACCCCGCCGACGAACCCGGCCCAGGTCTTGTTCGGGCTGATCATCGGCGCGAGCCGAGGTCCACCAAATGCCCGACCAACAAAAAACGCGCCGATATCGCACATCCACACCAGCGCCATCGCCCATAGGGTGAACAGCAAACCATCAGGCTGCTTGCGGATCAGCAGCAACGCCAGCACCGGCAGGGCGGTGTACACGATCCCGAGCGCCAACACGGGCCGTCGCGTGCTGACCATCGTGAAAATCGCCGCCGCCGCGATCAGCCCCAGCGCAAAAAATTGCGGTCCGGCGGCAAGCGGACACATGATCGCGAGCGGCACGGATACGGTGAACAGCATCATCCGCCGCGTCGCTGCATCCGCCCCCGCCAGATGGGTCCATTCACTGAGCAGGCCGATCCCGACAATCGCGGTCACCAGCCAGAAGGCAAAACCGCCCGCCCACAACACCGCCAGCGCAAAGCCGACCATGCCCAGGCCCACCACGGTGCGGGTACCGAGTTCTTTACGCCGACCGATCGGGTTACCCGCCGTCACAAGCCCCCAAAGCGACGCTGACGTCGCCCAAATGACGCCACAGCTTCTGCAAGCGCGGCTTCATCGAAATCCGGCCACAGCGTGTCGACGAACAACAATTCCGCATAGGCTGCTTGCCAGAGCAGAAAGTTCGACAACCGATGTTCGCCCGATGTGCGGATCATAAGATCGAGCGGCGGCAAATCGCTGGTATCGAGCTGCCGCTCGATCGCCGTCTCGTCGATCGCGCTCACGTCAATCTTCCCGTCGATTGCCTGCTGGGCAAGATCACGCGCAGCCGCGGCGAGTTCGGCGTGCGAACCATAATTCAGCGCGATCACCAGGATCGGGCCGTCATTCGCCGCCGTCCGCGCGAGCGCATCATCAACCATCGCAACGATATCGTCTGAAAAGCGCCGGTAATTGCCAATCACGCGCAGCCGCACATTTTCGCGCACCAGCTCGTCCAGATCGCTGCGGATGAAAACCCGCAACAGCCCCATCAGATCGCCGATTTCTTCATCGGGGCGCCGCCAATTCTCCGACGAGAAAGCATAGAGCGTCAGCGCCTCGATCCCCAGCGTGCGCGCTGCGCGCGTTAATCGGCGAACGGCCTCCACCCCGGCCCGATG
>CAZYOU010000077.1:0-13352 GCA_964649315.1 uncultured Stakelama sp. | reverse complement strand
GTGACGATCAGGTAGCGGGTGCGGGTTTCCTGGGTCATGCGGTCGAGCAGGTCGCAGAAGCGTTCGATATTGGCGTCGTCCAGCGGCGCATCGACTTCGTCGAGGACGCAGATCGGGGCGGGGTTGGTGAGGAACAGGCCGAAGATCAGCGCCACCGCGGTGAGCGCCTGTTCGCCGCCGGACAGCAGCGTCAGCGATTGCAGTTTCTTGCCGGGGGGCTGGGCCATGATCTCCAGCCCGGCCTCGAGCGGATCGTCCGAATCGACCAGTTCCAGATGCGCGCTGCCGCCGTTGAACAGGGTCGTGAACAGCCGCCGGAAATGCCCGTCGACCGCTTCAAACGCCGCGAGCAGCCGCTGACGCCCTTCGCGGTTCAAGGTGCCGATCGACCCGCGCAGCCGGTTGACGGCCTGGCCGAGTTCATCGCGCTCGGCAGCGTTGGTGGTGCTCGCAGCTTCCAGCTCGGCAAGCTCGGTTTCGGCGACGAGGTTGACCGGGCCGATCCGCTCGCGCTCCACGCTCAGCCGTTCGTGGCGCTGCGATTCATCGGTCGGCGTGCGGATTTCATCGGCGCGGAAGCCGACGCGTTCGGGCAGCACGGGTGGCGGGCATTCGAAGCGCTCGCCCGATAGCCGCCCCATTTCCACCCGGCGCCGTTCCTGATTTTCCGCGCGCGCCGCCGCCCCTGCGCGAATTTCGCGGGCTTGCGACAGCAGCTCGGCGGCCTGGCGGGCGGTTTCCTCGATTTGGCGCATCGCCTCCTCTCCGGCGCGTTCGGCAGCCTGTGCGGTTTCGGCCTCGGCGCGCGCTTCGGCATGGGTTGCCTCGAGTTCCGCGATCTGGCGATCGAGGATGGCGGGGCGCGCGGCGAGGATCGCGGCTTCCTCGGCCAATTGCTCCTCACGTTTGGCCATATCGGCGATGCGACGCGCAGCTTCGCCCGCGCGGGCGCGCCAGTTGCGGGCGTCGGCCTGGCCAGTGGCGAGCCGCTCGCGATCAATCGCCAGATCACGGTCGAGCGCGGCGCGATCGGCACGGGCCTGCGCAACGGCGGTGCGGCGAACGTCAGCCTCGCGCTGGCGTGTGGCGACCTTGTCGCGGGTGTCGCTGCCATCGGGGAGCGTGGTGATATGGGCGCGGGCGCGGGTGACGTCGGCGGTCGCCTCGTCAACCTCGGCAGCGATGCGCTGGCCGCGGGTGGCGAGATCGGCAGCCTGCGCCTCGATCCGCTCGATCGCGGCGGTGGCGCGGTCTTCGTTACGGGCCGCGTCGCGCGCGCTTGCGTCCGCCGCTTCGAGCAGACGGCGGGCATCGGTGGCGGCGCGGCGCGAATCGGCGATGGCCTGATCAATCCGCGCGAGTTCGCCGTCCGCCTGCTCAACCGCGCGAACCGCGGCGGGGCGGAGCGCTTCGAGCGCGCGCAGCCGGTTCATCCGTTCGAGCCGTTCGGCGGCGGCGGCCCCACCTGATTTGGCGATATAGCCGTCCCAGCGCCTGAGCACGCCTGCCATCGTCACCAACCGCTGGCCGACCGCAAGCGGCTGGCCGGGGTCGCTTTCCGCCACCAGCACCTGCGCCAAGCGGCGGGCGAGCGCGGGCGGTGCGGCGACGTGGCGCGACAGCGGGACGGTGCCGGAGGGGGCGCCGGGGTCAGCCGGTTGCGCCTCCGCCCCGCCCCAGAAATGTTCAGCGGCGGGATCGAGCCCGGCTTCCAGATCATCGCCCAGTGCGGCGGCAAGCGCGCGTTCATAGCCGGGATCGGGGCGGAGTTGATCGAGGACGCGGTCCTTCCCCGTGCTGCGGGTGGCCTTGGCGAGCGCGGCGCTTTCGCTGTCGATCGCGGCGAGTTCGGCATGGGCATTGGCGCGGGCGGATTGGGCACGGTCGCGGGTGTCGATCGCGGCGCGTTCGGTCGCATCGGCATGGGCGAGCGCGGATCGGGCGGTTTCGGCGTGGCGAAGCGCCTGGCTGCGGGCGTCAGCGGCGGCGGTGCGCTGCGTCTGAAGCGCGGCAGTGTTCCCCAGCGCGCGGGCTTCGGCCGCGACCCGGTCTGCATCGCGGGTGGCGCGATCGAGCCGGGCGGTGGCGGCAGCAAGCGCAGCCTGGGCAACGCGGGCCTCAGCGGCCTCGCTGGCCTGCGCGGCGAGCGCCTGGGCGAGCGCCACCTCGGCATCGCGCGCAACGCGTTCGGCATCGGCAAGCGCGGCGTCGAGCGCGGGCTGGCGTGCGGCGGCATCGGTGATCCGAGTCTCGATGAGTTTTGCTTCATCGGCGATCCGCGCGAGCGCACCGGCGGCATCATGCGCCAGCGCGCCCTCGCGCTCGCGATCCGCGACGATCCGCGCCTGCGCATCGGCCAGATCGGTGATCCGACGATCGACGGTGGTGCGCTCAGTGCGGAGCGTGGCGAGTTGGTGCCCCGCCTCGCTCGCCCGGTCGCGCGCGGCGAGTGAGGCCGCGCGGGCGGCGGCGAGGGTTTCGGTGGCCTGCGTTTGATAGGCGGCGGCGGCGCGCTGCGCCTCGGCAGCTTGAGCGACGCGGGCTTCGGCGGCGGTCGCCTCGGCGCGGGCTTCGTCAGCGGCGGCGGCGGCATCGCGCCAGCGGGCAAAGATCATCCGCGCTTCGGCGACGCGGATCTGGTCGGAGAGCGCGCGGTAACGCTCTGCCTGCTTGGCCTGGCGGCGGAGCGCGGCGGCGCGGGCTTCCTGCTCGCCGATCAGCTCGTCGAGCTTGGCAAGGTTGGCTTCAGTCGCGCGCAGTTTCTGTTCAGCATCGCGGCGGCGGACGTGGAGCCCGGCTATCCCGGCGGCTTCCTCCAGCATCGCGCGGCGCTCGGCCGGGCGCGCGGCGATGACGGCGCTGATCCGGCCCTGGCTAACGAGTGCCGGCGAATGCGCGCCGGTGGCGGCATCGGCGAACAGCAGCGAGACGTCCTTTGCGCGAACATCACGACCGTTGATGCGGTAGGCAGAACCGGCGCCGCGTTCGATGCGGCGGACGATTTCGGTTTCGTCGCTGTCGCTTCCCGCTTCATCCAGCAGGATCGACACTTCGGCAAAGTCGCGCTGCGGGCGGGTGGCGGTGCCGGCGAAGATCACGTCTTCCATCCCGGCACCGCGCATCGACTTCGCGCTGTTCTCGCCCATCGTCCAGCGAAGTGCCTCAAGCAGGTTCGATTTGCCGCACCCGTTAGGGCCGACAATGCCCGTCAGCCCGGGTTCGATCCGCAAATCGGCGGGATCGACGAAGCTTTTGAACCCGGTCAGCCGAAGCCGCTTGATCTGCACGCTGCTGAATGCCCCCCTATCAGGCGCCTGCGGCCTTCAACACCTTTTCGAGGCCCGGCCAGTCGAGCACGCCTTCGGCCACCTTGCCGTTGACGATGAAGGTCGGCGTGCCCGAAATCTTGTACTGGGTGTCTGCTGCCTGCAGGTTCAGCGCAACCTTGTCGACCGCAGCCTTGTCCGCCAGGCACGCGCGCGCCTTGGCTTCGGGCAGCCCGCGCTGCTTGACGAAATCGAGATAGCCGAGCGTCTCGGACCAGAAAGTCGCAGCCTCAAGCGGCTGCATCGCCTGGACCTTGGCGATCACTTCTTCAGGCAAGGTCGACAGCGGCGCGAGCAGGCGCTGCTGTTCGAGCATCATCTGATCGAGCATCGGGAACAGCGCGGCATCCTCCACGCACTGGCCGAGCAGCAGCGGCCCCAGATCATAGGGATGGATCGGGAAATCACGGAATTCATAGGAAACCTTCCCCGTGGCGATCATCTGTTCCTTGAGCGGCGGCAAGCCGTTGCGATCGAAATTGGCGCAGGTCGGGCAGGTGCGTGAGCCATATTCGACCAGTTTGATCGCCGCATCGGGATTGCCCATACGAAAGCCACCTTCGGGCGTGCGCGCAATCACATCGACCCAGGCCTTGCCCGCCGGGGCCGGCACTGCCGCCACCGACGCGGCGGGGGCGGATACGGTGCCGCCCGATTCTTGGTTGCAGCCGGCAAGCGCGAGCGCGGGCAAAATGGCGAGCATCATTGGCAGTTTCATCACATTTACTCCTTGATCGGCTGGCCCCGGGCGGGACCGAATGATTGGCGAATAGGATCAGCGGGCACCCTTGGCACGAAGCAATGGCTCCACATTAGCCCAGGTAAATTCCTTGGTCGGCACGCCATTGATCACGAAGGACGGCGTGCCCTTGATCACCTTGCTGGCGGCCTGACCATTGGCGATCATTTTGCCGATAATCGTCTTGTCGGCAAAACAGGCATCGATCCGCGCATCGGCAAGCCCACGCGCGCGCATCAGATCGATCAGGCCGCTCGCCTGCGCACCTGCGCGCACCTGTTCCAGCGGCGACGACAGCGCGAAACGCTTTGCATCGCGCTCCATAAAGCCAGCACCAAGCGGCAGCCATTCGCCCTGCCGCGCCAGAATCTCGTCAGCCGCTTCAACAAATCCGCGACCCCCGGCACAGCGCACCAGCAAGGTCGCGCCGAGATCAAGCAGATCACGCGAAATCGGCCGATATTCGATCGAGGTCGATCCCGACCGGATGAACTGCCCCTTCAACACCGCGGATGATTCGACCGAAAACTCGGCACAGTGGCTGCAGGTGAAGCTGAGATATTCGATCACCTTCACCCGCGCCTGCGGGTTGCCGAGGATGACGTTGCCGGCTGGCGTCGTGGTGGTTGTCGTCGTCCAGTCGCGTGCTGCTGCAGCGGGCTTTGGCGTTGGTTTCTTGGCGGATTGGGCAGCCACGCCACCGGCCAGACCAAGGCTGGCGACGCTTGCCAGAATGAGAAACAACTTCATTCGCTCGGTTTCCCCGGCTCGATCATCAAAGCCTCGATCACCGGCGGGCCGCGGGTGGCGGCAACGCCCGCCGCCAACGCTTCGAGCACAGCCTTGAATTCAGGGTCGGCAATCGCGCGCAGACTGTCGCCGAGTTCGACCGGCACCGCACGGATCGATGGCGGTGCCTTGCGCGCGGGCGGGGCAGGTACATCGCCCGTGCGGATGGCGACCTTTGCGATCGCGGCATAGCCGAAAAAGCGGTTCACCCGTTCGATAATCTCGGGCGTGATGTGCTGCATCATCGAACCATGCGCGCCGCGCACCACCAGCGTCAACGTGCCCTCTGCCCGCTTGCCATGCGGAAACTTGATCGATTCTGGGGCGGACACAGCGGCATAGCGCGGGCCGACGATTTCGGACCAGCGGCTGACGACGGCGCTTTGCACAAAGCCGAATCGCCGGAACGCCGCACCGCCGACATCAGGCAGCAGATCGGCCACTGCGCGCGCCGGACCACCACGAGGCGCGCTGTCCTTTGCCGCAGATGCTGGCTTGGCCTTGCGGGATGCCGGCTTTGGCAAGGGATCGCGAAGGTCGCTGTTGCTCATAATCGTTCCCATGCCATAGCGACATGGTGAACGCCAAGCTCTCCGATCATGAAAGCATCGCCGCCGCGCTGCTTGGCTGGTATGATGTTCATGCCCGCGATCTACCCTGGCGCAGCCGGCCGGACGTTGCGGCCGATCCGTACCGCGTATGGCTGTCCGAAATCATGCTGCAGCAGACCACGGTGGCGACAGTGCGCCCGCGCTTTGCCGACTTTATCACGCGCTGGCCAACTGTGCATGATCTGGCAGCGGCTGATGATGCCGATCTGATGAGCGCCTGGGCGGGGCTTGGCTATTATGCCCGTGCGCGCAATCTGCTGGCCTGTGCGCGGGCGGTGGTGCGCGATCATGGCGGCGTTTTCCCGGGGGATGAAGCGACCTTGCGAACCTTGCCGGGGATTGGCGATTATACTGCCGCCGCAATCACCGCGATCGCCTTTGGCCAGCGCGCCGTGGTGGTCGACGGCAATGTCGAGCGCGTCGTCGCGCGGCTGTTTGCGATCGATACCCCCCTGCCCGCCGCCAAACCGCAGATCCGCGCGGCCGCAGACGCAATTACCCCGGCTGACCGCGCAGGCGATTTCGCGCAGGCAATGATGGATCTGGGATCGAGCCTGTGCGGTCCGCGCGCGACCCAGTGCCCGCTCTGCCCCTTGCGCGAGGCATGCCGGGCTGCTGCGATCGGCACGCCCACCGCCTTCCCGGTGAAGGCGAGCAAAAAGGCCAAGCCCCACCGCCACGGCATCGTTTTCTGGCTGGAGCGCGGCGGGCAGGTGCTGCTAGTGCGTCGCCCGGCCAAGGGATTGCTTGGTGGCATGCGCGCCCTGCCAACCGGGCCCTGGGTCGATACGCCGCCGGGCACGGCCGGTGCGCCGGTTCCCGATGTCGACTGGGAAATCGTGCCCGATTGCGTCACCCATGTCTTTACGCATTTCACGCTCGAACTGGCGCTTGCGAGCGGACGCGCCGAGAGGCATGAAGCCCCGGCAGACGGCGAGTGGTGGGCAATTGACGCCCTTGATTCGGCAGGGCTGCCAACAGTTTTCGCGAAAGCCGCAAAACTGGCGCGACAAAAATGATGGAGATGAGCATGGCGACGACTTCCCGGAACCTGGCGCTTGGTGCGGCCCTGCTTGCGCTGACCGCGGGCGCTGCCTTTGCCGGGCAAGCGCAACGTCAGCCATCGACGATCGTCGAACGCGCGCCGCTGACCCAATCCACAACACTGATCGACAGCTATCCCGCGACCGACAAGACGCCCGGCGTCGTCGCCGCCGTTGGCCGCGGTGACAGCGCACCGACGATCATCGCCGCCGGCACGATCGCAAGCGATGCAGATGCCGCCAAGGCCGATGAACACTCGCTGTGGCGCGTCTATTCGATGACCAAGCCGATCACGGGCATGGCGGCGATGATGTTGATCGAACAGGGCAAGCTGAAGCTCGACCAGCCGATTTCTGATTTCATCCCGGCCTTTAAGAACATGACCGTACTGGTCGATCCGATGAAGGACCTGACCGCGCGCCCGGCCACCACGCCAATCACCGTGCGCCATTTGCTGACCCACACCGCCGGGCTTGGCTACACGATCATCACCCAGGGGCCGCTGCTGAAGGAATATGAGCGGCAGGGCATCACCCCGTTCAGCGCCAATGCTGCTGTCGAGGCGCAGCTTCGGCTGGTGCGGCCCAAGAGCCTTGAGGAATTCGCCAACCGTGTGGCCAAGCTGCCGCTGATAGCGGAACCCGGCACCAAATGGAGCTATTCGATCGGGCTCGACGTGCTGGGCCGCGTGGTGGAAGTGGCGAGCGGGATGCCGTTCGAAACTTATCTCGAAACCCGCATCTTCAAGCCGCTCAAGATGAATTCGAGCTATTTCACCGTGCCCGCCAAGGATGCCGCGCGGCTGGTGACGGGCTATACCTGGGTGGGCGCGAACCGCGTGCCGCTCGATCCCGGGGCCACCTCGATCTTCCTCCAGCCGCCGAGCTTTCCTTATGGCGGTGCGGGGCTGGTGATGTCGGCGCATGATTATGACCGGTTTCTACACATGCTGCAGAATGGCGGATCGCTCGACGGCGTTCGGCTGATGAAGCCCGAAACGGTGGCGCTGGCGATGTCGAACCTGCTGCCCGCGGGCGTTACCTATGGTGGTGCCGTGGCGAACACGGGCGGTGCCTCTGGCTCGATGCAGGGCTTTGGTGCGGGCGGTTCGGTCTATCTGGTCGACATCCCCGGCGGGCCTTCCAAGGGCACGTATGGCTGGGGTGGCGCGGCAGGCACGATCGCCTGGGTCGATCCCGCGCGCAAGGTGCGCGCGACGGTGATGGTCAATTACCTGCCCGGCGAGAAATGGCCGCTGCGGCGCGATTTCACCAAGGCGCTCTACACCGACCTTGCCCAATAATAGCAGGTGGCAATGATCCCCGGTTTCACGGGCGGGCTGCTCGACCGCGCTGACCGCCTACGTCACGATGCCGATGCACTGGCGGCGGCGACGAGCGACTGGCGCGCGCGCGTGCTGAAGCTCGACAATTTTGAACCGACTCTAAGCGACGATGGTCGGCTCGAATGGGGCAATCTGGCCGATGTGCCCGATGGGGCCGAGCTGATCCTGCTCGGGCTCGACAATGGCCGCCCCCATTTCACCGCGTTCACCCCGGGCATGCGCGCGCCGGGCGGGCGACCGATGCGATTGTTCCCGATGCTCGATCGGTTTGCGCCGGGCGAGACGGCGACCTATGCCGCCGCGCGCAGCCTGCTCGACTGGCACAGCCGCCACCAGTTTTGCGCCAATTGCGGCACGTCGACAACGATGTTTCGCGCCGGCTGGGCGCGCCAGTGCTGCAATTGCCAGGCCGAACATTTTCCGCGCGTCGACCCGGTCGTCATCATGATTGCCGAACATCATGGCCGCGCCTTGCTGGGCCGCCAGCCCGCCTGGCCCGCCGGTCGCTATTCGGCGCTGGCAGGGTTTCTGGAACCCGGCGAATCGATGGAAGAAGCGGTGGCGCGCGAGATTTTCGAGGAAGCGGGCGTGCGGGTATCCAATGTGCGCTACATCGCGAGCCAGCCCTGGCCCTTCCCGTCATCGCTGATGATGGCCTGTGTCGCGACCGCAGAAGACGATGTGATCACGCTTGACACCAACGAGCTGGAAGATGCGATCTGGGTCGAGCGTTCGGTCGTGCAGGCGGTGCTGGCAGGCGAACCGGGGCCGTTCCTCGCGCCACCACCCTATGCGATCGCGCACACGTTGTTGAGTGCGTGGGCGGCGGGGTAGGAGTTATTTGTTCGCGCAGAGGCGCAGAGGACGCAGAGGGTTTCTGCGGCAAGTCGATAGACTGAAGCCACACCCCGGCACCTCAGCGAAGCCTTTCCGTTCAACATCAGGGAGGTAAAAGCGCGCCGTTTCGCGCCAACGTGATCTCTGCGTCCTCTGCGCGAGCGATACAAAGCTAGCCCCGCGCGCGGGCCTGACGGTAGGTGCCGAGCAGCCGGACCCATTTCGTGTGAAAACCCAATTCCTCCAGCGCACGATCCACCGCCGCGTCGCCCGGTTGGCCGACGATATCGGCGTAAAACTCGGTCGCGGCAAAGCGGCCGCCGCGCTGGTAGCTTTCCAGCTTCGTCATGTTGACGCCGTTGGTCGCAAAGCCACCCAGCGCCTTGTACAGCGCGGCGGGGACGTTTTTCACTTCGAATATCAGGGTCGTCATAAAGGGTCCGTCGCCGGTGACCGGCTGGCCGCCGCGCGCGAGCACCACGAAGCGGGTGGTGTTGTGATCGGCGTCGGCCAGGTCTTCGGCGAACAGGTTCAGGCCATAAATCGCCGCCGCACCGGGAGGCGCAAGCGCAGCGACGGCCGGATCGGCGCGCTCGGCAACCATGGCGGCTGCCCCTGCGGTATCGGGATAGGCAATGGGAGCGATGCCGTGGTCGCGCAACCAGTGGCGGCATTGGCCGAGCGCCTGTGGGTGGCTCATCGCTTCGCGCACATCGTCACGCCCGCCCACCCCCATCAGCGCGTGGCGAATCGGCAGAAAATGCTCACCGGTGATGACCAGCCCTGATTCGGGGAGCAGAAAATGCATGTCCGCCACGCGGCCGTGGAGCGAATTTTCGATCGGGATAATCGCACAATCGGCGCGGCCGTCCTGCACGGCCTCAATCGCATCGGCAAAGTCGAAACAGGGCAGCGGCAAGCCGTCCGGGAATGCCTGCGTGGCCGCAACGTGCGAATTGGCCCCCGGTGCGCCTTGAAAGGCAACCGCGCGATCGGGGTGTTCGGCAGCCTGGGCGGCCATGCGTGCCACGATCGGGCGCGCGGGTGCAGCAAAATTTTCCATCGCCGCCGCGCCTATCGACGTGCGCTCTAATCGGCAAGCGCGCTTGCGGTGCTGCACTTGCGAAACTAAAGGGAGCCAGATTTCACGAGAGGCGTTACCCCAAAATGGACATTCGGACCAATACGATCGCAGGCTGGATCCTGGCAGCGCTGTTCGTCGCGCTGGGCTTTGGCATGGTCGGCAATCTGCTGTTCAAGCCCGAACCTCTCGAAAAGCCCGGCTATGCCATTGAAGGCGCTGTCGAAGCGACCGGCGCAGGCCCTGCCGCCCCCGAAGTGCCAATCGAAGTGATGATGGCATCGGCCGATATGTCGAAGGGTGCCGAGGTCTTCAAGAAATGCGCGTCGTGCCACAATGCGAATAATGGCGGGGCCAACGGCATCGGCCCGAATCTGTGGGGGATCATCGGCAAGCCGCTCGCGCAACATGCCGGGTTTGCCTATTCAGACGCGCTGAAGGCCAAGGGCGGCGTGTGGGATTTTGCAGCCATGAACGAATGGCTCGCCAACCCGCGCAAATTCGCATCGGGCACCAAGATGAGCTTTGCCGGTCTCGCCAAGCCGGAGGATCGCGCCAATGTGATCGTGTGGCTGAACGCGCAAGGATCAAACCTGCCGCTGCCCGCGGCGCCTGCAGCGGCGGCTGCTGAAACGACGACGACGCCGGATAATGCTGTTGCTGCAGAGGGTGCGGCGCCTGCCGACAACGCGGCAGCGCCAGCGGCGGAATAAGACTGATTGCCGGGCCCGGCCGCTATTCGGTCGGGTTCGGCGTTTCGCGGTAAAAATCGCGGACGACATCCCACGCTTCCTGCGCGGTTTCGACGAAGGTGAAGATTTTCAGATCGCGTGCCGAAATCACGCCTTCTTCGACCAGCGCCTCGAAATTGATCACCCGGTTCCAGAAGGCACGGCCGAACAGCAGGACGGGGATCGGCTTGATCTTGCCGGTCTGGATCAGCGTCAGCAGTTCGAACAGCTCGTCAAACGTGCCGAACCCACCCGGAAACGCCGCGAGCGCGCGGGCGTGGAGCAGGAAGTGCATCTTGCGCAGCGCGAAATAGTGGAACTGCAGGCTCAGCGACGGCGTAACATAGGGATTGGGGGCCTGTTCATGCGGCAGCACGATGTTCAGCCCGATCGATTCGGCACCCATATCGGCCGCGCCGCGATTCGCCGCTTCCATGATCGAGGGTCCACCGCCTGAGCAGACGACGAATTGCCGCATCCCGTTTTCATCGCGCGGACATTCGCTGACCAAGCGCGCAAGCTCCCGCGCGACATCGTAATAATGGGATTTCGCCACCAGGCTCTGCGCGACCTTGCGCCCTTCGTCGGTGGTCGCGAGATCGAGCAGCGCTTGCGCCTTTGCCGGTTCGGGAATGCGTGCAGAACCGTAAAAGACAAAGGTCGAGCCGATGCCGGCTTCCTGAAAGACAAGCTCGGGCTTCAACAGTTCAAGCTGGAAACGGACCGGGCGCAAATCTTCGCGCAACAGGAAATCCATGTCCTGAAAAGCCAGCTGATAGGCGGGATGTTCGGTTTGCGGGGTGGAGAGCTGGGCCTTGGCGGTTTCAGCGTCTTCGGATGCCGGCGCAAAGACGCGGGCAGGTACTTTTGGATCAGTCATTGATTTTCCCTACCGCAACAGCGCCCGGTGGCAAAACCCTGAATAAAGACCGCGCCATATTGACAGGATCGCGCCCATCGTTACGGCGGTAAGTGGGCCACGCGGTCCCAACGCCGCGCGTGCTCTCTGTGAGGAGAGACTGACATGACTGAACTGACTGCGCTCGACGCTATCACTGCGCCTGCGCCTACCAAACCCACCACCAAGCCTGCTCGCCCGTTTTTCTCATCGGGCCCTTGCGCCAAGCCGCCGGGCTGGGATGCGGCAAAACTCGCAACCGAATCGCTCGGCCGCTCGCATCGCTCCAAGATCGGCAAGGCGCGGCTGCAACATGCGATCGACCTGACCCGCAAGATTTTGGGCGTACCAGATACGCACCGCATCGGCATTGTCCCCGCGTCCGACACCGGCGCCTATGAAATGGCGATGTGGACGATGCTGGGCGCGCGACCCGTGACCGCCGTGGCCTGGGAAAGCTTTGGCGAAGGCTGGGTGACCGATGCCGCCAAGCAGCTGAAGCTCGATCCCGTCATCGTCCGCGCCGATTACGGCCAGCTGCCCGATCTGGCGGCGATCGACCAAAGCCATGACGTGCTGTTCACCTGGAACGGCACCACCAGCGGCGTGCGCGTGCCAAACGGCGAATGGATCAGGGACGACCGTGAGGGCCTGACCTTTGCCGACGCGACCAGCGCCGTGTTTGCTTATGACATGCCGTGGGACAAGCTCGATGTGACGACCTTTTCCTGGCAAAAAGTGCTGGGCGGCGAAGGCGCGCACGGCATCTTGATCCTAGGTCCTCGCGCGGTTGAGCGGCTGACGAGCTACACGCCTGCCTGGCCACTGCCCAAGATTTTCCGGCTCGTATCGAAAGGCGCGCTCGCCGAGGGCGTTTTCAAGGGCGAGACGATCAACACCCCGTCGATGCTGGCCGTGGAAGACGTGATCTTCGCGCTCGAATGGGCGGACACGCTTGGTGGCTTGAGCGGGTTGATGGCACGGTCCGATGCCAATGCGGCGGCGCTCGATG
The DNA here is from genome assembly GCA_964649315.1 of uncultured Stakelama sp. Taxonomy (GTDB): domain Bacteria; phylum Pseudomonadota; class Alphaproteobacteria; order Sphingomonadales; family Sphingomonadaceae; genus Sphingomonas. The sequence continues at coordinate 939 of CAZYOU010000077.1, read as the reverse complement.
CGATCGTGGCGGAACGCGACTGGCTCGGCCATCTCGCCGCTGATCCGGCGACGCGGTCGAAGACCAGCGTCTGCCTGACGGTGGAGGGTTCGGACGAAGCCTTCATCAAGAAAATGGCTGGAGCGCTGGAAAAGGAAGGCGCTGCATTCGACGTGGCGGGTTACCGCGACGCGCCGCCGGGCCTGCGCATCTGGTGCGGTGCGACGGTCGACACCGCCGATATTGTGGCGCTCGGGCCGTGGCTCGACTGGGCGTATGCGACGGCGAAGGCTGGCTGAGCCCTCACATAAAATCCTTGTGTCCCCGCGAAGGCGGGGACCCAGTCTGGGCTCCCGCCTTCGCGGGAGCACACCCCTTTCCTAAGGAACCAAACCCATGCCTAAAGTCCTCATTTCCGACAAAATGGACCCCAACGCCGCCGCCATCTTCCGCGCACGCGGCGTCGAGGTCGATGAAATCACCGGCAAGACGCCCGAAGAGCTGATGGCGATCATCGGCCAGTATGACGGCCTCGCGATCCGCAGTTCGACCAAGGTGACCAAGGCGATCCTGGAGCACGCGACCAACCTGAAGGTCATCGGCCGCGCCGGGATCGGTGTGGACAACGTCGACATCCCCGCTGCATCGGCCAAGGGCGTCGTTGTGATGAACACGCCGTTCGGCAATTCGATCACGACTGCCGAACACGCCATCGCGCTGATGTTCGCGCTCGCCCGCCAGCTGCCCGAGGCGGATGCAAGCACCCAGGCCGGCAAGTGGGAAAAGAACCGCTTCATGGGGGTCGAGCTGACCAGCAAGACGCTCGGCCTGATCGGTGCGGGCAATATCGGCTCGATCGTCGCTGACCGCGCGCTAGGGCTGAAAATGAAGGTGATCGCTTATGATCCCTTCCTCACGCCCGAACGCGCGCTGGAAATGGGCGTGGAGAAGGTGACGCTC
>CAZYOU010000076.1:0-13402 GCA_964649315.1 uncultured Stakelama sp. | reverse complement strand
CGCCGTCGAGCCCCATCATCGCGATGCGGAAGCCCTCGCCCTCGCCGCCGACGCGATTGGCGACGGGAACGCGGACTTCCTCCAGGATCACCTGCCGCGTCGGCTGCGAATGCCAGCCGAGCTTGCGTTCATTCGCGCCGAAGGACACGCCGGGCATGTCCTTTTCGATCACCAGGCAGGAAATGCCCTTGGGCCCATCCTCACCGGTGCGGACCATCGTGACATAGACGTCGTTCTCACCCGCGCCGGAGATGAACTGCTTGGTGCCCGTCACAACGTAGTGATCACCGTCCCGCACCGCGCGAGTCTTCAGCGCCGCCGCGTCGGAGCCGCTGCCCGGTTCGGTCAGGCAATAGCTGGCGATCGTCTCCATCGACACGAGATCGGGCAGATATTTGGCCTTCACCTCGGCCGAGCCGAACCGGTCGATCATCCACGCGGCCATATTGTGGATGGAGATGAACGCGCTGGTTGACGGGCAGCCATAGGCCATCGCCTCCATGATCAGCGCCGCTTCCAGCCGCCCCAGATTGATGCCGCCCGATTCCTCGCTGACATAAATCGCCGCAAAACCAAGCTCGGCGGCTTCCGTGATCGTGTCGCGCGGGAAGATGTGCTTTTCATCCCATTCGCCAGCGAAGGGCGTGATCCGGGCAGCGGTGAATTTGCGCGCCAGATCCTGAATCTCGCGCTGGTCGTCGGTCAGGTCGAATTGTGGCGTAAGGTCAAGATGGGTCATGTGACGCCCTTAGGCGAATTCCCACACGCTTTGAAGCCGCCGTTTCGGCAAATTCAACCTCAGCAGCGGGTGTACTGGAATCGCGCAGGCGGGGTTGCATCGGTGCGGAGCAGCCGCGTGCCGGCAACCTGCAGCGTATAGGTGGTGCGGGACAGCGTCGTGCGGCCAAAACCGGTCAGTCGCAAATCAAGCGTCACGCTGGTTGGCGTCTTGCTGACAATCCGTTCGATCGGCCCGCCCGCTGCGTAATACTCCACCCGTCCCTTTTCGATCTTCAGTGTGCCGCGGCGATCATCATTGCTTAGGTCACAGTCAGCCGCGGTACGGCCCCAGCTTCCCTCGAAAGGCAGCATTGCCATGCTCGCGGCGGACGGCGCGGCTGTGGCCTGGTTGGCCGGCAGGGTCTTGCCATTGGGGGCAAGCACCACCGTGTTGGGATCAAATTTGGGCTTTTGCTCGCCACACCCGGCCAATAACGGGAGCGCAATCAACGTCGCGAACCAATATCTGTACATTAAGGCTTGCTCCGACACGGCATCATTGGTCAGCGCACAACGCACCACGGTCGATAGAGTTCGACCGCTTGCTACCGGCACGCGATGGACCCTGAACACTGCTATGGCATAGGCAATGGCAATGACGGGGATTGGCGCGGCCATATTTGCGATTCGGATGCTGGCGATCGGCCAGGTGCTGCTCGTCGCGGTCGTCATCGCCCGAGGGGCGGCGCCGCGCGCGATCCGCATCTCAGGCGCGGCGCTGCTGCTTTGCACCTGTGCCTACCTTACCTTGCAGACCCCGCTATCCGACGCCCCGCATGGCGTGCTGTGGCCGCTGATACCGCTGGCTGCGCAGCTGGTGCCGCTGCTGCTATGGGTGTTCGCCTATCGATTGTTCGAGCGCAGGGTTGACCGGCGGATTGCCCTTGTCGGCGTGTTGGTCGCTCTGGGGTGCTGGGTCGCACTCGGCCAGGGAATCGTGCACGATCGGCAGCAGTTGGACGGGGTATACATCATCATCGCGACGCTGCAGCGCGTTGTGCAGCTTGCGCTGTTGGCCGATGCGATCCGCATCGCTTTGTCGGAGCTGGGCGATGACCTGATAGAAAAGCGCCGCCGACTTCGTGTGGGCTTTGTCGTCGTGGTCGCGGTTCAGGCACTGATGGTGATTGGCCTCGAATATTTCTTCGGCTTTCCGACGATGCCGCCCGTTGCCGTGTTGATCCAGTCGGTCGCGATCGTGGTGGCAACATTCGCGCTGGGATCGGCATTGCTGCAAAGCGACCCCGATATCCTGTTTGACCCGAGCATCGACGCCGCACCACCCGCGCCCGCGCTGACCCCCTCGGAAAAAGTGCTGAAGCAAAAGCTCGATGCAGCGGTGCGGGACGGCGTTTATCGCGAAACCGGCATGACGATCGGTGTGCTTGCCGACCGGTTGGGCACGCCCGAGCACCGGTTGCGCGCGCTGATCAACCAGCGGCTTGGCTATCGCAATTTCTCGGCCTTTCTCAACCACCACCGGATTGCCGAGGCGAAGGCAATGCTCGCCGATCCTGCCTGTGTCGATCTGCCCATTTTAACGATTGCGATGGACCTCGGTTATGGCAGCCTCGCCCCGTTCAACCGCGCCTTCCGCGAGGACGTCGGCCAGGCGCCGAGCGATTATCGCCGGGTGATGTTTACCGAAAAAAGCTGATCGATTCCGAAATCGATCACGTTTTTCTGGCATCAAGAAGCCGTCCTGGTGCATCCCTCCTATCGAAAGCCATCACCCTATGGCGGAGTTCAACGCGTGACTGATTTTATTGTGATGATCGGCGAGCGCCTGATGCGCAGCTACCAGGTCGAATTCACCCGGTACATGATCGGGGCGGCGGGCATTGCGTTACTCTACTGGCTGCTGCGGCGCTGGATCGCGGCGCGGCGCATTCAACCACGCGAAGCAAGTTTTGCCGATCGGCGTCGCGAATTCTTTCAATCGGCGCAGACGATCGCCGTCTTTGCGGTGGTCAACCTGATCAGCTTCGCCCTCATCAAATCGGGCCTGATCGAGGTGGAACCCGGCATCCCCAGCTTCGGCATCTTGCTTGGTCAGGTCGTCATCATGGCGGTGCTGCACGACACATGGTTCTACTGGATGCACCGCACGCTGCACCACAAAAGCCTGTTCCGAAAGGCACACGCGACGCACCATTTGAGCCGCACGCCGACCAGCTGGGCCGCGTACAGCTTTGCCCCGATCGAGGCGATTGCCGAATCGATCTACATCCCCTTCATGCTCGTCGTGATGTCGATGGTGGTGCCGATCTATGGCTTTGCGATCTTCGTTTTCCTCGGCCACCAGATCGCCCGCAATGCCATCGGCCATTCGGGCTATGAACTCGCGTGGAGCGGCTTCACCCGCTCGCGCTGGACCGGCTGGCTGACGACAACGACGCACCACGACCTGCATCATACCGAGGGGCGCTATAATTTCGGGCTGTATTTCACCTTTTGGGACCGGGTGATGGGCACCGAGCATCCGAAGTACCATGAGCGGTTCGAAGCGGTGGCCGGGCGGCGCGCGGTGACGCTGGAGGAAGCGACGGCGGCCTGACCGTCTGGCTGCCCAAACGCCATTTCCCATCTCGTCCGTTCGTTTCGAGCCCTTCGACTGCCTGCCAAGGCAGACGCTCAGGATGAACTTCGGCCCATAGGGCCGAAGTCGAGAAACATGCCACGAGCGCTGCGCAGGGTGTCTCGACTTCGCTCGACACGAACGGATGGGGATAAGGAAGCCATATCAGTCCATGGCGTCGTCGCGTACGACCCGGTACAGGCGGGGCCATGCTCCGCCTGACCGAAGTCTCCCTGCCGCTCCACCACCCAGATGAAGCCATCCCCGCCGCGATCTGCAAGCGGCTGCGGATCACGCCGCGCGAGCTGATCAAATATGTCGTCGCCCGCCGCGCGCATGATGCGCGGAACAAGGCCGATATCCAGCTCGTCTATTCGATCGACGTGAACGTAAAGGGCGAGGATGCGGTGCTCGCCCGCTGCCGCAAGGACAAGCGGGTCCAGCGGACCCCCGATACGCGCTATCATATGGTCGCGACCGCCCCTGCCGGTGCCCCCCGTCCCGTGGTGATTGGTACCGGGCCCTGCGGATTGTTCGCCGCGCTGATCCTGGCGCAGATGGGCTATCGCCCGATCATCCTCGATCGCGGCAAGGTGGTGCGCGAACGCACCAAGGACACCTGGGGTCTGTGGCGGCGCGGCGTACTGAACCCGGAATCAAACGCGCAATTCGGTGAGGGCGGCGCGGGGACATTTTCCGACGGGAAGCTTTATAGCAGGATCAAGGACACCCGGTACCTCGACCGCAAGGTGCTGACCGAATTCGTCAAGGCCGGGGCACCCGCCGAAATCCTGACTGAGGCCCACCCGCATATCGGTACGTTCCGGCTGGTGACGATGGTGGAGAGCATTCGCGAGACGATCGAGGGGCTTGGCGGCGAATATCGGTTCGGCACCCGCGTCGACGGCATCGATATCGCCACCGATTGGACCGGCGAACGGCGGGTGCGCGGGCTGCATTTGCACGACGGCAGTTACCTCGCGGCGGAACGCGTCGTGCTCGCGATCGGCCACAGTGCGCGCGATACGTTTGCCATGCTCCATAAGGCTGGCGTGTTCGTGGAGGCCAAGCCATTCTCGATCGGGGTGCGGATCGAGCATCCGCAAAGCTGGATCGACAAATCGCGGTTCGGCATCCACGCCGGGCATCCCGTGCTCGGCGCGGCGGAATATCACATCTCGCACCACTGCTCGAACGGGCGGACGGTCTACAGCTTCTGCATGTGCCCCGGCGGCACCGTGGTAGCGGCAACGTCGGAAGAGGGCCGCGTCGCCACCAACGGGATGAGCCAATATTCGCGCAATGAACGCAACGCCAATTCGGGGTTCGTCGTCGCGATCGACCCGGAACGCGATTACCCCGGCAATCCGCTCGCGGGCCTCGACTTTCAGCGCCACTGGGAATCGCGCGCCTATGTCGCTGGCGGATCGAGCTACAAGGCCCCCGCGCAGTTGCTCGGCGATTTCCTGGCGGGCCGCGCGTCTGAAAAGCTCGCCTCTGTCACCCCCTCCTACCGCCCCGGCGTGCACATGACCGATCTCGCGGAATGCCTGCCCGATTTCGCGATCACCGCGATGCGGGAGGCGATCCCGGTGTTCGGGCGGCAAATCCCTGGTTACGATCACCCTGACGTGGTGCTGACAGGCGTTGAAACGCGCACGTCATCCCCCGTGCGTTTTACACGGGGTGATGATTTCCAGAGCCTCAACACCAAGGGGCTTTTTCCGGCTGGCGAAGGCGCTGGCTATGCGGGCGGCATCCTGTCTGCCGCCGTGGACGGGATCAAAGTGGCGGAGGCCGTGGCGATCGGTCTGGGACACGCAGGATAAGGGGCGGATCGCCGAGCGCCCAGGGCTTGATCCGCAGCATCGCCTGATCGAACAGCGTCGACGATGTGTGATGTGCAAGCCATGCCTGTAACCGGGGCACCGGCTGCGCCGCGAACCACGCCGCGTCCACTGCTGCAAACTGGCGCACGAACGGCATGATCGCGATGTCGGCTAGCGCGCGTGCGTCGCCACACAGATTTGCCGCTGATGACAGGCGCGCCTCCATATCGAGCAGCATCGCCATCCCCGCCACGCGATGTTCGATCGGATCGACGCCGTGGCGATCGGGATATTTGTAGCGATCGAGCTGATGCTTAAACGCGCCGTCGTTGACGGCGATCAGCCCAGCATCATCCCCCGCCAGCCAATCCTCGGGATCATTCTGCGCCAATGCCCAGCGCATGATGTCGATGCTTTCGTCGATCACGGCGCCCGTCGGCAGCACCAGCACGGGCACAGTCGCCTTAGGTGATGCAGCGACCATTTCCGCGGGTTTGCTGCCCAACGCTACCTCGCGCAATTCGACCGCCACGCCGCTCACCAGCAACGCCATTCGCGCGCGCATTGCATAGGGGCAGCGGCGGAAGCTGTAGAGGATGGGAAAGTCGCTCACCGATCATGCAACCGGGCGAGCGCAATCCCCGCAAGGTTCTGCGTGCGCTTGATCAGCCGGACCCGAACCGACATGCCGACGGGGATACTCGCCTGAAACCGCGCGAGATGGGCAATCGCTTCGCCCCGGCGCTTCACCCGGCCAAGCGCTTGCCCGATCACCGTCGCTGAATCGCCGAGCAGCACCACATCCGACATACCCAGCGACTGCGCCACCTCCACTGCATGGATCAGCGCGAGCCATTCGGCATCAAAGCTACTGCCCTGCCCCGCATCCTGCCGGACATAGGCCTGCCCCTGCGCCACCACCGCGATCTCCATCGCGCCGGGATTGGGCCTGCACCCGCCATCGAAGAATATCTTCATGGGTGCGGCACTAGCCCGCCAATCACCCCTCGGCCAGCGCGCTCAGCATACCGGGGGTGAGCACCTGCGGCAGGATTTCGGGCTCGCTCGCGCCGGGCTTGTAATAGAGGTACAGCGGCACTCCCGCGCGATTATGCTGCTCGATGAAGCGGCCGAGCTTGGGATCGCCATCGGTCCAGTCGCCGACCATGACGGCCACGTCATGCTTGGCGAAGGCGGCTTTCACCTGATCGGTGTCGATCGCGATGCGCTCGTTCACCTTGCACGTCAGGCACCAGTCGGCGGTGAAATAGGCGAAGACGGGCTGGCCCTTGGCGCGGGCCTCGGCCAGTTTTTCTTCGGAGAACATCAGCTTGTTTTCAGCGACGAGCGCGGCTTCGGCAGCCGCTCCCTTGGGCACGGCGCGCACGACATAGCCGGTCGCTGCCGTCACCCCGATCAGCGCGACGACGCTGAGCCAATGCGCTGAAAGCCCCGCATGCTGGCGCTTGCCGATGACGAACAGGACGATCCCTACGCCGAGCGCGCCGAGCAGCCCGAGCGTGATACCATCAGTCCCCGCTTCGCCACCGAGCACCCAGGCCAGCCAGATTGCGGTCAGGCCCATCGGCACCGCAAGGATCTGGCGGAATGTTTCCATCCACGCGCCGGGACGCGGCAGTGCCCTGCGCAGTGCCGGGACGAAACCGATCGCCAGGAACGGCAGCGCCAGCCCGATTCCAAGTCCCGCAAACACCGCCATCGCTGCAGGCGCGGGCAGCACCAGCGCCGCCCCCAATGCTGCCCCCATGAACGGCCCCGTGCACGGTGTCGCGATGATCGCAGCCAGCGCGCCGGTGGCGAAGGCACCGCTCGCCCCGCTCGATGAATTGACGAAGCTTGGCGTCGGGATTTCGAACAGCCCGGCCAGGTTGAGCGTCAACGCAACGACCAGCAGCAGCAGCACCGCGATCGTCGCCGGGTTTTGCAGCTGGAACGCCCAGCCTACCGCCGCCCCGCCCGCGCGCAGTGCGAGGATCGTCGCGCCCAGCCCCATAATCACGGCGAGCACACCCGCGGTATAGGCCAGTGCCTCACGCCGGGCAGCACCTTCGTCAACCGAACCCTTGGCGAGGCTCAACGCCTTCAAGCTCAGAATCGGGAAGACGCAGGGCATGATGTTGAGGATGAGCCCACCGAGCAGCGCCCCGCCCAGTGCGATCAGTGTCGCCACGAGCACGCCCGACGATGCAGCATCGCCCGTCGCCGCGCCGCCAGCCGCTGCCGCGACCGTCCCTGCCGTCGCGCTGACCAGCAGACCGCGCGACTCACCGATCCGCAGCACGCCGTTGATCGGCTCGCTGCCGGGCTTGGTGTTGGCGGTTTCGATCACCAGTCGATCCCCGTCGCGCATCACCTTTTGCGGCGCTGCGTAATCGATCACGCCCGCCGTCACCGGGAAGAAGTACGCCTTGTCGAGCGGCCCATCGGCTGGATAGGGCACCCCGATCCGCACCATCTTGCCGACGATCTGATACTGCGCGTCCATGCCGATCGACTTCGGAATTGCTTTGCGGAATTCGTCGAACTGCGCGCGCGCCGCGGGCGTGATCGCGCCGTCACCCACGACCAGATCAACCGCCAAATCAGCTGCTTCGGGCACGCAAATTTCTTCGGTGCAGACCAGATAGTTGGTCCGCACCTTGACCGGCAGCGCGGTGCCCGGAGCAAGTCCCGCCGGGATCTGCAAAGTCACCAGCAGCGTATAATGTTGTTCAAACACATAGTTCATCAACCCGGCGATGATCAGCGTGGTCGGCACCGGATAGAGCGGTGTGCCGGCGCGCACGCCAGCGGGCAGTGTCCAGTCGAACTTGGCCGGAAAGCCCGCATCACCGGGGTTCTGCCAATATCCGTGCCAGCCGGGTTGCGGCGTAACGTCTACCGCCAGCGTCACCGTGCTGCCTGCCGCCGGAGTCTTGGTTTCGGCGATCAGCGTCGTCGCGAGGTGCGGGCCCTTCGCATAGGGATCGGGTGCTTGCGCCATCGCGGTGCCCGTTCCGGCAAGCCAGAGGAGCAATGTCACGATAAAGAAACCCAACGCGCGCATTCGGCAATCCTTGTTTTCAGGCCCGGTCCCGGCGCATAGCCGAAAAGCCGGATGCAATGCACCCGATCGGGGAGAGACGTGATGAAAAGAGTTGCCACTTTATTCGCTGGCGCGCTCGCATTGGTTACAGCAAATGCGGCGGCGCAGGACAGTGCGGCACCCACGAGCGCGCCTGCCGCACCGGTGGCGCCCCCCGCACCCAAAGCACCGCCCAAGCTCATCATTGCAATCGCGGTCGATCAACTCTCGGCCGATCTGTTCGCCGAATATCGCAATCACTTCACCGGCGGCTTTAAGCGCCTTCTGAAAGGCGCGGTGTTCCCGGCGGGCTATCAAAGCCATTCAGCCACCGAAACCTGCCCCGGCCACGCGACGATCCTGACCGGCGTTCATGCAGGCCGTGCAGGCATTATCGCGAACAACTGGGTCGACCTGAAAACCGCGCGCCCGGACAAGACCATCTACTGCGCAGAGGACGAAAGCGTCCCCGGCAGCAACTCGAACCAATATACCGTTTCCGACAAGCATTTGCTGGTGCCGACGCTTGGCGAACGCATGAAGGCAGCGAACCCAGCCACCCGCGTCGTTTCAGTCGCGGGCAAGGATCGGGCGGCGGTGATGATGGGCGGTCACCAGGTCGATGAACTTTGGTGGTGGGACGGCAAGAAATTCGCCAGCTATGCCGGACGCGCCACCCCCGCGGTGGTCCAGCAGACCAACGACGCCATCACCGCACGGCTTGCCGAGCCATCGGGGCCGATGGATCTGCCCATGTTCTGCGAAACCCGCAACCGCGCGGTTAGCATCGGCGGCGGCAAGACGGTGGGTACCGGCCGCTTCGAGCGCAAAGCTGGTGACACGCGCGCCTTCCGCGCTTCACCAGAATCGGATGAAGCGTTGTTCGCGATGGCCGCCGGCCTGATCCGCGACATGAAGCTGGGCAGCGGCGCGACAACTGATCTGATCGCGATTGGTGCATCGGCGACCGATTATGTCGGCCATACCTATGGCACCGAAGGCAGCGAAATGTGCCTGCAGCTGACCAAGCTCGACGAAACAATGGGCACATTTTTCGCGGTGCTCGATTCGATGGCAATCGATTATCAGGTGGTGCTGACCGCCGATCATGGCGGGCATGACCTGCCCGAACGTAATGCCGAGAACGCCGTGCCCGGTGCCGCGCGGATCGACCCGAAGCTCAATCCCAAGGGGATCAGCGATGCTGTAGCAGCAAAGCTCGGGCTCACGGGACAGTTGCTTTATGGTGATCCGGTCGGCGATGTCTGGATTGACCCCAAGCTGCCCAAGGCAACGTTCGACGCCGTACAGGCCGAAGCGCTGAAGCTGTACCGCGCTCACCCCCAAGTCGCCGCTGCGTTCAGTCGGTCGGAGATCATCACCGCCGCCCCCGCCACCGGCCCCGCCGAAACCTGGTCACTGGTGCAGCGCGCCAAGGCGAGCTTCCACCCCGCGCGATCGGGCGACATCATTGTCGCGCTGAAACCGCGCATCACGCCGATCCCGAACCCTGGCTTCGGTTATGTCGCGACCCACGGCAGCTTCTGGGATTATGATCGCCGGGTGCCTATCCTGTTCTGGCGCAAGGGCATGGCAAGCTTCGAACAGCCGCTGGCCGTGGACACCGTCGACATCGCACCGACGCTCGCGGCGACGATCGGGCTGAAGCTGGGCACGCCGGACGTCGACGGGCGCTGCCTTGATCTGGATGCGGGCGCGGAGACAAGCTGCCGGTAACTCAGGCGACTGGTGCGACCTCGTAGATGACGCACCACGCCTTAGGCAGGATTGTGCCCGCGACAACGGTGCAACCACCCGCAGCCGGATCGGCCTTGTTGGGCACGAACAGTTTGCAATTCTCGCAGGCGGCCTTGCCATTCGGTTGCTCGCGGTAGCCGACGGTATTCTTGGGCTGGTATCCAGCCGCCCGCGCAGAATGCACCCCGAATAGGCCGACGAGCGGCGCCGCAGTCGCCGCCATGACAAATAATCGTCGATTCATGTCCTTCATCGTCACCACCCGCACTCAAGGCCTGCCCAAACCAGGTACGGGCGCATTGGTGATCGGATGCACACCCTTACGACGCCGCTTCACGCCGCAGCGACAGGCATCACCGCCGCTCGAAAGCCCGCACCCCTGCCCCCAGCGTGTTCGTGCCAAGCGCCAGTTGTTCGTGGCTGATATCGGCGACAAAGGCAGGGCTCTTGGTTTGCCCCGGTGCGAGGCTCGCGGTGTTGCCCTCCACCCGCAGCCCGGCCGATCGATACTTCCGCGCCTCGGCGGCGATCACGATCAACCCCGTCCAGTTTTCCTTTTGCGGCCCCTGCACAAAGGTGTTGCCCGCGATCAGCCCGGTGCCGCCTTCCGGCAGCTCGATCATGTAATTGGTCTTGGTACCCCTGCTGTCATCGAAGCTGTTGTCGGTTATCGAGACGCGCGGCACGCGGAGCTTGACGTAGTGCCCGCCGCGCCCCCGCTCGAAGCGCGACCGGGTAATCGTTACCACGCCTGTCGTCGCCAGATAGATGCTGTGCGCGCAATCGGGCGTCTCGTCACACTGTCCGAGTCCAGCAAAGGTCGATCGATCGATGATGATTGCGCGTGGCTCCTCCTGCGCCCCGAGGATACCCTCCTGACTGTCGAGGAACATCGAATTGCGCACCGTCAGATCCCCGATTTCGATGCGGATGCCAGCGCCATTGCCATCGGGGACGCGGATGTTGCGAAACACGATGCCGTCGACCACGCTGCCCTCACCGCGCAGCACCAGCACCGCCTTGCCCTCGCACGCCACGCCATCAAAAATCACGTTACCCGGTTGCACCGCCTTGAAGGTAATCCGCCCCGCCTGCTGGACCGCGCATTGGCGGTAAGTGCCCGGTGCGATCAGGATCGTCGCGTCCTGCCCCGGATCGACATCAGCGCATCGTCAAGCAGCCCGAAGCCCTGCCCCGTCTCCTGCACCACAAACGGCGCGACAGATTGCTGCGCGGCGACCGGCGCGGCAAGCGCGAGAGCGGCGATTGGCAAGGCAAAACGCATTGGCGACACTCCACGAGTTGGCGTGGGAATGCCGGGGTTTGCGGCGGCCGTGAAGGGTAATTGAGGGTTAACCGATCAATCGAGGTTCGGGCGCAGCCACCGCTCCGCCGTCGGCAGATCGACCCCGCGCCGCGCGGCGTAATCCTCCAGCTGATCGCGCCCCACGCGCGCCACCCCGAAATACTCGGCCTGCGGATGCCCGAAATAGAAGCCGCTCACCGCTGCCGTCGGCAGCATCGCAAAGCTTTCGGTCAGCGACACGCCCGTCGCGTGATGCGCGTCGAGCAGTTTGAACAAGGTCGGCTTCAGGCTGTGATCCGGGCACGCGGGATAGCCCGGCGCGGGGCGGATGCCGCGATATTGCTCGCGGATCAGCGCCTCGTTGGTGAGTTGCTCGTCAGGGGCATAGCCCCATAGCTCCATACGGACATGCTTGTGCAGGGCCTCGGCAAAGGCCTCTGCCAGGCGGTCGGCCAGCGCCTTCAACAGGATGTCCGAATAGTCATCGATCGCCGCCTTGAACCTCGCCAGATGTGGTTCGATACCGTGGATGCTGACCGCGAAGCCCCCGATCCAGTCGCCGTCATGGCTGACGAAATCGGCGAGGCACATGTTCGCGCGGCCCTCGCGCTTGGAGATTTGCTGGCGCAGAAACGGCAGTCGGACATGATCCTCATTATCGAGGTGCAGAATCACATCATCGCCCTCGCGCCGACAGGGCCACAGCCCGGCGACACCGCGCGCGACCAGCCATTTCTCGGCAATGATCTTGTCGAGCATTGCATTGGCATCGGCGAACAAGCTCGTCGCGCTTTCGCCGACAACCTCATCGGTCAGGATCGCCGGATAGTTGCCCGCCAGCTCCCAGGCACGGAAAAAGGGCGTCCAGTCGATCAGATCGCGAAGCTGCTCCAAATCCCAGTCGCGAAACACATGCACGCCGGGCTGTTTGGGGTGTGGCGGCTTCAGCGCCATGTCAGCCTCGAACGCATTGTCGCGCGCGGTTTGCAACGACACGAGTTCGCTCTGCCCCTTGTTGGCGCGGGCGAAGCGAACGGCTTCATATTCGGCCGCCGTCTTGTCCACAAACTCGTCACGGATCGTATCGCTGACGAGCGTCGACGCAACACCCACTGCGCGGCTGGCATCGAGGACATGGATCACCGGGCCATCATAAGCAGGGGCGATGCGCAAAGCGGTGTGCACCTTCGATGTCGTCGCGCCACCGATCAGCAGCGGCATCGTCATGCCCGCGCGCTTCATCTCCTCGGCGACCGTCACCATCTCATCGAGCGACGGCGTGATCAGGCCCGACAGGCCGATCATGTCGGCGTCATTCTCGTTCGCGGCTTTCAAGATGTCGGACCAGGGCACCATCACGCCCATGTCGACCACGTCGAAGCCGTTGCACTGGAGGACAACGCCGACGATGTTCTTGCCGATATCATGGACGTCGCCCTTCACGGTCGCCATGATGATCTTGCCCTTGCCGCGCGCGCCGGGCTCCTTCGCGGCTTCGATGAAGGGCAGCAGATGCGCGACCGCCTTTTTCATCACGCGCGCCGATTTCACCACCTGCGGCAGGAACATTTTTCCCGAACCGAACAGGTCGCCAACGACGTTCATGCCGTCCATCAGCGGCCCTTCGATCACCTCGATCGGGCGGGCAAATCCCTGGCGGGCTTCCTCGGTATCGTCGACGACATACAGATCGATGCCCTTGACGAGCGCATGCTCGAGCCGCTTGTTAACGGGCCAGCCGCGCCATTCCTCGGCGGCCTTTTCAGCGACCGCATCAGTGCCCCTGAAGCTTTCGGCGAGCGTAATCAGGTTGTCGGTCGCATCGTCCCGCCGATCCCAGATCACGTCCTCGCACGCTTCACGCAAAGCAGGGTTGATGTCGTCGTAAATGTCGAGCTGCCCCGCATTGACGATCGCCATGTCGAGCCCGGCCGGAATGGCGTGGTACAGAAACACACTGTGCATCGCGCGGCGGACGGGCTCGTTACCCCGGAACGAAAAGCTGAGGTTGGAGAGCCCGCCCGAGATATGGACATGCGGGCAGCGCGCCTTGATCTCACGACACG
>CAZYOU010000075.1:0-13543 GCA_964649315.1 uncultured Stakelama sp. | reverse complement strand
TTCGGCGGCAATGCGCTGATCATGTCGAGCTTTTACATCGTCCAGCGCACCTGCCGGGCGCGGCTGTTTTCGCCGGCGCTCGCCCGTTTCGTATTCTGGGGATACCAGCTGTTTATCGTGCTCGCCGCGACTGGTTACCTCATGGGCGTCACCGAGAGCCGCGAATATGCCGAGCCCGAATGGTATGTCGATATCTGGCTGACGATCGTCTGGGTCAGCTATCTGGTGGTTTTCGTCGGCACGATCCTGAAGCGGTCCGAACCGCATATCTATGTCGCCAACTGGTTCTTCCTGGCGTTCATCATCACCGTTGCGATGCTGCATCTGGTCAACAATCTGGCCGTGCCCGTGTCGTTCCTGGGCTCCAAATCCTATTCGGCCTTTTCCGGCGTGCAGGATGCGCTGACCCAGTGGTGGTATGGCCATAATGCGGTCGGCTTTTTCCTGACCGCCGGTTTCCTGGGCATGATGTATTATTTCGTGCCCAAGCAGGCCGAACGGCCGGTCTACAGCTACCGGCTTTCGATCATCCATTTCTGGTCGCTGATCTTCCTCTACATCTGGGCCGGGCCGCATCACCTTCATTACACCGCGCTCCCCGACTGGGCGCAGACGCTCGGCATGGTGTTCTCGATCATGCTTTGGATGCCGAGCTGGGGCGGGATGATCAATGGGCTGATGACGCTCAACGGCGCATGGGACAAGATCCGCACCGACCCCATCATCCGCATGATGGTCGCCAGCCTCGCTTTCTACGGGATGAGCACGTTCGAAGGTCCGCTGATGTCGCTGAAGAGCGTCAACTCGCTGTCACATTACACCGATTGGACCATCGGCCATGTCCATTCCGGCGCGCTTGGCTGGAACGGGATGATCACCTTTGCGGCGCTGTATTACATGACGCCGCGGTTGTGGGGGCGCACCCGGCTCTATTCGCTGCGCATGGTCAACTGGCACTTCTGGTGCGCGACGCTGGGCATCGTTCTCTACGCATCGTCGATGTGGGTGTCGGGGATCACCCAGGGTCTGTTGTGGCGCGAGTACGGCGCGGACGGGTTCCTCGTCTATTCCTTTGCCGAAGTCGTCGCCGCCCTTCACCCCTATTACGTGATCCGCTCGGCCGGGGGTCTGCTCTACCTAGCGGGCGCGGCGATCATGGTCGTCAACATCTGGATGACGATCGCGGGCAAGCTGCGCACCGAGGCGCCACTCACCGAAACACCGTTCGACGCCAGCCGCGACCACCCGGTCACAGCCACCCCCGCCACCGCTTCCGCAGCATAAGGAGGATCAGATCATGGCCACCAGTCTCCTCCACCGCCACAAGGTGATCGAGCGTAATGTGACGGTGCTCGGCCTGCTCGCGCTGGTCACCGTCGCGATTGGCGGCATCGTCGAGATCGCGCCGCTCTTCTGGATTCAATCTACCGTGACGAAGGTTGAAGGCGTCCGGCCGCACAGCCCGCTCGAACTGGCGGGACGCGACATCTATGTCCGTGAGGGCTGTTATGGCTGCCACAGCCAAATGATCCGCCCGTTCCGCGACGAGGTCGAACGTTATGGCCATTACAGCCTGGCCGCGGAGAGCATGTATGATCACCCGTTCCAATGGGGATCGAAGCGCACCGGGCCTGATCTCGCGCGCGTCGGCGGTCGTTATTCGGACGAATGGCATATCCAGCACTTGCGCGATCCGCGCTCGGTGGTGCCTGAATCGATCATGCCGCCCTATGCCTTTCTGGCTGACCGCGAGATCGATGGGAAGACGATCGGCGCGCATCTGACAGCACTCAGCCGGGTCGGCGTGCCTTATTCGGCCGAGCATATCGCGCAGGCGAGTGCCGATTTCACGGCCCAGGCGACCGGTACGGGGGACACCGCCGCGCTGCTGAAGCGCTACCCCAAGGCACAGGCCCGCGATTATGACGGCGATCCTGCCCGCGTCACTGAAATGGATGCGCTGATCGCGTATCTGCAAGGGCTCGGCACGATGGTCGATTTCAAGGCGGCTCAGGCGCAGGAGCAGCGCAAATGAGCTATGATGCGCTGCGCCATTTCGCTGACAGCTGGGGGCTGGTGGCGATGACGGTGATGTTCCTGACCTTTGTCGGCTGGACCTTCCTGCCCCGCGCCCGCGCCGCGCATACCCGCGCCGCGACGATGATCCTGGAAGACGATTGGGAAGATGAGGAACAGGCCAATGGCTGATGATCGCAGGCGTGTGGACGCTGCCACCGGCACCGATTTCGTCGGCCATGAATGGGACGGGATCGAGGAACTCGACACGCCCATGCCGCGCTGGTGGCTGTACATCCTCTACGGTACGATCGTGTTCGCCCTGGTCTATGTCGTGCTCTACCCGGCCATTCCGCTGGCGGACCGCGCGACCAAGGGTATGCTCGGCTGGTCGAGCCTGGGTGACCTGGCCGATGAACAGCGCGCCGACCTGAAACGCAAGGGGCCGATGCTTACCGCAATTGCGGCAACCCCGATTGACCAGCTCGCCGCCAAGCCAGCGCTGCTTCGCGCCGCGCAGGAAGGCGGACGGGCCGCATTTAAGATCAACTGCGTGCAGTGTCACGGCGCGGGGGCGGCGGGCAGCAAGGGCTATCCCAATCTCAACGACGATGACTGGATCTGGGGCGGCGACCTTGCCGCAATCGAGCAGACGCTGGTTCACGGCATTCGCCAGCCGGGCGACGATGCGACGCGGATGTCGCAAATGCCCGCCTTCGGGAAGGACGGCATCCTGACCACGCCGCAGATCGACGATGTCGTCTCCTATGTGCGCGCCATATCTCGGCAGGAGCCAATGACGGCGGCGGCAAGCCGCGGCCAGGCGCTGTTCGCGATCAACTGCACCGTCTGCCACGGCGACAATGCCAAGGGTGGCCGCGCAATCGGTGCGCCCAACCTGACCGACGGTATCTGGCTCTATGGCGGGGATCGCGCGTCACTCACCCAAACCATCGTCAACGCCCGCTATGGCATCATGCCGGCTTGGAACACCCGGCTCGACCCGGTGACGATCAAGATGCTCGCCAGCTATGTCCACTCGCTGGGCGGCGGCGAAAAACCTCCTGCGCCACCCGCGCCACCCGCCGTGGCGCTTCAACAGACGGCCGCCAATGTCCCACCCAAGTGACTTGATCCATCAGGAGCCGTTCTTCGAAGCGCGCCGCAAGATTTTCCCCAAGGCCGTCAACGGATCATTCCGGCGGCTGAAATGGGCGATCATGGGGGTGACGCTGCTCATCTATTACGTCACGCCCTGGATCAGGTGGGATCGTGGCCCCTATGCCCCGCATCAGGCGGCGCTGGTCGATATCGCCAATCGCCGCTTCTACCTGTTCTCGATCGAAATCTGGCCGCACGAATTTTATTATGTGGCGGGCATGTTGATCATGGCGGGGATCGGGCTGTTTCTGGTTACCTCCGCCGTCGGGCGCGCGTGGTGCGGTTACGCCTGCCCGCAGACGGTATGGACCGACCTGTTCGTCCATGTCGAGCGGATGATCGACGGTGATCGCAATGCGCAGTTCCGGCTGCTGAAGGCACCCTGGGGCCCAACCAAGATCGCCAAGCGGGTCGGCAAGCACGGTGCATGGCTGCTGATTGCGATGGCAACGGGGGGAGCGTGGATTTTCTACTTTGCCGATGCGCCCACGCTGGCACGATCGCTCTTCACCGGCGACGCGCCCTTCATTGCCTATGCGACGATCGGCGTGCTGACTTTCACGACCTACACGCTCGGCGGGCTGATGCGCGAGCAGGTGTGCATCTATATGTGCCCCTGGCCCCGCATCCAGGCGGCGATGATGGATGAACAGTCGCTTGCCGTCACCTACAAGGACTGGCGCGGCGAGCCGCGCACGCGCGGGCTGAAGCGCTCGCATGACCTGACCGAACTTGCGACCGACCCGGATACGCGGATCGGCGACTGCATCGATTGCAACGCCTGTGTCGCCGCCTGCCCTACCGGAATCGACATTCGTGAGGGGTCGCAGATCGGCTGTATCACCTGCGGCCTGTGCATCGATGCCTGTGACGAGATCATGACCAAGGTTGATCGCCCGTTGAAGCTGATCGGCTATACCACCGAAGCCGATGCCGCGATCGCCCGAAAAGGCGGCGAGCCTATCGGTGCGATGCGGCAGTTGCTCAAGCCGCGCACGATCCTGTACTTCTGCGTCTGGGGCGCGATTGGTCTGGCGATGCTGTTCGCGCTCGGCAATCGCACCCGGCTCGATCTGTCGGCGACGCAAAGCCGCAATCCGCAATGGGTGCAACTGTCGGACGGCACTGTCCGCAACAGCTATGTCGTCAAGGTTCGCAACATGGAGCAGCGCCCACGCGACGTGGAGATTGCGGTTAAGGGCCTCGCCGGTGCGGTCTTGTGGGGTGAAGTCGGTGACCGCAACCAGGCCGCCACTTCGATACGGCTACGAGTGGATGCCGATCAGGTTCGCGCGGTGCAATTGTTCGTCGCCGCCCCGGCACGTGGCCCTGAACATGCCGACATCGCCTTTACCGTCCGTGCGCTCGATGCCGAAGGCGGCACCGCCAGCCACACGACCCGCTTCGATCGGCCCGAGACCGAGGAGAACGACGAATGACCCGGCCCTTCACTGGCTGGCACATGCTGGCAATCATGGTCGCTCTTTTCGGGGTGATCATCGCGGTCAATTTCACGATGGCACGCTTTGCGATCGGCACCTTTGGCGGGGTAGTGGTCGACAACAGCTATGTCGCGAGCCAGCGCTTCAACGGCTGGCTGGCGGAAGCGCGCGCGCAGGATAAACTTGGCTGGCGGGTCGTTCCCGGTATCGACACCACCGGGCGGCTAAAGATCGCCGCCACTGATGCACAAGGCGCGTTAATCGGCGGGCGCATGACGGTGACCGCGCGACATCCACTCGGCCGCATGCCCGATCGCACGATTGCGATGCGTGCAACGCCGACAGGGTTCGTTGCCGATGCGCCCTTGCCGACAGGTCGCTGGAAGTTGCGGATCGTCCTGAGCTCAAAGGGCCAGAGTGCCCGCTTCGAGGAGGACGTTAGGGCATGAACGCGGTGACTGCCCTCTCCACCGCTGCGCCGATGACCGAGACCCGCTTTGCTGTCGAAGGGATGCACTGCGCGGGGTGCATCGCACGGATCGAAGGGGCGCTCGACAAAATGAGTGGCGTCGCCACCGCTCGCGTCAATTTCAGCGCGCACCTCGTGGTCGTTCAGCACGGCGCGGATGTCACGACTGACGCCATTGCCGAAGTGATCGAGCGGCTCGGCTTTCCCACCCATCTGATGGGCGAGCGCGACGCGCGCGGGGTGCACGATGAGAGTCGCGCGCTGATGAAGGCGCTCGCCGTCGCCGGTTTTGCGGCGATGAACGTGATGCTGCTGTCGGTATCGATCTGGTCGGGCGCTGAAGGGGCGACGCGCGACCTGTTCCACTGGCTGTCGGCGCTGATCGCGGTGCCCGCCATTGCCTATGCCGGGCGGCCCTTCTTTGCCAGCGCCTGGCGGGTGCTGCGCCATGGCCATACCAACATGGACGTGCCGATTTCGATCGGCGTCATCCTGACCACCGCGATGAGCCTCTACGAAACCGCGACCGGCGGCGCACACGCCTATTTTGACGGCGCGATCATGCTGCTGTTCTTCCTGCTCGCCGGGCGGTTTCTCGACAGCATGATGCGCGCGCGTGCCTCGGACGGGGTTACCGCGCTGTTGAAGCGCCTGCCGACGGAGGTTCAGGTGCTCCGCCCCGATGGCACCACCGAGACGCGGCTGGCAGCCGAACTCGCCCCCAACATGCGCGTGCTGGTGGCCGCAGGCGAGCGGATCGGCGTTGACGGATTGGTCGAAACCGGCTCGGGCCATGTCGATCGCGCGCTGGTGACGGGCGAAAGCGTGCCCGAGCGGGTAACGCCGGGCGACAAGGTACTCGCGGGCACGATCGCGCTCGATGCGCCGTTGACGGTGCGGATCACCGCAATCGGGCAGGACACCGTTATTGCCGAGATTGCGCGGCTGATGGAAAGTGCCGGCCAGGGCAAATCGCGCTATGTGCGCATCGCCGATCGCGCGTCGCGGCTTTATGCGCCCGCAGTCCATAGCCTTGCCGCGCTCAGCTTCATTGGCTGGATGCTGGTAGGGGCGAGCGTCCATCAATCGGTGCTGATTGCGGTCGCGGTGCTGATCATCACTTGCCCCTGTGCGCTAGGGCTGGCCGTGCCGATTGCGCAAGTCGTGGCGGCGGGCGCGTTGATGCGCGCGGGCGTGCTGATCAAGGATGGCTCTGCGCTCGAGCGGCTGGTCGAGATCGACACGGTGTTCTTCGACAAGACCGGCACGATCACGCTCGCCGGGCTGAAGCCGATCGCTGGCCTGCCCGACGACCCCGCCGAACGCAGCGCACTGCTGGCGCTCGCCCAGGCGAGCCGCCATCCGCTGTCAATCGCGGTGCGCGAGGCGCTCGGCGACGCGACGCCGGCACCGGCGGAGAATATCACCGAACAGCCGGGGTTAGGCGTCGAGGCGATGATTGACGGCGATCGTGCCCGGTTCGGTCGCCCCGACTGGGTCGGTGTGGCAGCGGATGGCGATCAGGTCGCTACAGCGTTTCAATGGGGGAATAAGCCTGCCCGGCTGATTCAGTTCGCTGATACGATGCGTGCCGATGCGCCGCAGGTGATGACCCGGCTGAAGGCGCTGGGCTTTGCGCCGATGATGCTCTCGGGCGATGGGTTCGGGCCGGTCGCTGCGCTTGCCGCGCGGATCGGAATCATGGGAACGGCGGGCCTGTCGCCTGCCGATAAGTTCACCTTCATCGAGCGCCACGCCGCATCCGGCAAGCGCGTGCTAATGGTCGGCGACGGGCTGAACGATGGCCCCGCGCTAAAACGCGCGCATGTCGCGATGGCCCCCGCAACCGCAAGCGATGTCGGGCAACTCGCGGCCGATCTCGTTTTCTTCGGCGATAAGCTGAATCCTGTACCCACCGCCATCATCGCCGCACGCCGGACAATGGCGGTCGTGCGTCAGAATTTCGTGCTGGCGATTGGCTATAATGTCCTCGCCGTGCCGCTGGCGATCATGGGCTATGTGACCCCACTCGTCGCCGCCCTTGCCATGTCAGGCTCGTCATTGATCGTCGTCGCCAACGCGCTCCGCTTGCGCAGCGCAGCGAAGTGACCGGCCTCGCCTTTCTGCTCCCCGTCGCGCTGGGTTTGGGGCTGGCCGGGCTGGCCGCGTTCTTCTGGGCTGCCCGATCACGGCAGTTCGAGGATCTCGACGGCGCGGCGCTCCGGATATTGATCGATGACGAAGAGCCGTGCGATGCGATCGATCTGCCGAACAAAAAGGCTCTGGATCGGGCGGACTAGCGCCGCACAGTAACGGGATACTACAAAAACGCCTTCGAAGACGCTAGGTCTCGGCCTCGGCTCGCGCTTCGAGTGCAGTGCGGTTGCGGATGGTCACCGAGCGCAGGCTTGGCAAAGCAATAATTCCGGCTGCTTTCAGCCTCGTCAGCTGGCGACTGACGGTTTCGATCGTTAATCCGAGCAACTCCGCAATCTGCCCCCGTGTCAACGGCAAATCAAACGTGAGGGGTCCCGCGTCGACGGCCTGACACCCGGCGTTCCCGACCCGATCCGCCATATCGATCAAGAACCCCGCCACACGTTCTTCGGCCGATCGGCGGGCGAGGGTGAGCATGCGACCGCGGGCATCCTCCAGCGCCGAAAAGGTGCGTTGCAGCAGCAGCCGCTCCATCCGGACATGATCGTGGAGCACGGTTTCAAACTGGGCGCGGGGAAACACGCATAATTCGGCATCCGTCAGCGCCGTGACAGTGAACCCGGCTTGATCGGCATAGAGCCGACCGACGAAATCGGACGGGTAGAGCAAGCCAACCATTTGTTCCCGCCCATCGCTGGTCGACGCCGACAGTTTCATGATTCCGTCGAGTAGATTGGCGCAGATGACGCTGTCGTCGCCCGACCAGATCACCGTTTCGCCCCGCGCCACCTTGCGCCGCTGGCCAATGCTGTTGAGCGCGACCAGTTCTTCATTGCTCAACGCACCGCACAGCGCGCGATCGCGAACGGCGCATTCGGTGCAAACGCTGGGCGAGATCATGGGTAGATTCCGGTGCCAAACTCTATCGCCATCATTGGCGGTCGGCCTGGCTGATAGCGCGCAGCGGGGGCCATCCGTCAAGCGGAAGCTTGATTATTCGTCGCTTTCCCCATGTGCGCGGCGCGTGCACATGGCGTGGCACGCCGACGGGCAATCGCCTGCGGGGTCGTCGTCCTTCTGCATGGGAATGCGGATTATGCGTGAGGGATCGCCGCAGATCGCCGCCATCAGCGGGGGTCGGCCGGTGGTTGGCACAACGGCCCCCGTTAGCGCGACCCCTAAGGCACCGACGATCGCGAGGGTGGCCCCGGTGCGCATGTCAAATCGCGCTGCTGAATCGTGTGGAACTATCGTGACGATAGGGATCAAGCGCTGCAGCGATCGTGCGCACATAGGGCAAGCCGGGCGGGTTGATCATCAATCTGTTCCCGCGCCACTCAGCCAAACCTGCCGTTACAAAACGCGCCAATCGGGCCATGGTGTCACCGCGATTTGGCAAGTTCGACAAGTCGGCGGAACCTTGGCAGAGCAGATGCTCGATCGCCCGACCGACAATCTGGTCACCCGCGGTGCGTGTCCAGCCGCGCGCGGCGGCAAACTGACCGTTGGCGACTCGCAAGTGATAGCGCCCGGCGTTTTTCTCATTCTGGATAAGCCAGCCGGGAAACTGGCTGATGGCCGATGCGCCCAGGCCGATCAGAATGTCAGCAGGATCCTCGGTAAAACCCTGAAAATTGCGGCGCAATGTGCCGTGCAGCGCCGCCATGGCAAGCGCATCGGCCGGCAAGGCGAAATGATCAAAGCCGACCGGTGCATAGCCGTCTCGCGTCAATCGCTCGTAAGCAAAATCGGCTTGGGCAAAACGCGCGAATGAATCGGCAAGCGCCGAATCGTCGATCCGGCGCTGTCGTGGGATCAGATGCGGGACGTGCGCATAACCGAAAACCGCCAGGCGATCAGGGTGCATCGTCAGCGCCGTGTCGATCGTCGCGGCGAGCTTGTCGACGGTCTGGAAGGGCAGGCCATACATCAGATCGAAGTTGATTGAATCAACTCCGGCGCCCCGCAGCAGCGAGACCGATCCCGCGATCATTGCAGTCGGCTGGACTCGTCCAATTGCAGCCTGAATTTCATCGTCGAACGTCTGCACGCCCAGGCTGACCCGAGTCACGCGATTACGGAAAAGCGCATCGGCCCAGTTTGCATCGAAGCCACGCGGATCGATTTCCACCGACACGACCGGATCGTCGAGCCGGAACACGCGTGCAAGCTGCTGCATCAGCGTATCGAAATCCTCGGGTGCCAGTGCGTTCGGGCTGCCGCCACCCCAGGCGATCCGCCGCACCCGGCCGCGTCCGCTTAGCGCGCGCGCAACGAGCTCGATCTCCTCGATAAGGCGGAGCAGATACGCCTGAACCCGGCTGGTGCGGTTGGCCACCCCGGTATTGCATCCGCAATACCAGCACAGCGCTCCGCAATAGGGAATGTGAAGATAAAGCGAGATTGCCTGATCATCGCCGACCGTTGCTAGCGCCTGCGCCATCTCAGGCGGGCCGACCGAGTCGCCAAACTCGGCGGCGGTGGGAAAGCTGGTGTAGCGCGGCACCGGCGTAGCGAGCAGATCGGAATAATATGGCCACATGCAAATCTAATCCCACAAGCCGTAAGCGTCGGCATTGACCACCGTCAAAGAGGCGCGGAGTGGCCAAGAGCGGTGCCGACGCAAATCTTTGCAACGGCGCATGCGTTGGTCGGCAAAGGGCGCGAGACGGCGCAGCATGCCTGACGATGTTGCGCCTACCGAGCGTCCATCTCTCACCACGAAGGCGGCATCAGTACCTTGCTCGGCACATTGTTTTCTCTGGTGGGCACCAGATACAATCGGGCAAATGCCCAGCCTGCCGACGCACTGGCTAAAACGCGTTCCACGATCCGCCGGATTCCGCTCTGCTGGCGCGCTGCCTCGAGGCGAACAGAGGCTCTCCGCATTGCTTCCATCGCCCGGCGGAAGCGGGGGTTGTCGGTATCCAGGACGATCGGAAAGATTTGCCGGCTTATCGCGGTGCAGGTTTCGAAAACGCGATAATCGTAATCGGTAATGTCCAGACCCATGGCCTTATGCAGCGCTGGTCGCATGTGATCGCGGCAATACATGGTAGCGTAGACCGAAATCAGAAAGAAACGGATCCAGAGCCGGTTTATCCCGCGCGTCAACGAAGGATCAGCGCGGATCAGGAGCGCGAGCGCTTCACCGTGCCGATACTCATCGTTGCACCATTCCTCAAACCGCTCGAAAATCGGATGAAAGCGATGTTCTGGATGCTGCTCGAGGTGGCGGCAGATGATGATGTAGCGTGCATAACCGATCTTTTCCGAGAGATACGTCGCGTACAGGATGAACTTGGGCTGGAAATGATGATATTTCTTGGCCTTGGTGAGAAAAGACAAGCTGATCGGTAGGCCCGCGTCCTTCAGGCTGTCCCGGATAAAGCCTGCATGGCGGCTCTCGTCGCGGGTAAGCAGCTTCATCAGGCGCCGCAGCTCCAAATTTTTGGTTCGGCGGGCAATTTCCGAGTAGAAAATGCACCCGGAAAATTCCGACGTCATCGACGATATCATGAACGCGATGAATTCTTCCCGGACATCCGGTTCCAGCGCCTCGACGATCCCAGTGAATTTTTCGCGACGGCGAAAATGAAGGCGGTTCGGATCGGCCTCCATGACGGCGAGCAGGGTTTCCCATTCAGCACGTATCGGCTCGACATCGATGCGATCGAGCGCTGCAAAATCAGTCGTATAGAAGCGGGGTGACAGGATCGTTTCGTCGGATATCTGTTGGGTCACAACGTCCGTGGTCGGCATTTCGCCAAAGCTAATTGCTGTCATTTGCCCATCCTCTTGTTTCCGCACCTTGATGAGCGGGAGGCTTCGGGCGAGCATTGATTCTAATCAAACCAGATCCAGGGTTTGAGCCGCACCGGCTTTGTCGGAGTGCTGAACACCTGATATGCGCCGCTCATTCCCACAAAACATTCGACGTCGCCGGCAAGCAGAGCGACACTAAGACCATGAGGTGTCGCCGACGACTGCGACGCAGCGCCCCGCCGATGGGATCGGTCGGGGTGGAGGCTGGTGGGGTCGACACGGTGCTGGCTGCCGTCCTTTTGAGTGTGGTCGGCGGACACGATGGTGAAAAACGGACTTGCCGCTTAAGACCAATAGGGGGAGGAAACTGGACATTCGTTCGATAAGCCGATCGTGCTAGGCTTTGCGCCCAACGTTGCCGCTGCTTAGTCGTCTCGCTCGCCTTCGGCACCATGATCCTCACCGTTGCCGCTGCGGTGACAGCGCACGCAGTTCGTGATGTTGCGGATGCCTTCTTCCGCATGTTCGGCGCGGATCTGCGCGGGCTGGTGTTCGTGGCAGCTGAAACAGGTGTAGCGGCTGGTGTCGCCACCGGTGTGGCAGGTCGTGCAGCTTGCCTTGTGCGGGCCGGTGAGGGCGAAGAAGCGGCTATGGTCGAACGTCGCTGGCTGCCACGCGGTTTGGCTGTGGCAGGCAGCGCAGTTCTTGCCCGATTGCGTGTGTAGCGGCGTTCGCGGCGCGCGGTGGCAAGTGGCGCACTGGCCGCGCAATTCGGGCTTGAGCAGCGCATGGGCGAAACTCTGTTGCGATGCCTTCACCAAACGCGGCCCGCTATGGTCGCTGTGGCAGGCGGTGCACTTCGCCTGGGTCAGCGATTGGTGGAAGGCGATCGCATTGGCCCTGCGTTTGACGGCCGCGCCGGTCGTCGTCCGCACGCCGATGTCGGCCAGCTTGTGGCAGGTGGTACAGCGACTGGCCTCAACCCCGGTCCAAGGTGCGTGGCAAGCAAAGCAGTCGCTGGTGATCGCCCTGTGCGCAGGCATCAGCGGCCCCGGCGCGACCATCAGATGCGGCCATGCAAAGGTGAGCGCAATCAAGCCGCACAGGTTGAGGACGATCAGCCACAAGGCCCAACGCCGGATCATCGCCACCCCCAAAACAACAAGGCCGAGATGATGTGCGCCAGCGCCAACACGCCGAACGCCAGCGTGATGGGTAGATGGACGACCCGCCATGCTTTCACCACGTCGAAGGTCAGGCTGTCCCAATAGGTTTTCTCTTCAAGCGCCTCCGCCGACAGCCCCCCCGCACGGAGCCGGGTCCGCGTTGCTTCCAACCGCGTGCGTGACCTGCCGAGCAGATATTTGCCGGTCAGCCCGCTGGCGATGTTGATCAGCATCGCCCACACCGCCAGCCACGCCAGGATTGCGTTGAAGTGGATGCCAGCATGAACGAGGATGAACAGCGATCCCGCCCAGGCGAGTCGCTCATGCCAGCGCAGCAGGCTGGCCGGTTTGCCCGAATTGATCAGCTTGCGTTTGCGCATTGAATAGCCCGACGACGCCAGGATCAGGACGACGCCGGGAATGCCGAGGTAGCGGCCGACCCCGACGATATCCGCAAGGTGGAGCGCCGCATCGAGCGCCAGTGCCGCGCCACCAAGCGCTGCCAGCGACAGATAGAAGGGGATGACCTCACGGCTGATCAGGCTGGTGCGCAGCCCGCTCATGCGTCGAGCACCAGGTCGCTGGTCGGTGCGGCGACGCAGAGCAGGCAGTGCCCCTCGGCGACATCGAACGACGGTTGCTGGGCGTAGCGCACCGTACCGGAGAGGATCGCCG
The DNA here is from genome assembly GCA_964649315.1 of uncultured Stakelama sp. Lineage (GTDB taxonomy): Bacteria > Pseudomonadota > Alphaproteobacteria > Sphingomonadales > Sphingomonadaceae > Sphingomonas. The sequence continues at coordinate 692 of CAZYOU010000075.1, read as the reverse complement.
TCTCGCACGTGCCGCAACTGCCCGATCGGCACCCGGACGGGATCGCCACGCCGCTGCGTTCGGCGAAATCGAGCAGGTTCGTGTCCGCGCCGGTCCAGTCGAGCGTGCGCTTTGTTTGCGCGAACTGCACCACGAGGGGCGTGTCGAGCGGGACGGCGGCAATGTCGTCGGCGGATTCGATCGATGCCGGGCCGAAAGCTTCGTAATGCACGGCATCGCGCGCCACGCCCCAGTCGCGCAGTGCCGGGACCAGGCTGGCCATCATCGGTGGCGGACCGCAGACGTAGAAATGATGCTGGCCGTGCGGCAGGATGCGTCGAAGCAGCGCAACATCGATGAAGCCAGTTTCGTGGAAGCGATCGGCGTCAGCTTCGATCGGGAGTGGCGCGCTCTGGACGATGGTCAGATGGAAGTTGGGGTGGTGCTCGGCGAGCGCGACCAGATCCGCTTCGAACACCAGATCCCGGCTGTCGCGGACGCCGTAGAACAGATGAAAGGATCGATCGGGCTGCTCTGCGAGCGCGGCACGTGCCATCGCGAACAGCGGCGTGATGCCGATACCGCCGGCGATCAGGACGGTCGGGATGGAGGCATCCTCGGCCAGCACAAAGGCACCGGCCGGCGCACGCAGCTGAAGGATCGCACCTGGGCTCACATGATCGTGGAAATGGTTCGAGACAATCCCCGGCGGC
>CAZYOU010000074.1:0-14026 GCA_964649315.1 uncultured Stakelama sp. | reverse complement strand
GCGCGCTGCCGCCGGTCAAATCGATCTTCTACCGGCTGTTCAGCAAGAAGGACGTGGCCACCAAGCCCGATGATCCGCGCATCACCGCTTTTTCGGCGCTGATCGCCAATGACGGCAAGCTGCCCCCCGCCGCGATCGACCCCGAGCAGGACGTTGCGCTGATCCAATATACCGGCGGCACCACCGGCAGCCCCAAGGGCGCGATGCTCACCCATCAGAACCTGACCGCCAACGCCCGTCAGGTGAACGCAATCGATCCCGAACCGGGGATGGAGGACCGCATTCTGGGCGTGCTGCCGCTGTTTCATGTGTTCGCTAACACCTGTGTGCTCAACCGGACGGTGCTGTCGGGCGGGTGCATTGTGATGCTGCCGCGTTTCAACGCCGCGCAGGCGCTAGCCGCCATCTCACGCACCCGCGCGACCGCGCTGCCCGGTGTGCCGACCATGTATCAGGCGCTGCTCGATCATCCGAAGATCGCCACTACCGATTTCTCCTGCCTGCGCGTCTGCATTTCCGGCGGCGCGCCGCTGCCGGGGGAACTGCGCACCAAATTCGAGCAGGTCACCAAGGCGCAGCTGGTCGAGGGCTATGGCCTGTCGGAAACATCCGGCGTGGTCTCCGCCAATCCCTATTTGGGCGAGGGCAAGACGGGCACGATCGGCCAACCCCTGCCCGCCACGCGAATCCGCCTGGTCGACAAGGAAAACCCGGCACACCCGGTGCGCGAGGGTGAGCCCGGCGAGATCCTGGTCGCAGGCCCGCAGATCATGAAGGGATATTGGAACCGGCCCGATGCCGATGCGGATGTCTTCATCGTCGATGCCGACGGCACCAAATGGCTGCGCACGGGCGATGTCGGTCAGATCGACACCGACGGCTTTGTGAAAATTGTTGACCGGTTAAAGGACATGATCGCGGTTGGCGGGTTCAAGGTCTTCCCGAGCCAGATCGAAGCAATCCTCTACAAGCATCCCGCGGTCAAGGAGGCCCTCGTCATCGGCATTCCGGACAGCTACCGCGGCGAACATCCGCGCGCTTATGTCACGCTGAACGACGGGGAAGACGCCACCGGCGCGGCGCTGACCGCTTGGCTCAACCCGCAGCTCGGCAAAGTCGAACAGGTCGACAGTGTCGTCGTGCGCGACACCATGCCTAAAACGATGATCGGCAAGCTGAGCCGCAAGGATTTGGTGGCTGAGGTGCTGGGGGGATGATGGGCTTGGCACTGTTATGCGCCCTAATTCCGGCCAGTCGACGTGAGTTCTGTAAAGCCTAGAAAGCTGACATCGGGATTGGTGGTGCGGCCCGTTGATGCAGGATCGAAAGCGACCTTGCCGCCGGCGTCGCGTCGTGCTCGACTGGCCACGACGGAGCGGAGACGAACAGGGGACTGCCAAGCATGAGCGAGATAACACTGCGTTCGCCGAACCTAGACAAGCTCGAGATCGGCAAGCTCAGCGCGAAGTTCAGCGCGCGGGGCGACCGGATCCTGCGCTACTACATCGACATCCGGCATAAGACCATGAACCTGCATCGCGAACTGGGCGCGCCCGAGCTGTTCATCCTGCAGAGCAAGGTTGACGCTCTGCTCGCCGACTGGGACGAGAAGCTGGTCACGTTCGAGATGAAGCGGCTATTCCGGACTGGCAAGGACGCAGCCGATGAGATGACCGCCGACGCGTTTCGCGCCCAGGAAAGCATCAGCCGCATCCTCTTGCACACACTGACGGTCGACGACGCGATCGACTGGGAGACGCTCAAGGACCGCAGCGTCTACGACATGCCTAAGCGATTCCCCGAACCGCAGCCCACAACAGCCCCTCAGTCGGAGCCAGCATACGAGATTCCGCAGGTCGGTTTTCTCGACCGGCTGCTTGGGAAGCGCAGGTTTCTCGAGGAGCAGGCCGAAGCCCGCAACGCGCGTGCTGGCGAGATGTGGCGCGCTTCGGAGGCCGAGCGCGTGGCTAGGCACGTGGCCGAATCTGCGGCCTGGGCCGTCCGCGAGGAGACTTTCTGGACTGGGCACCGGACGGCGAAGGCGGAATTCCTCGCCGCGCAGGCGGCTTCGCATGCCATGGTCGACGTGCTGCGCGAGGCCGTCGCCGAGCACGATCCCGACGCCGTGATTGAGCATGCGTCGCTTGTGCTGGAGAACTCCGAATACGGCGGACTGTTCGAAAAGTCTTACGACATGCAGTATCGGGTGGCCGAGCGGCTGCTCATGCTGGAATACCGGCTGCCGGGGCCCGACGATCTTCCTCAGGTCAAGGCAGTCAGATACGTCAAGTCGACCGGCGAACTCGCTGAAACGCGCATCTCCGACCGCGACCGCAAGGCGAACTTCGAAAGTGCGGGCTATCAGATCTGCCTGCGCACGCTCCACGAGCTGTTCGAAGCCGACGTCGACGGCAACTTGGACGCCGTCCTGTTCAACGGCATCGTGGAGTCGATCGATCCGGCGACCGGACTGGAGCGGCAGGGCTGCATCATGTCGGTGCTCGCAAGACGCGAGGAATTCTGCCGGATCGACTTGTCCCGTGCCGATCCAAAGGCCTGCTTCAAGGCATTGAAGGGCGTCTCCGCCGCGAGCCTCGCCGCGTTGGCGCCCATTCCCCCGGTCATCGAGATGGATCGCGAGGATCGCCGCTTCATCGAAGCGCGCGAGGTCGGCGGCGGGCTCGACGCATCGACGAATCTCGCGTCGATCTCGTGGGACGACTTCGAGCATCTGGTCCGCGAGCTCTTCGAGAAGGAGTTTCTCAGCCGGGGCGGCGAGGTGAAGGTCACCCAGTCGTCCAGCGACGGGGGCGTCGACGCAATAGCCTTCGATCCCGATCCGATCAGCGGCGGCAAGATCGTCATCCAGGCCAAGCGCTACACGCGCACGGTCGGCGTCGCCGCCGTCCGCGACCTCTACGGCACCGTGATGAACGAGGGCGCGTCGCGTGGCATCCTCGTGACGACCTCCGATTACGGGCCCGACGCCTACCGCTTCGCCAGCGGCAAACCCTTGGCCCTGCTGAATGGAGCGAACCTGCTACATTTGTTAGAGCGGCACGGCTATCAGGCGAAGATTGACGTCGCCGAGGCTCGGGCGGCTCGAACCTGATCGCGTGGTTCGTAAGCGAACATCACGGCCGGAATGCGCCTCAGATTCGGTCCCTCCCGTGATCACTCGACATGCCCAGTAGCTTCCGTTCGTTAAGCTGCAATATGGAGATTGCAGGAAAGCCACAGCCGCCTACAGTCGATTCCACGGAGGAGAAACCTTTGCAGCTAATGGAATAGCGCGTGATCCAGCTTGCACCTATTATTGCTCGGGTTCAGGCATTGCTCGGAGAAGACACTGAGCAGAGCGTAACCTATGCCGCGCTTGAGGCGAGGCTGGCGATCGAAAAGGTCTGCTACGACCGTCTGCGTCAGCGTCACGATTACATCTCCCATGCGGACCTTCGCGGCTGGAATCCAGGCTATATTGTGAACACCCTGATGGCCGAGGTCGATCCCGACCTTACTCAGACGATGACGTTAATGATCGGGAAGAATTCCGACGTGAAACCAGAGGATGACGACTACGTCGAGGTTGGGACCGAAATCGGCTTCGACGCGGCACTATTATCAAAGCAATGGAATGCGCTTGCCAAACTCGCGCTACACGCGCGCTTGCCGGAAGATCGCAGCGCATACCTCCCAGATTACGGCGACAAAGCGCGGACCCGGGCGAAAGTCGAAGAGGTGGTCCGTGAGCTAGAGCGGCTCGCAAAGGGAACTATGACGTTCTCAGGCCTAGGCGAGGAAGTCTCTTTCGACTGTGCGTGTGGCCAGAAAAATAAGCGCAGAGCAAGCCTGCTCAAGATGGGCCAGTCGATATCGTGCTTCAATCCCAAATGCGCACGTAGTTTCACCGTCGAGATTGAGAACGACGGCATCGGCTTTGTGTTGGAGTCTGCGCAAATTTCCTGCGCCGCGTGCGGCACCGTTACGCTGGCCCCGCGCCGCGAGTTGCTGAAAATGAAACATGAGGAAGTTAAAATCCTTGAATGCAAGACGTGCGGCCATGCGAACCGGATTATGTGGATTTTGGCGCGGGCCGACGTGTCGAAGGAACAGGCAACTGCGGTAGAATAATTGCAGCTGTTATACATGGCCTTCAAAGTGCGCCTGCATGTCGATCAGGAGCGGTCGAGCACCGCGTCCATGCGGATGGCCGGAGACGAACCGAAGTCCGCCTTCGGGATCGATCGACCCGGTAGCCGACATTCCGCAAACGACCCAGTTCCTGCCCCCTATACTCCCAACCTCGTCCTGCGCGCACCCCGCCCCCCTTCCCCCTCGCGCACCTGCTTGCTAAGGCCCCTCGCATTGCAACGCATCGGCCCGTCCGTGGGCGCGCGGTTTCCCCAGCCGTCAGCGCACGACCCTCCGGGCCACCAGGGAAGGACCGCTTATGACCGCCATTGGACAGGACACGCTCGGCACGCGCGACACGCTGAGCGCCGGCGGCACGAGCTACAGCTATTACAGCCTGTCCAAGGCGTCAGCGAAGCTGGGCGATATCAGCCGCTTGCCCTTTTCGATGAAGGTGCTGCTCGAAAATCTGCTGCGCTTCGAAGACGGCAAGACCGTGACGACCGAAGACATCCAGGCGCTGGTCGACTGGCAGCAAGAGCGCAAATCAGACCGCGAGATTCAGTATCGCCCCGCGCGCGTGCTGATGCAGGATTTCACCGGGGTCCCTTGCGTCGTCGATCTCGCGGCAATGCGCGATGCGATCACCAAGCTCGGCGGCGATGCGCAGAAGATCAATCCGCTCGTCCCCGTCCACCTTGTCATCGATCACTCGGTGATGGTCGATGAATTCGGCACGCCCCAGGCGTTCCACGACAATGTCGAGCTGGAATATGCCCGCAATAATGAGCGCTATGAATTCCTGAAATGGGGTTCCAAGGCGCTCGACAATTTCAAGGTGGTGCCGCCCGGCACCGGCATCTGCCACCAGGTGAACCTGGAAAACATCGCGCAGGCGGTGTGGTCGTCCAAGGCCCCTGATGGCAGCATGATCGCCTATCCCGATACCTGCGTCGGCACGGACAGCCACACGACGATGGTCAACGGCCTCGGCGTGCTCGGCTGGGGCGTTGGCGGGATCGAGGCGGAAGCGGCGATGCTCGGCCAACCCGTCTCAATGCTGATTCCTGAAGTCGTCGGCTTCAAGCTGACCGGCACGCTCGCCGAAGGCATCACCGCGACCGATCTGGTGCTCACCGTCACGCAGATGCTGCGCGCCAAGGGCGTGGTCGGGCGCTTCGTTGAGTTTTACGGCCCCGGCCTCGATGCGCTGTCGCTCGCCGACCGCGCGACGATCGCCAACATGGCACCCGAATATGGCGCGACCTGCGGCTTCTTCCCGATCGACGACGCGACGCTCACCTATCTGCGCCTCACCGGCCGTACCGAAGAGCAGATCGCGCTGGTCGAAGCCTATGCGCGCGCGCAGGGCATGTGGCGGCTCGCCGATGCGCCCGATCCGGTGTTCACCGATACGCTCGAGCTGGACATGAGCACCGTCGTCCCCTCGCTCGCCGGGCCAAAGCGCCCGCAGGACAAGGTGATCCTCACCCAGGTCGATGATGTGTTCAACGCCGATCTCGCCAAGGTGTACAGTCACGCATCGGCCAAGCGCGTCGCGGTCGAGGGGCGCGAGCATGACATTGGCGACGGTGACGTTGTCATCGCCGCGATCACCAGCTGCACCAACACCTCGAACCCCTCGGTGCTCGTCGCCGCGGGCCTCGTCGCCCGCAAGGCCAATGCCCTTGGCCTGAAGCCCAAGCCCTGGGTGAAGACCTCGCTCGCGCCGGGTAGCCAAGTCGTCACCGATTATCTCGACAAGGCCGGTCTGACGGCAGACTTGAACGCGGTCGGCTTCAACCTTGTTGGCTATGGTTGCACGACGTGCATTGGCAATTCGGGCCCGCTGGCCCCCGCCATTTCGGCCGCGATCAACGAGAATGACATCGTCGCCGCCTCGGTCCTGTCCGGCAACCGCAACTTCGAAGGCCGCGTGTCGCCCGATGTGCGCGCCAACTTCCTCGCCAGCCCGCCGCTCGTCGTCGCCTATGCATTGAAGGGCAGCGTCACGACCGATTTCGTCACCACCCCGATCGGCCAGGCCACTGACGGGACGGACGTCTATCTGAAGGATATCTGGCCCACCAACGCCGAAATCCGCAGCGTGATGGACGCCAATATCGATCGCGGCATGTTCCAGGCGCGCTATGAACATGTCTTTGCTGGCGACGCCAAGTGGCAGGCGATCGATGTCACCGGATCGGACACTTATGTCTGGCGCGCGGGCAGCACCTATGTCGCCAACCCGCCCTATTTCGACGGGATGACGATGACGCCTGCCCCCGTCACTGACATTATCGAGGCGCGGCCGCTGTCGATCTTCGCGGATTCGATCACCACCGATCACATCTCACCCGCAGGATCAATCAAGGCTGATTCCCCGGCGGGCAAGTTCCTGCAGGAACATCAGGTGTCGAAGGCCGACTTCAACTCCTATGGCGCGCGGCGCGGGCATCACGACGTGATGATGCGCGGCACCTTCGCCAATATCCGCATCAAGAACGAGATGACCCCCGGCATCGAAGGCGGCGTGACGAAGTACATCCCGACCGGCGAAGTGATGCCGATTTACGACGCAGCCATGCGCTACAAGGCGGACGGCACCCCGCTCGTCGTGGTCGCTGGCAAGGAATATGGCACCGGCTCATCGCGCGACTGGGCGGCAAAGGGCACCAACCTGCTAGGCGTACGCGCGGTGATCACCGAAAGCTTCGAGCGCATCCACCGCTCGAACCTGGTCGGCATGGGCGTGCTCCCGCTGCAATTCGCCGATGGGGTGGATCGCACGACGCTGAAGCTCGACGGGACGGAAACCTTCACCATCACCGGCGTCGCCGATCTCCGCCCGCGTCAGGACGTAACCGTCACGCTAACCCGCGCAGACGGGTCGGTGGAGACGTTCCAGACCCGCTGCCGGATCGATACAGTCAACGAGCTGGAGTATTTCCTGAACGGCGGGATCTTGCACTATGTGCTGCGTAATCTGGCGGCGTAATCAACAGCCTTGGTAAGCGTGGCGCGGCGGATAGCGCGCGCCGCGCTTACCGACCTATTCCCCCCCCGGCTGGGGATAAACGATCGGCTTATCCCCGAAATAGCGTTGCACGATCCGGGTACGCCGATCCATCGGCTCTTCGTCGGGGTCGAGTTCATCGGGATACACAAAGACCGCCTTGAACTTGCCGTCCGTCACCAGATATTCCATTTCTGCCCAACGCCGCCCCTCGGGCTGTTCTTCCCAAAGATCCAGTAGCGCATAACCGAGCGTGTCGAGGTCAGGGCTACGATACAGGATGTGGTTGCCGAGATTCTTGAAGATCGACGGCGCCACCATTCCGTAATCCAGACGGGCGAAAAGCAAGGTGTTCTCAAGTGGATACGCTTGGTCTTCCGCCAAAAGACTACCAATTTCATTGAGGATATCAGCCGTCTTTTCACTTTCCATCGCGCATCTCCCGTCTTTCGTTTGGGAATTTTATGCTCTCCCGGCGACCATTTATCCAAAAGGTCACATCCACCTCAAACGGTCGCTTCGATCCCGCGTCAAAGTGGGGCACAATTTCGATCTCAACATTCTTACCCGCTCTTTTGGCTTTCGCCCATTGCTCCTCAAGAAGGCGGTATGTCCCACGATTGAAATTGGCGTCCTGCGGGAACAGATTAAAGTCATCCGGCGGTCCGTTGAAGCGTCGGGCAATATAATGCCCGCCATCATCCGTGGATCGACGATCCGATCCGCCGGCTGCACGCTGACCCTGTCGATTTCGCTTTTCAGTGCCGATAGTTAAAGTACCCGAAGCACGACGCATTTGCTCGTCCGAATCCAGTTCAAACTCATAGCCATTTCTGGAAACGCGGTTGAATGTCTCACGAGGTGGCTTAATCGCTAAACTGACGGGTACGTTGGGTGTTTTAACTGGCGTCTTGGCATTTAGTATCTGTGGTTGCTTAACTGGTGATGGCTTCGTCGCCGGACGTGGGGTTTTCCGCGAACCGTAGCTTCCCGACGAGCCGCCACCGCCAAAACTACCGCCGCCGCCACGCCGTGGATGATACTCGCCGCTATTAGCGAAAGTGAACTGCCCATCGGCCGGATCGTGCCAAGGATTGAATTTCGTCTCCACGCCAGTAGGCGATCGCTTGGCTATGCGCCGACCCGTCCGTAAACAATAAGAAAATGCCCTGACGTCGTCGCTTTGCGAAATACCCATGAAACTGCACCGAGTCGTTGAACCGGTCAGAACATTTGTAGAACAAATTCCAACAATTCAATTTAAAATCTTCGCTCCCCCGGCATTAAGCAGACAAAACTTGCGGCCACGGATCAGACAGCCGAAGCCGCTGTCTACAACTTTGGATAGACTTACATGACCATCGCCATCGAAATCATCGGCTGGGCAGCCGCGCTGCTCATCCTCGCCTCGTATCTGCTGGTGTCGAGCGGGCGGTTGTCCGGCACATCGCCGACATTTCAGTGGATGAACGTGGTCGGCGCGGCGGGGTTTATTCTTAACAGCGGCTGGCACGGGGCGTTGCCATCGGCGGTGCTCAATGTCGCTTGGGCGGCGATCGGGATTTTCACGCTGGTCCGGTTGGCGCGCCTCGGTAAATCAACCTGAGCGTCAACGAATTGAACCTGCGGATGACAATCAGTATATTTCAACTGGACAAGTAATACGCTAAGTCATTAAGAAATTATAAATATTCAATATTACTACAATTAACATTGATAGCGAATGAACTTTAGTTTTCTACCATTATATACATCTGTTATTTGTAAAATTAAAGCAGGATCACCGTAAACACGAATAACTGTTGATAAAGATTGATCAAGGGATACATTAACTCTGCCATCGACGTCAATATCAAATGATGCAGATGGATTTGTGATTAGCGTGTTACCTATTTTGTCTTCAGTGTATTCCAATTTTGACTCTATTATGTTTCCAGTTGATGAGAAACTAATGCGTTTTTCATCAATATAAATCATATCGCCTTGTCTAGATTTATAACATCCGGAAGCGTCGAATTTTGCCGGTCGCTCGGCAGGATGGCAACCAGCCACCAAACTTGATAGCGTCAGGATCGTGGGTATTTGGGTTCGTGCAAACATAACCACCTACAAACATATTTTAACGTTAGCCAACAAGTGACCGCGCCCGCCCATAGGCAAAGTACAGCACCAGCCCCACGCCGTTCCAGATGAAGAACGCTGCCTGCGTCACACCCTGCAGGCTGGTGAACAGATAGACGCAGCCAAGGATCGCCGCTGGTGCAATCACCCATGCGGCGGGCGTGCGGAACGGGCGCCGCGCGCCCGGATCACGGCGGCGCAGCACCAGCACGCACGCCGCCACCGCCACGAACGCGCAAAGCGTTCCGGCATTGGCCAGCGATGCGATCACGTCGAGCGGCACCAGCCCGGCGATCACCGCGACGAACGCTGCCGTCACGATCGTGATGCGGGTCGGGGTGCCCCGCGAGTCGATCGTCGCAAGGCTTTTGGGCAGAAAGCCGTCGCGCGCCATCACCAGGAAGATGCGGCTCTGGCCGTACAGAAATGCCAGCAGCACCGTCGGCAGCGCGATGGCCGCGGCGGCGGCCACCACCGTCGCGATCATTGGCTGGCCGAGCTCCCGCAGGATGAGCGCGAGCGGCTCGGTGCTGTCAGAAAAGCGCGTGAAGCCGATCGCCCCCACCGCGGCCGCAGCAACGACCAGATAGATCACCGTGCACGCGACCATCGATCCAACGATCCCGATTGCCAGATCGCGCTCCGGATTCTTGGCTTCCTCCGCCGCGGTCGAGATCGCATCGAATCCGTAAAAGGCGAAAAAGATGATCGCCGCGGCCCCCATCATCCCATATTTCGCGCCGTCCTCACCCGGTGTGCTGCCATAGCCGAAAGGGGCGAAGGGTTGCAGATTGGCAGGGTCGAACTGCGGCAGTGCGATGAACACGAACAGCGCCAGCGTCACGATCTTGAGCACCACCAGCGCGGTATTCACCCGCGCGCTCTCGCGCGTACCCAGCAGCAACAGGCCCGCGACCACCGCGATAATGCCAATCGCGGGCAGGTTCACCACCCCCCCCAGCGCCGGACCATTGGCAAGCGCGGACGGCACCACGATGCCGAGCCCACCCAGGAACCCAACCGCATAACCCGACCAACCGACCGCGACGCTTGCCACGACCAGCGAATATTCGAGGATCAGGCTCCACCCGACCACCCAGGCAAACACCTCCCCCAGCACTGCATAGCTATAGGTATAGGCGCTGCCCGACGCGGGGATCATCGTCGCCATTTCGGCGTAGCAAAGCGCCGCGCACGCGCAGATCGCGCCAGCGATCACAAAGCTCAGCAGCACCGCCGGCCCCGCCCGGTCCGCGCCCACGCCGATCAGCGTCAGGATGCCGGTGCCGACAATCGCGCCAACGCCCAGCGCCACCAGGCTCGGCCAGCCGAGCGTGCGCGCCATACGGTGTTCGACCGGGCGATCATCGCCGTGAAGGATCGTCTTGGTGCGGAAAAGACTCATGAACACCCCTGAACTACCCCCGCGATACGGGTTTTCGTCTTGCCGGACTTGTTCCGGCATTCACCCTGCCCCAAAGAGCCGTTGACGCGTAAGGCACGCTGGACCCCGGAACAAGGCTCTCCTGAGTGAGTCGAAGGATCCGGGGTGACGGGTGTGTTTTTGGAGAGACCCAATGGATACCGCCCTTGATTTCGCACTCGGCGAAACCGCCGACATGATCCGCGAGACAACACAGCGTTTCGCCAGCGACCGCATCGCCCCGCGCGCGGCGGAGATTGATGCCAACAACAAGTTCGATCGATCGCTGTGGCCCGAAATGGGGGCGCTCGGGCTGCACGGCATCACCGTTGAGGAGGAATGGGGCGGGCTTGGTCTCGGCTATCTCGACCACTGCATCGCGATGGAGGAGGTGAGCCGAGCGTCCGCGTCGATCGGCCTTTCCTATGGCGCGCATTCGAACCTGTGCGTCAACCAGATCCGTCGCTGGGGTAACCCGGAGCAGAAAGCGAAATACCTCCCCAAGCTGATCTCCGGCGAGCATGTCGGTTCGCTTGCCATGTCAGAAGCCGGGTCAGGCTCCGATGTCGTCTCGATGCAGCTGAAGGCCGAGGCCAAGGGCAATGATCGCTATGTGCTGAACGGCACCAAATTCTGGATCACCAATTCGACCGAGGCGGACACGCTGGTGGTCTATGCCAAGACCGGCGAGGGATCGGGCGGGATCACGGCTTTTCTCATCGAACGCGGCATGGCCGGGTTCAGCGTCTCGAAAAAGCTCGACAAAATGGGCATGCGCGGCAGCGATACCGCCGAGCTGGTGTTCGAGGATTGCGAAGTCCCTGCGGACAACATCATGGGGCCGCTGAACGGCGGCGTCGGCGTGCTGATGTCGGGCCTCGATTACGAGCGCGCCGTGCTGGCGGCAGGGCCACTCGGGATCATGCAGGCCTGCCTCGATGTGGTGCTGCCCTATGTCCGCGAGCGCAAGCAGTTCGGCAAGCCGATCGGTTCGTTCCAGCTGATGCAGGCGAAAGTGGCTGACATGTACGTCGCGCTCAATTCGGCGCGGGCCTATGTCTATGCGGTCGCGCGGGCCTGCGATGCTGGCAAGACGACGCGGTTCGATGCGGCGGGCGCGATCCTGCTCGCCAGCGAAAATGCGGTGAAGGTATCGCTGGAGGCGATCCAGGCGCTGGGCGGGGCTGGCTATACCAAGGAATGGCCGGTCGAACGTTTCCTGCGCGATGCCAAGCTGTATGATATTGGCGCGGGCACCAACGAAATCCGCCGCTTCCTGATCGGTCGTGAGCTGATCGGCGCGGGGTGAGTGATACGCCCGCGCCGATCGGCACTCAGTTCTGGTATCCGTATTCGGTTGTCTGACGATCGACCGCCGCATTCCATTCGGCGAGCAGCTTCTCGCCCGTACCCGGGCCGCCCGCCAGACGGTCGAGCTCGGCCATCCAGGCGGCCTGTTCCTTGGTGCCCCGGAAATCCAGTTCGGCCATGCCGCCGGGCATCGGGAAGATATATTGCCGATCCCATTCGCCAGACATCATGCGGATGGTCACCGGCTTGATGCCGACTTTTTCGGCTGCCGGATTGAAATATTTATTCTCGATCTCGTTGATACGCTCGATTTTGCCGGGCTTGAACTTGACCAGGTTGATGTTGACGGCCTTGCCGGGCTGTCTCTCGGTCTGTGCCAACGCCTGTGACGACGCGATCAGAAACAAGGCGGCAAAAATAACACGAATCATGATTGCTCCTCCCCCAAAGATGAGTTCGAAGAGAGTATCACGACCGTAATGATCAGCAAGGCGCGGGAGTCAGCAACGGACTGGCAGTTCAGCGGCCCCGAGCGGCCGCTCGCTTTGTCCCCAACATGATCGATGCCATATCGCTGTGCGAAAAGCTGAGGACAAGCAAATAAATGCTCAGGAATAACGCGCCACCCAGCATCGCCACCGGGGCAAGCAACAGGCCGGTTGGCGAGAATTCATTGCGCCACGCCACCCATGTTCCCGACAGGAACAAAAAGCAGCTGAAATCGAGATTGAACTGGCCCGGCCACCCCATCGCAACGATGTCACCAAAGAAAATTGGCAACAGGTTCCAGCCATGAGTCATGCCCACCGGCACCGTATACCCCAGAATCAGCACAAGGATCGCCAGCATCAAAACGCGAAATCCCGTCACCCTGTTTCTCCCTTGAATGTAGCAATTGCTACAATTGTTAGCCAATAACGCGAGTCTGCACAACAGCGAACCGCACCCACCGCTTCCCTTGCATCGATCAGCCGGTTAGTCAGAATGGCAAAAGATAAAGGATGCCCCGCATGAGCGCCCCGGTGCTCGACACCAAGATTTCGCCCGACAGCGACCAATTCCGCGCCAATGCCGCGCATAACCGCGCGCTGGTTGAAAGGCTCCGCGCCGATGTCGCCAGGGCAGCGCTGGGTGGGAATGAAAAGTCCCGCGAGCGCCACACGGCGCGCGGCAAGCTGCTCCCCCGCGATCGGGTCGAGCGGCTGCTCGATCCGGGCTCACCCTTCCTGGAGATCGGTCAGCTCGCCGCGTTCGAGGTGTACGGCGAGGACATTCCGGGCGCGGGCGTCATCGCCGGGATCGGTCGGGTATCTGGCCGTCAGTGCATGATCGTGTGCAACGACGCGACGGTAAAGGGCGGCACCTATTACCCGCTGACGGTGAAGAAGCATTTGCGTGCGCAGGAAATCGCGCAGGAAAACCGTTTGCCCTGCATCTACCTGGTCGATTCGGGCGGGGCGAACCTGCCGCATCAGGCCGAGGTGTTCCCTGACCGCGACCATTTCGGCCGCATTTTCTTCAACCAGGCGAACATGAGTGCACTTGGCATTCCGCAGATCGCGTGCGTGATGGGCAGCTGCACGGCAGGCGGCGCCTATGTTCCCGCAATGAGCGACGAGACGATCATCGTGCGCGGGCAAGGCACGATCTTCCTCGCGGGTCCACCGCTGGTGAAGGCTGCCACCGGTGAGGTCATTTCCGCCGAGGAATTGGGCGGGGCGGACACGCATGGCCGCAAATCGGGCGTGGTCGATCATGTCGCGGAAAATGACGAGCACGCGCTCACGATCGTGCGCGACATCGTCTCCACCCTCCCCGCCAACCGCGTGCCCGACATCGCGCTGAAGGAGCCTCGCCCGCCAAAGTTCGATGCCGAAGAGCTGTACGGCATCGTGCCCAGCGATGTCCGCGCGCCCTATGACGTGCACGAGGTGATCGCCCGGCTGGTCGATGGATCGGAGTTCCACGAGTTCAAGGCGCTGTACGGTACCAGCCTCGTCTGCGGCTTCGCGCATATCTGGGGC
>CAZYOU010000073.1:0-14083 GCA_964649315.1 uncultured Stakelama sp. | reverse complement strand
GGCGATTGCTGTATTAAGGCAGCATGACAGCGCTCAACAGCGAAGACAGCCCGGTCTATATCAAATTGCGCGGCACCATATCCGCGGCGATCCTGCGCGGTGAGTTTCGTGCGGGCGATCAGCTGCCTTCAGTTCGCGCGCTGGCCGCAGAACATGGCGCCAATCCACTGACCGTCGCCAAGGCCTATCAGAGCTTTCAGGATGACGGCTATGTCGAGGTACGGCGCGGGGTTGGCATGTTTGTGCTGGCAGGTGCGGCCGAAAAGCTGCGCATCGCCGAACGCGATCATTTCATGACCACCAGCTGGCCGCGCATCCGCGATCATATCAAGCTGCTCGGCATTGACGCCGCTGACCTGCTGGAAAACGCCGCCGTCTGATCGCTGAAGGATCGACTGCCGCGACCATATCAAGCGGAACATTCGAATAATCCCGTCGTTTCCGTTTTTTAATGAGATGATGGGACGAACACATGGTCGACAATTTGAACCCCGACAGAAATCCTGACGGCACGCATCCGGCGCGTGAAACCGTCGTGGTCACCAAGCCGCGCGGCATGAACACGCTGCTGATCGTTCTGCTTGCCGTCGCCGCGATTGTCGGCCTGTTGTTCGCCACTGGTTTCTGGAGCGCCGACGTGAAGAACGGCGCTTTGCCAGAGGTATCGGTCGAAGGCGGCGCGTTGCCCGATGTCGATCTCGATTCGAAGGAAGTCGTTGTCGGCACGACCAAGGCTGAAATTGACGTGCCCAAGATCAAGACCGAGAAGGAAGAAGTCTCGGTGCCCACGATCGGCGTGCGCGACGGCGAGACCGACGAGAAGAAATAAGCTTTATCTCACGATCGATCAGGGGCCCCTGCCGCACGGCACGGGGCCCTTTTTCATATGCAGATCAGGCCGCAAACGCCGCCGGTTCGAGCGCGTACAGCATTGCCGCACTCGCCATCGCCGCCGCCTTCAGCCCCATCGCTTCGGGTACGATCTGCGCGACGTAGAAATCGGCCATCGCGCGCTTCATTTTGAGGAAGTCGGGGTCGCCATCCACAGTGCCAGCGATCCTACCCTGCCGCTCCATTAACCAGCCACACACCGCGGTCGACAGCATCGTCAGGAACGGATAGCTCGCCGCGAGCCGATCATCGACATCGACTGTCAGCAGCCGCCGGGCGACCTCCTCGCACGCATCGATCAGTCCGCGCAGCCCGGCATCCTGCGCCTCGGCGCGCATATCGGCGATCAGCGCGTTGAGCACCCCGCCATTGTCCATGCTGAGCTTCCGCCCAACCAGATCGGCGGCCTGGATACCGTTGGTGCCTTCATAAATCGGTGTGATCCGCGCATCGCGGAAGCCCTGAGCAACACCGGTTTCCTCGATGAACCCCATGCCACCATGCACCTGAATCGCGATCGAGCTGACTTCGCAGCCGATATCGGTGCCATGCGCCTTCGCAAGAGGGGTGAGCAGATCGAGCCGCTTTTGCGCATCGACATCGCCGAGCGTCGCGCGATCGACCTGACTGGCGGCGAGATAGACGAGCGCCCGCGCCGCTTGGGTTTGCGCCTTCATCCGCATCAGCATGCGGCGGACATCGGGATGCTCGATGATCGCCACCGGATCACGACCGCCACCTGCCCGTGCCGACTGCACCCGATCGCGCGCATAAGCGACCGCGAGCTGCGTCGCGCGCTCTGCCACCTGCACGCCCTGCAGGCCCACATTCAGCCGGGCATTGTTCATCATCGTGAACATGCCGCGCATGCCCCCCAGCTCCGCGCCGATCAGCTCACCGACGCAATCGCCATTGTCGCCAAAGCTGAGCACGCAGGTGGGCGAAGCGTGCAGGCCCAGCTTATGCTCTATCGAGACAACACGGACATCGTTGAAGTCGCCGGGATTGCCATCGGCATCGAGCCGGTATTTGGGGACAAGGAACAACGACAACCCCTTGGTCCCCGGCGGCGCATCGGGCGTGCGCGCGAGGACGAGGTGGACGATGTTGCCCGCCATGTCATGATCACCGAACGAGATATAGATTTTGGTACCGCTGATGCTCCATTTGCCATCGGCGCGCGGTTCGGCCTTGGCGCGCACCGCGCCCACGTCCGATCCGGCCTGTGGCTCAGTGAGGTTCATCGTGCCGGTCCATTCGCCGGTCGCGAGGCGGGGCAGGTACAGTGCCTGTTGTTCGGGACTGCCATGATGCGCCAGCGCCTCGATCGCGCCGACCGTCAACGTGGGGGCAAGCGCGAAGCCCAGATTGGCGCCGCCAAGCGTCTCGAGCACCGCCGTCTGGATGATGAAGGGCATGCCCTGCCCGCCAAATTCTTCGGGCACGCCAATCGTGCCCCAGCCGCCATCGACATAGGCCTTGTAGGCTTCCGGGAAGCCGGCGGGCATCTTGACGCCGTCGGTGGTCCATTTGGGGCCGTTGGTGTCGCCCACCCGGCTGAGCGGCGCCCATTCGCCTGCCGCCAATGCGCCCACGCCCTCCAGCACCGCATCAACCACATCGCTCGACGAGGAAGCAAAGCGGTCGCTCGCGGCGAGATCATTGATCTTGACGATATGGTCGAGCACGAAGCGCTGTTCGGTAACGGCGGGGGTGAACACGGATGGTGCCTCTCTTGTTCTAAACTCATGCGCGCTATAGCGCCGCACGGTGAGCACGCCAAATACAGCCTTTGAGACAATCACCTTCCCCTACGGCGACGCAGCGATTGCCGAGGGCGCGCGGCTGATTCTGGCAGGCCAACCCGTCGCAGTGCCGACCGAGACAGTCTATGGGCTGGCGGCGGATGCCACCAATCCGGCAGCGGTGGCGGCGATCTATGCGGCCAAGGGGCGGCCAAGCTTCAACCCGCTGATCGTTCATGTCCTCGATATCGATGCAGCGCGACAGATTGCTGTGGTGGATGATCGCGCGGCAGCATTGGCGGCGGCATTCTGGCCCGGGCCGCTCACTTTGGTGCTGCCGGTGCGGCCCGATAGCGGCATTGCATCGCTCGTGACGGCGGGGCTGGATACGATCGCGATCCGCGTGCCAGCGCACCGGGCGATGCGCGCGCTGCTGGCAACAACGGGCAAACCGCTCGCCGCCCCTTCCGCCAATGCCAGCGGCGCGATCAGCCCGACCCGCGCGGCGCATGTGCTGGCGAGCCTGAAAGGACGGATCGCGCTCATCGTCGATGACGGGCCGACGAGCGCGGGTCTCGAATCGACGATCGTGCTGACGGGCGATCCACCGCGACTGCTCCGCCCCGGACCAATCCCGGCAGACGCGATCGAAGCGCTGATCGGCGCGACATTGGCCCCCGCCCCAGGGGGGATCATCGCCCCAGGCCAGCTCGCCAGCCACTACGCTCCCGCCAAACCGCTGCGGATCAACGCCGATGGCGCGTACGAAGGCGAATGGATGATCGGTTTTGGCGATATGTCCGGCGACGACTCATTGTCCGAGACAGGTGATCTCACCGAAGCTGCTACACGCCTGTTCGACTGCCTTCACCATGCCGATGCAAGCGGACGTGCCGCCATCGCGGTGGCCCCGGTGCCGAACGAGGGGATCGGCGCGGCGATCAACGACCGGCTATCGCGCGCCGCGCACCGTTAGGCGGAGGCCGGAGCGGCAGCCTTGTTTTGCCCCATCGCCCGCGCCACCAGAAACAGCCCAAAGACGAGCTCGACAACCGCGACCGACCACGCCGTCGCACCATGCATTGGCGCAACATAGATATCGGCGACACCGATCGTGGTGATAATTGCCGTCAATACCCAGAAGGTGCGGTCGCCATAGATCGTCTTGAACACCCCGTAATGCGTGCCCACCGCAATCGCCGCGAGCGGAAACACCAGCATCGGTTTGGTTGACACGAACAGCCAGGCGGCGAACAACCCGCCAATCATCGCGACGGTGCTTTCCAGCGCGACCATCCCGAGCGGGTTGGTCGACAGCTCATTCTCGCGCCGAAAGACGAGCCGGCAGATCAGCTTTGATCCCGGAAAGATTGCCATCCCACCGATGAACAGCGCGACGAAACCGGGGGCAATGCCCTTGGTTTGCTGCACCCAAGCGGCAATGAACCATACCGCTGACGACACAAGCACACCCGGGCCGCCGCCCACATAGGCCCGCCGAAGATCGGCTTGCGCGTCGGTCACCAGCATCCAGCAGTCTCCCCCTCAGCTGCCCCCCGGCAGCGCGTTAGCCGACAGTCTGCGCCGATTTCGAGCGCGCTGCAAAGCTCTTGCGCAGCTTGTTGAGCTTGGGCGGGATGACGGCGAGGCAATAGGGGTTACGCTGGCCGTCGCCGCCCCAATATTCCTGATGATAATCCTCGGCCACATACCATTCGGATAGCGGTTCGATCGTGGTGACGATCGGCGCAGGCCAATCGGCCGATGCACGCTTGATCGCGGCGATCGCTTCGGCGCGCTGTTCGTCCGAATGCGGGAAGATGGCCGAGCGATATTGGGTGCCAACATCATTGCCCTGGCGGTTGAGCGTCGTCGGGTCATGCGTCGCGAAGAACATATCAAGCAGATCGCCATAGGTCAGCTGATCGGCATCGAAAGTGATCCGGATCGCCTCGGCATGGCCGGTGTCGCCGCCGCACACCTGGCGATAGGTGGGATTGGGCACAGAACCACCGATATAGCCGCTTTCGACCTTCTCGACGCCGATCACGTCGTTGAACACCGCTTCGGTGCACCAGAAGCAGCCGCCGGCAAAGGTCGCGATTTCGGTCGTCATGTTGGGCTCCTTAAAATCTCCACTGATAGATAGGCACGGGGTCGCGCCAGACAATCACCCTTGCTAGGGCAGTCGCGCGAAACAGGAGCGGTGGTGATGCAAAAGCGTTCGGTACTCGTCACCGGCGGGGCGGGCTATATCGGCAGCCACGCGGTGCTGGCATTGCTCGATGCCGGATGGCCGGTGATCGTGATCGACAATCTGGTGACCGGTTTTGCCTGGGCAGTCGATCCGCGCGCGACGTTGATCGAGGCCAATATCGAGGATGACGACGTCGTGCGCGCGGCGATGCGCGATCATGGCGTGATTGCCGTGATGCATTTCGCCGGATCGGTCGTGGTGCCCGAATCGGTCACCGATCCGCTCAAATATTACCGCAACAACACCGTTGCCAGCCGCGCGCTGATCGAAAGCGCGGTTGCGTGCGGCGTGCCACATTTCATCTTTTCGTCGACCGCCGCGACCTACGGTATCCCGGACAGCGTGCCCGTGCAGGAAGACAGCCCGACCCGGCCGATCAACCCCTATGGCACGTCCAAATTGATGACCGAGGCGATGCTGCGTGACGTGGCGGCGGCGCACCCGATGAATTTCTGCGCGCTTCGCTACTTCAACGTGGCCGGCGCCGATCCCGCCGGACGGACGGGGCAATCGACCGCAGGGGCCACCCACCTGATCAAGGTCGCCGTCGAAGCAGCGACCGGCAAGCGCGATCACGTCTCCATTTTCGGCACCGATTTCGCGACGCCCGACGGCACCGGGGTGCGCGACTATATTCATGTCAGCGATCTTGCCGCCGCGCATGTCCACGCGCTCGATCTGCTGATCGCCAAGACCGAAGACAGCCATATCATGAACGCAGGCTATGGCCGGGGTTATTCAGTCAACGACGTGCTCGACGCCGTCGACCGAGTGACCAACCGAACGATCGACCGCTGCTACGAAGGCCGCAGGGCAGGCGACCCCGACGCGCTGATCGCCGATAACTGCAAGATCCTGGCGACGCTCCCGTGGCGGCCAGCGCTTGACGATCTCGACACGATCGTGACGCACGCACTGGCCTGGGAGCGCAAGCTTTCTGAGCGGGCCGGGTCCTAGAACCCGAACCGTGCCGTCACCCGGATATCGCGGCCCGCCAAGGGGGCGAAATCCTTCAGGAAGCTCGCATGGCGGCGGGCGTCGACATCGAACAGATTGTTCGCGCTGACCACTAACGTTGTCCCACTGTCACGCCCGAACGGGCTGAACGCGATCGAGGCGTTGACCATCGTATAAGCCGCCGTTGCAGTTTCGAACGCCGCGAGACGGTTCTGGCGGAACACATGCTCCACCTCCACCCGGCCGTTGAACCGATCGGACTGTGCCTCAAGGCCGCCGAGCAAGCGGGCCGGGGGAATACGCGGGGTTGGCCCCACATTGGCGAGATCGGCAATCACATAATCGCCCAGCACATCGGCGTTTACCTTGAAATCGGCGCTCTGGGCGAGCGTGACTGACCCCTTGGCCTCGACGCCGTAATAGCGCGCATCGCCCTGCAGGAACTGGAAGCACGGGAGGTCGACATCACGCCCGCTCGGCGCGGCAGCTGCCTCGCAAAATGCCTGATCGACCTGATTTTCCGAAATGAAGTTCGTGAAATCATTGTAATAGGCGGCAAGATCGAAACTATACCCCGCGCCGTGCGCGTGGAGCGTCGCTTCGATGCCGACGGAGCGTTCGAGCCGGAAATTGGGATTGCCGAGCTCGTACGCCTGGGTGGCGGGATGGCCGCCATTGGCGAACAGCTCCTCAGCCGACGGTGCTCGCTCGGTGTAGGAGAAATTCAGGCCCGCCCGCAGACCATCGGTGAAGCCATAGGAACCACCTGCCGAGCCGGAAAATGCCCCGAAATTGCGCTTGCCGTTGAAGAACCGGAAATCGCCGTCGGGTGTGCGGGCGGCGAGATCGGTAAACTCATAGCGCGCGCCGGCTTCTGCCTTGAAGCGCCCGAGATCGAGCTGCTGGAGCGTGAACAGCCCGGTCTGGTTGGTCTCGCTGCGCGGCAGAAAAGCCTCCTCACCGTCGACATTGAACTGGCGGTTGAAATACTGGATGCCCGACGCGCCAGACCACACCCCGCGCTTGGCCTGAACAAACTCCAGCCGCCCTTCGAACCCGTTGTTGAAGAACCGGGTGGCGATCTCCCCGTCTGGCTCCAGCTCGAAATGACGATAGGTTGCATGCCCGGCGCGGAATTTGATCCGGTCGAGAATGCCGCCACCGGTTTGCACCTCGGCGCGCAGATCGACCCGATCCTGGACGATATCGAGCCGGGGTGCCTCCTGCCCCTCCCCGACTTGTGTCGCGTAGCGGATGGGCACGCCGTACAGGCTGTCATAATGGCTGTAGGAAACGCCGATCATTCCGGTATCGGTGATGATCGACGCGCCGACCCCCGCCGTCCAGGTTTCGCTGGCGGTGTTGGGCAACCGGTCGCGGATCGCGGCATTGGCCGCAAAGTCGATCGGTTCCTCGTCGGCCGGATCGACCGGCTCAAGGCTCGACGCGAGTGCCTCGGCACGGCGCTGGGGGGTCAGCGCAAAGCCGCCGATCCGCAGATCGCTCGTCCGCGTGTAGGAACCATCGGCGTGCAGCACGAGCCGACCGATGGCGACATCGCCCGCCAGCTGCCCGGTACGCTCTTCGGATGCGCTGCCATAGGTGCCGATCGCGTTCAGACGAAAACCGGCGTCAGGTATGCTGCGTGGAATCCGCGAATCGATAACGTTGACGACACCGCCAAGTGCCGACGAGCCGAACAGCAACGCGCTTGGCCCGCGCAGCACTTCGATTCGATCGGCAAGCAGGGGGTTGATCGCCACGGCATGATCGACCGAGGTGTTCGAGACGTCGATTGACCCAATCCCGTCGGTCAGCACGCGAATGCGCTCGCCCTGCAGACCGCGCAGCACAGGGCGCGATGAATTGGGGCCAAATGAGGTTGCCGACACACCCGGCAGCTGCGCCAGCGTTTCGCCGATCGTCGGACGCAGGCTGCGCGTCAGAACATCGCCCTTCAGCACCGATGTGCCTTGCAGCACTTCATCCTCGCGGCGCTGGACGGGCGCAGTGATGATAATGTCATCACGCGGACCCGACTGCGCATCGGCGGTCGCTTCCGCAGCGGCGTCGATTGGCGGTACGGGGGCAGGCACGGCGGCGCTTCCCGGCCCCGCCATCGCCTGAACAGGCGCCAGCGCCCCCAAGGCGACACCAACCAACCACATCGAACGCATCATCGTTAATCCCCAGCAAGCTGCACTTTGACCCGCGCTTATAATGTGATGGTATAAAGTATCAAACCCTTTCACCGCTTTCTTGGAACAGTTTGGCTATGCTAGCCCGGTCCTTAACCCGCAGGAGCGACAATGCCTGATCCGACACCCCCTCTGATGGCACCCCCCCGGCACCGCTCGCTGCTGTTCGTGCCCGGCGACCGGCCGGATCGCATGGCCAAGGCAGCAATGCTGGATGCAGACGCGCTGATCCTCGATCTGGAGGATTCGGTGACGCTGGCCGCAAAGCCCGCCGCGCGTGCAGCGGTGGCGGCCTTTCTGGCCGAGCCGCGTCGGCAATTGCTGTTCGTGCGGATCAATCCGCTCGATTCGGGGCTTTCGTGCGACGATCTCGCCGAGATCCTTCCGGCCAAGCCCGATGGGATCGTGTTGCCAAAGGCCGAAGGCGGCGCATCGCTCGCGGCACTCGATGCGCAACTGACGGGCGGCATCATGATCCTGCCGATCGCGACCGAAACCCCGGCGGCAGTGTTTGCGCTCGGCAGCTATTCGGGGGTCACACCTAGACTATGCGGACTAACGTGGGGCGCGGAGGATTTGCCGGCAGCGATTGGCGCGTCCACCGCGCGTGAAAGCGATGGCAACTATACCGCGCCTTACCAGCTTGCACGGTCGCTAACGCTGTTCGGTGCGTATGCAGCAGGCGTTGCCGCGATCGAAACGGTCTATCCCGATTTCCGCGATATCGATGGTCTGGCGGCTTATGCCGCGCGGGGGCGGCGCGATGGCTTTACGGGAATGATGGCCATCCACCCGTCGCAAGTGCCGGTAATCAATGCGGCCTTTTCCCCGAGCGCCGAGGAAATTGCGCGCGCGCAAGCGATTATCGATCTGTTCGCCGCCAATCCCGGCGCGGGGGCACTAAGCCTTGATGGGAAGATGATCGACGCGCCGCACCTCAAGGCAGCAAAGGCGATCCTTGCGCGCGCCTGACGCGCAACCAGCCCCCCAGCGACCACCAGGCAAGTGCCCAAAGCGTGCCAAAGCTCCACCCGGCAAGCACATCGCTTGGCCAATGTACCCCCAGATACACCCGGCTGACCCCGATTGCGGTGACAAGCAGCACCGCCACAGCGATCAAATACCAGCGCACGGCGCGTTGCTCGACGATCTGCATCAGCAACAACGCCAGCGTCAGATAGATGGTGGCGCTGTTGGCGGCATGGCCGCTCGGGAAGCTCGCTGACCAGGCATCGACGAGATGATCGATCACGCTCGGCCGGGGGCGACCGACCAATGTCTTGATCATCCCGACCGCCAGCGACCCGCTGATCGTGCCGCCCAGCACCAGCGCTAGCGTCAGCCAATGCCGCCGCATCGCGAGGAACCCGGCGGTACTCGCGACGATCATCGTCAGCACGGTGCCGCCGCCCAGCGCGGTGATATCGATCATCACCTGTCGAAAGCCGCCCGGCGACTGCGCTGCGGCCACCACCGAAGGCGGGCGCATCGCCAGCATGATCGCGCGGTCGATTGCCGCGCCTTGCCCGCGTGCCACCGTCATCCCCAGCACCACGATGACGATCACCGCCAGCGCCAGCGCGCCCGCTGCGTAAAACAGCCAGGGCGGGTAGCGGACCTCTTCGATAACAGTATCGGCTGGCGGCATGGCATGATCCGGCTGGTGGGCCCGTCGGGATTCGAACCCGAGACCTACAGATTAAAAGTCCGTTGCTCTACCGACTGAGCTACGGGCCCCGACCAATGCATCGGCCATGCGCGTGTCGGATGCCGTTAGGAGCGCAATCCCAAGCGGTCAACAAGGCATTAGGGGCAGGGGCCGTGCCAGTCGCGCTTGCAAATGGCGAATGCGCAACCCCGTCACCGGATCACGCCAGTCGGGCGCGATCGCCGCAAGTGGCCCCAGCACGAACATCCGATCGCGAAATGCGGCGTGCGGCACCGTCAACCCGGGCGAGGCCCAGGCGCCTTCGCTCCACAGGATGATGTCGAGATCAATGACTCGCGCGCCCCATCGCTGCCCACGCCGCCGACCGAAAGCCGTTTCGATCGCTTTAAGCCGCACGAGCAGCTCAGGCGGACTCTCGTCGCTCGCGATGATCGCGACCTGATTGGCATAGCGCCGGATCGACGGGCCGACCGGCGCGGTGACCGCCAAGGGCGATGCGCTGACCACCCCGCCGATCTGCGTGAGCGCCGCCGCGAGCATTTTGGCTGGATTACCCAACCTCCCCGCTCGGTTCGAACCGAGCGCAATCGCATAATGCGGGACGTTGCTTGGCATCGGCATCCGCCCCGCCTATCGCCAGTCCATGTTCGCGCCAAGCCCGCTTGCCTCAACTGAGCCACCGCATGATTGCCCTCTTTGCCCCAGGCTGGTCGGCTTTCGAGAAGAACTGCGCGTGGAATTTCCCGATTGGTGGAACGCCCCCGTGCCTGCCTTTGGCGATCCGGGTGCGTGGCTGGGCATTATCGGACTCGCGCCGGGCAAACATGGGGCAAATCGCACGGGGCGACCTTTCACGGGCGATTTCGCGGGCGAACTGCTGTTCAACACGCTCGCCAAATTCGGGCTGACGACAGGCACCTATGCGGGGACGCCCGATGACGGGTTGGTGCTGAACGGCGCGATGATCATCAACGCCGTGAAATGCCTGCCGCCTGCCAACAAGCCGACACCGGCCGAAATCCATAGCTGCCGCCCGTTTCTAGAGCGGCAGGCCAGCGCGTTGCCCAACGCCCGCATCTTCATCGCGCTCGGGCAGATCGCCCATCAATCGGCGGTGAAGATATTGGGCGGGCGTTTGCCCAAGGCGCGCTTCGGGCATCTGGCCGAGCACCGGATGCCCGATGGCCGCATCCTCATCGATAGCTATCACTGCTCGCGCTACAACCAGAATACCGGGCGACTGACGGCGGAGATGTTCGAAGCGGTGTTCGCGCGGGCGATCGAGGTGCGCGACGGAGGCTAGACCGCACCCCCCACCCGTTTGTCCCGAGCGAAGTCGAGGGACGGGCCACGAGCGCTGCGCAGGGTGTGTCGACTTCGCTCGACACGAACGGAGAAGAGGATGGTACCTGTAAAGGACGATCAGCTAACCCAGCCGCGTCAGCCGGATATCGACCTCCCGGTCGACATAGGCCCATTCACCGCACGTCCGAAGCCGATCGAGCATATGATCGAACGCCGCTTCATCTTCAGGCGCGAATTCGAACCAGGTGAGGAAATCGAAATCTTCGCCTAGATCGCGTGAATGATAGAGTTTGCGCGCCACACCGGGCAGATAATCGAGCCCGATCGGTAAATGGCTACCCTGCTCATAAACGGCGCGTCGCTCATCCTGCGCCATCGCCCACCAGGCGGCGGATTTGCGGATCGGGATCAGCGCCGCACGAGTCGAGGCCGGTCGCCCCAGCCCTTCCTGCTTTGCCAGTAGTTGACGGCGCTCTTCAGCAGTTGTGTAGCGCAGATTGCTCGCGGTGCCGCGCAGGTGCCAGCGGCTGTCGATGGCCCCGCTCATATTGCTGATGTCGAGGAAGTCAGCGACCGGCACGGTCGCGCCCTGTACCGCGGTGATCGACGTGACACGCCATTGACCCGCATCACCGCCGATGAACCGGGTGATCGGCAGCGGCTCATGCGCGGTCACGGTGGCGTCATTGGTCAATGAAGTCATTCACATCCCTTTCGATTTTTGATATCGCAACCGTACCAAAAGAGGGAGAGTGCTATGCGTGCCTTTCTGGTGCTTTCACTGGCTGCAATGGCCAGCATTGCGGTGGCGGTTCCCGCTGCTGCCGGACGTTCGGCCGAGCCGAGCGAACAAGCAGACCCCGCCAAAGTCGAAAAGCCAGCGTGCAATGATCACCGCATCACGACGGTGAAATCCGGCAAGGCGATCGGCACCCGGCCTCTCGGTCAGGAACCGGACGCCCAGCATATCGCGGCGGTGGTGCGCACACTCGACGGCTGCAGCCGCCCGATCGTGCTCACCGACAATGTCGGTTTCCAGAAGCGCTAAATATCCTGCACCAGCCGCCCGTACAGCTCCGGGCGGCGATCGCGGAAGAAGCCGAAGGCGGCGCGGTGGCGCTTCACTCGGTCGATATCCAGCGTGGCGGTGATCACGCCCTCCTCTTCGCGGCCCAGCTCGGCGATAATGTCGCCGCGTTCGTCGGTGATGAAGCTGGTGCCATAAAAGGTCTGGCCGTGCTCGGTCCCGACCCGGTTGGCGGCGATCACCGGCACCACGTTCGAAACTGCATGCCCCACCATCGCGCGCCGCCATAGCCGGGCGGTATCCAGTCCCTCGTCATGCGGTTCGCTGCCGATCGCGGTGGGATAGAATAGCAGTTCCGCCCCCATCAGCATCATCGCGCGCGCGGTTTCGGGATACCATTGATCCCAGCAGATACCGACGCCCAGCGTCGTGCGCTCGGCCCCGGCTGGCCCCGGCCACACCTTGAAACCGGTATTGCCGGGCCGGAAATAGAATTTCTCCTCATAGCCCGGTCCGTCGGGGATATGGCTTTTGCGATAGACGCCCTGCACCGCGCCATCGGGGCCGATCATCGCGAGCGAATTATAGTGATGCGGGCCATCTGCCTCGAAAAAGCTGGTGGGGATCGTCACGCGCAGCTCGGCGGCGAGTGCCTGCATCGCCCGCACCGCCTTGTGCTCGCCGACCGGCATGGCGGTGGCGAACAGCCCCTCGTCCTCGACCCGGCAGAAATACTCGCCCTCGAACAATTCGGGCGGCAGGATTACTTGCGCGCCCTTCGCCGCTGCCTCGCGCACCAGCCGGGACACATTAGCGATGTTCGCATCGATATCGGGGCCAAACGCGAGTTGCAGCGCGGCGACGGTAATCTCGGTCATCGGTTACCCCGGAATCTGCTGGCTGATGCAGTGGAAGCTGCCACCGCCGGTCAGGATATGATCGGCGCGCTGGCCGATAACATCGTGATTGGGGAAAAGGGTCGCAAAAGCCTCAACCGCCGCCGCATCATTCGGCGCGCCATAAAGCGGCACGACGACCGCCGCATTGCCGATATAGAAGTTCATATAGCTGGCCGGCACGATCTCTTCATCATGCAGGATCCGCCCGGGTGAGGGCACACGGACGACCTCCACGCCGAACGCATCGGCTTTTTCGGCCGCGACCTGATAGACGCGCCAATTGGGGTCATTCTCCGATCCTTCGGGGATGGCGATCCGCCCCGGCGCCACGAAGCGCGCCAAATTATCGACATGCCCGTCGGTATGATCGTTCAGCAGCCCCTCGCCCAGCCACAGGATATCATTAAAGCCGAGATCGCGTTTGAGCATGTCGGCAATCATCGGGCGCGTGAAGCCAGGGTTGCGATTGGGGTTGAGCAGGCACTGTTCGGTCGTCACCACCAGCCCGGTGCCGTCGCCGTCAATCGCGCCGCCTTCGAGCACCCAGTCGCAGGTCTCAAGCTCGACCCGGCGGGTGCGGGCCAGCCGCGCGCCGATATCGTCATCCCCGGGCAGATCATATTTGCCGCCCCAGCCGTTGAACCGAAAATCGCGCGCATCATTCGGCGAGACGAAAATCGGTGCGGTATCGCGCAGCCAGATATCGCCGAACGGCTCGACGATCACCTCGGCAAAGGGGGCCAGACGCCGTGCCGCACCGCGTGCCTCTTCATCAGCGGCGACCAGGATCACCTTTTCGCCCGCGCCGTCGGCATGAACCGCACGGGCAAAGGCGACGACTTCTTCGCGCGCCGGATCGATATCGTCCAGCCACAATTCGGGATGGCTGGGAAAGCCGATCCACACCGCCTTGTGCCGCGCCCATTCGGCGGGTTGGACCAGCTTCGTCATCTCAATCGCGCCTATTTCACCGTCGCGCGCGACGCATCGCGGATCGCGCGGAATTCGGCGGTCTTGTACCAGTTGGGCCAGCGATCTCCATCGGCCAGTTCACGACCAAGGCCGTAGAACAGCGTCAGGTCCTCGATCGCGCCGTCCCATTTCCAGCTATCGGCATATTCGTCCTGCGGCTTGT